>JAGCUO010000152.1 GCA_017962825.1 Lachnospiraceae bacterium | reverse complement strand
TCGATGCTTGCTGTCCGCTGGGCGATCATAAACGGATATGACGAGCTTGAGATCTGTTACGATTACGCCGGGATCGAGTGCTGGGTCACGGGCGCATGGAAGAGCAAGAATGATCTTACAAGGTCATTCGCCATGGCAATGAAAGGCTGGATGAGCCATATCGATATAAGATTTCACAAAGTTGAAGCTCATACAGGTGTCAAATATAACGAGATAGCGGATAAGATGGCTAAGCGCGGCGCCCAGAGCGTAGGGATACCGGAGACAAGGCGCATCGAGGATATGGAAATATGGACTCAGGAAAAATAAGACTGAATAAATTCCTGGCCGAGTCGGGAGTCTGCTCCAGGCGTGAAGCGGACAGACTTATCGAAGCAGGCAAGGTTATCATAAATGATCATGTGGCACGCGTAGGCGAAGCCGTAGAACCCGGTGACAGGGTTGAATACGAAGGCAGGGTTTTGAAGGGAATGAGCAAGACCGTGGTTCTTGCCTTCAACAAGCCCAAGGGCGTTACCACATCCGAAAAGGATGATCATGCGGACAGACTTATAAGCGATTATATCGATTATCCCGTGAGAGTAACATATGCGGGAAGACTGGATAAAGATTCCGAAGGACTCATACTTCTTACCAATGACGGAAATCTCATCGATCATATGATGAGAGGAGCGAATCTCCACGAGAAAGAATACATCGTTACCACCGACAAGGAGATAACTGAGGAACTTGCGGAGAAACTCAGAAAGGGTATCTATCTGCCCGAACTTAAGGTTAAAACAAGACCCTGCAAAGTTGTGATCAAAGACAAAGTCACCATGTCCGTTACTCTGACTCAGGGACTTAACCGTCAGATCAGAAGAATGTGCGAACAGGTGAGCCTTAAGGTAAAAAAGCTTAGGAGAGTCAGGGTTATGAATGTTACTCTCGGTGGCTTAAAACCCGGAGAGTACAGGGAACTTACCGCTGAAGAAATCAAAGGATTGTGGAAGAAATAAATGGCAGATGAAGCTAAGATAAACAGGATAAAAGAACTTAACGTCATCCTGAAGAAGGCATCCGAGGATTATTATGCCAAGGATGAATCACCTCTTTCCGACAGGGAATATGATGCTCTTTATGATGAACTTGTAAGACTTGAGGAAGAGACCGGTATGATCCTTGCGGGAAGTCCCACACAGACCGTAGGATATGAAGCCGTTGATGAGCTTCCCAAGGAAAGACATCCTTCTCCCATGCTTTCACTGGGAAAGACCAAATCAAGGGAGGAACTGTCAGAGTGGCTCGGAGACCACGAGGGGATGCTGAGCTGGAAGCTTGACGGACTTACCGTTGTGCTCACTTATGAAAACGGAGCATTATCCAAAGCGGTTACCAGAGGAAACGGTGAGATAGTAGAAGTCATAACTCCCAATGCCAAAGTATTTGATAATGTCCCCTTAAAGATCTCTTTTACCGGAGAGCTGGTAATAAGAGGCGAAGCAGTTATATCATATCCTGATTTTGAGAAGATAAATGCATCCATCGCAAATGATGCGGATAAATATAAGAATCCCAGAAACCTTTGCAGCGGATCCGTAAGACAGCTTGATGCGAGCATCACTGCCAAGAGACACGTAAGATTTGTTGCGTTTAATCTGGTATCTGCTGAAGGCGCGGATGATAAGATAATGGCTTCCGCAAACGGAAGACTTTCTTTCCTGGAATCGCTTGGATTCGAGGCAGTTCAGAGAATGCCCGTAACGTCTGCAAATGTAGCTGATGCCGTCGCTGATTATGAGAAGAGGATAGCACATTACGAGATCCCTTCGGATGGACTTGTGCTTACCTACGAGGATGTTAATTACGGAGCATCCCTGGGAAGAACGGCAAAATCACCCAGACATTCAATAGCTTTTAAATGGGCGGATGAGACCGCTGAGACTACCCTCAGGGAAATTGAGTGGAGCGCATCAAGGACAGGTCTTATCAATCCCGTTGCCATATTCGATCCCGTTGAGCTGGAAGGAACTACTGTTACAAGAGCATCGGTTCATAATATCAGTATCGTAAGAGAATTAAAACTTGGTATCGGAGATCGTATCACGGTTTACAAAGCCAATATGATCATTCCCCAGATTGCCGAAAATCTCACCAAGAGCGGTAATCTGTCCATCCCTGCCAAATGCCCCGTATGTGGTGCTCCCACGGAGATCAGAGCTCTTAATGAGGCTGAGAGTCTTTATTGTACCAATCCCGGCTGCGCCGCAAAACAGATCAAGACGTTTTCCCAGTTTGTAAGCAGGGATGCTCTTAACGTGGACGGACTTTCGGAGATGACTCTGGAAAAGCTTATTGATATGGGCTTTATCAAAGAGTTTGACGATCTCTTTCATCTGGACAGATACGAAGAAAAGATCGTTCACATGGAAGGCTTCGGTGAGAAGTCATATGCCAATCTTATTGCTTCCGTAAAGACCGCATCGAAAACCACACTGCCCAGATTCTTATTCGGTTTGGGAATACCGGGAATAGGTGTTGCAAATGCCAAGGTACTTGCCAAGGCATTTGACCATGATATAGACAAAATACGTAAGGCTACTGCGGAAGAGCTTTCTGAAGTTGAGGGTATCGGTGATATCATGGCTTCCGATATAACGTCTTATTTTGCGGATGATGAGAATAACCGTAAGATAGATGCCGTACTTGCGGACCTGACAATTGAGGTGCCCGTTAATACCTCCGAGCAAAATCTGGCCGGTCTTACATTTGTCATCACGGGAAGTCTCAATAATTTCGAGAACAGAAATGCGCTTAAAGCCATAATAGAGGAAAGGGGCGGCAAGGTGGCAGGATCCGTATCTGCCAAGACCACGGCTCTTATCAACAATGACGCAGCCTCCAATTCTTCGAAAAATAAAACAGCCAAGAGCCTCGGCGTAACGATACTTACCGAGGATGAATTCATAAATACTTATCTGAAGGAGTAATTTGAAATGCCCATTAAGGTACAGGGGGATCTGCCCGCAAGACAGATCCTTGAAACGGAAAACATATTTGTGATGGATGAAAACCGTGCGGTTCATCAGGACATAAGACCTCTTAAGGTCCTTATCCTGAATAACATGCCGGTAAAGCAGGACACGGAACTTCAGCTGTTAAGAGCTCTTTCCAATACTCCGCTCCAGGTTGATGTCACATTTATGATGACGGAAACACATGTATCCAAGAACACATCCGCATCGCATCTGAATAAATTCTATGTTACATTTGAAGAGATCAAGGACCAGAAATTTGACGGCATGATCATAACCGGTGCGCCTGTTGAAGATATCTCCTTTGAAGAAGTTGATTACTGGGAGGAGACGGTTAAGATCCTTGATTGGGCAGATACCCACGTGACCAGTGTTTTCCATATTTGCTGGGGAGCACAGGCAGGCTTTTACCATTACTACGGGATCAATAAAAGACAGCTTCCCGCCAAGCTTTTCGGAGTGTTTAAGCACAGGGTTTTAAACAGAAAGATTCCTCTTGTAAGAGGCTTTGACGATGTATTTTTAGCTCCTCATTCCAGACATACGGATACTCCTTCCGAACTTTTGAAAGCATGTCCCGAACTTACCATTCTGGCAGAGTCAGAGGAAGCAGGCGTATACTTGGCAATGGCGGAGAACGGACATAAGATATTTGTCACCGGTCATTCCGAATATGACCGAATGACTCTTAAAAACGAATATGACAGAGACAAGGGAATAAGAGATGATGTAAATGTTCCCGTTAATTATTTCCCGAATGATGATCCGAATGAAAGACCTCTTCTTACATGGAGATCTCATTCCATCAATCTTTACAGCAACTGGCTCAACTATTATGTATATCAGATGACACCTTATGACGTTGGCGCAATTGGAAAGTAAACCAGTAACATATAACACCAGGGAGGTTGTTGCATGAACAAAAAGAGAAGCTCTTTGAAAAAGATCATTCTGCTCAGAGTCCTAGTTGCGGTAACGATCATCATCATAATCATTACCGGATACAACATGTCGACTCAGTCCGATCAGATCAAGACACTTTCCGTATCCCTGCTTGCACGTGATTCAGTCACTTATGCCGAGGAGATCGGCAACTGGTGGAAGCTGATCGAGAGCAGAGTTGAGATGAGTGCGGAGATCTGGAGAAGTTCACCTAACATGAGTTTCGAGCAGACAAGAGAGCTGCTTGAGGGACTTACTGTATCCGATCCCGATTCTCAGGATATTTATATGGCAAACGGTTCCAGCGGAAGATTTTTTGACGGATCCGGATGGGTGCCTGATGATAACTTTGTTTTCACCGACAGACCCTGGTATAAGGGTGCCATAAGTGCCGGAGGACAGATCTATTCATCCGATCCCTATGTAGATGCATCTACGGGTAAAACCTGTATCGCCTGCTCCATAATGGTAAGGGATGATGTTGTTCTCAGCAGTGATATAAATTTCGATAAGATGCAGGAGAAACTTGATGCCTTTGAATCAAGCTCCGACGAAGTGAAGATCTACATTATCAATGCGGCTACCGGCGATATCCTTCTCAGCAATGATCCATCCGTAGTCGGATCAACGTTAAGCAGTTCTACTGATACTACCGTAAAGGGACTGGCATCTGTATATTCATCACTTAATACTTCCTCTACGGCAAGCGGTGACAGAGTCAGTATAACCGGAACGGGTGCCGGAAAGATGATGTATGTTGCCACTGAAATTGACGGAACTTCCTGGCTTGTTGCAAGCGCAACTCCTTACAGCTTCGTTATGGATCCCACCCTTTCATCCCTTAATGTAAGTCTGATAATCACGCTTATCAGCCTTGGATTACTTGCAGCCTTCCTTTATTTTATAATTCGTAAGTATTTAAATCCCGTTTCGAATGTAACCGGCAAGATCGGAGATCTTACGGGAGGTGACTTTACCACCGATATCGTTCCCGAGGGAAATAACGAGATCACTACTCTCAGTGAGCAGCTCAATGATTACATCGATCGTATGAAAGGAATGCTCACTCATCTGACCGAGATCACGGGTGACATGAACGAGAGTGCGGAGCAGTGTGCGGGAATCTCCGGAGGATTAAGAGAATCCAATGCTTCACAGAACGAATCCATAGAGAAGCTCAATGATTATCTGAATGGCCTTGATCAGTCCATAGATGATGTGGCAAATGCCGCAACGGAGCTTGCAAATGTATCAAGTAATCTCGCTACAAATTCCGAAGAAGTCAGAACCCTTTGCGAAGAAACCGTTAAGGCTTCCGAGAGCGGAAGAGGCGAAATGAGAGATATGACTCAGGCAGTTAAAGTTCTCAATGATACTATCGAAGAACTGACATCGATCATTCGTATGACGGCTGAAACAGTTGATGAGATCAAGGGTATTACAAATACCATCGGGGATATTTCATCTCAGACAAACCTTCTTTCCCTTAATGCATCCATTGAGGCTGCGAGAGCGGGAGAAGCAGGAAGAGGATTTGCGGTTGTTGCAAGTGAAGTCGGAGCACTGGCTAATCAGTCATCCACCGCTGCGGCTCATATTTCCACACTTGTCGAGACCATTACCGAGAATATTGCAAATATCAACGAGAAGGCTGATGACTGTATCAAGGATATGGAGAAATGTCTTGCAGGAGTAAGCCGCTCCAACGAGTCGTTTGAATCCATTTACACGGATATTACCAAGGCTACCGATGCAATAACCGATATTGTAAGCGGCATCGGTAAGATAAATGACGTAGCATCCAACAATGCGGCAGCTACCGAAGAACAGGCAGCTACCGTTACCCAGATACTTGAATTGTCGGATATCATCGTTAAAGACAGCGGTAAGCTTTCGAATGATACGGAAAGTCTCTCCGAAGTATCTGAAAAACTCAGCGACTGTTCTGCAGCCATCAGTGATGATCTGAAGAATTTCAAGCTGAATTGATAGCGTTATATATATTAAATTTAACCTCCTTATCGCATGATAAGGAGGTTTTTTGGTGCCAAGTAAATGTAATTATGGTAGGATATATGGTATGAAAAGCGGATCATGGACATTCAGATATACGCTAATTAACGTGACATATTTTGCCGCGTTTTGTACCATTCACGCAATGGCTGCGGTATACCTGCTCGCTAACGGTTTTTCCAATACCGAAGTGGGAGTACTTCTTGCGGTCGCAAATATCTCATCAGCTTTTGTTCAGCCTTATATCGCCGGGATCATTGACAAGCCGGGACCGCTTACGAACAGAAGGTTTATTCTCATATCCGTATTCGTGATCATGATCGGATCGGTTCTTCTTAAATTCCTCAGCTCACATAAGATCATAGTCTTTATCATCTATGCACTCATATATATGATCCAGTTTGCGTATCAGCCGGTAATGACCGCACTTTGCTTTGAATATCAAAAGGCGGGCTGTCATATTTTCTACGGACTAGCAAGAGGACTGGGTTCTGCAAGTTTTGCGGTTACTTCTGCCTTTATCGGAGGTGTTGTCGAGGATAAAGGTGTGGATATTCTTCTGGCTGTGAATGTCGTTACCATGATCCTTTCGGCAATCGTGGTATTTACATTCAAAAAGCCGGATAATGAAGATTCCGGAAGCGGTAAAGAGGAGACAGCCCGGGGAAAGGCTCACAATAATATCTTTGAATTTGCAAGGACCTATCCTGCATTTTCCGTATTCTTGATCGGAACGATCTGTTTTTACTTTGCCCATAATATGATCAATGACTTCATGATCCAGATAATCAGAAGTCTCGGAGGCGCTGAGACCGAGCTGGGTTATTCCAATTTCCTGCAGGCAATTTTGGAACTTCCGGTGATGGCTTTCATAGGGGGTTTCCTCAAAAAGATTTCCTCCGGCAAGATGCTTGTTTTCTCGGGAACCGCATTTTTTGTCAAGATCCTTATACTGATGTTTGTTTCAAATATGGCCGGAATGTATGTAAGTCAGTCCTTCCAGCTTTTTGCATATGCGGTGTTCATTCCCGCTGCTGCTTATTATGTCAGCGAGACCATGGACGAACTCGATCAGGTTAAAGGCCAGGCTTATGTAACAAGTGCGATAACCGTAGGAGGGGTATTTTCAAATCTTATAAGCGGTGTGATATTGGATAATCTCGGCATCAAGGCAATGCTGGGAACAGGATGCGTTGTATGTGCAGTGGGTGTGATCATAGGCTTTATCGCCATGAACAGATTACCCCATCATACATATAGTAAATAGGGGTTGTTTACGGAGGTTTTAAAATGGCAATCAAGATAATAGGAGACAGCTGTTGTGATTTCACAAAGCTCGAGCTTAGAAAGGGTATGCATGTAAGCGTACCGATGTCTGTTTCTATAGGCGGTATCGAATACCGCGACGACGGAAGGAGAACACAGGAAGATTGGATCAAAATGATCAAAGAAGATCCGGGCTATCCCAAGTCGGCATGTCCCTCACCGGATGATTTTTATAAGGCATTCGATGAAAACTGCGACAATTACGTAGTTACTTTGTCAGCCAAATTAAGCGGTGTGTATAATGCAGCGATGGTTGCCAAGGAAATGTTTGAGGAAGAGCATGAGGATGTTAAGATCCATGTTTTCGATTCCAAAAGCGCAGCCGCAGGAGAGCACCTGATCTCGGATAAGATCGTGGCTCTTAACGAAGCGGGTAAGAGTTTTGATGAGATAGTAAAAGAGGTTGAGGCTTTCAGGGATGAAATGTTTACGATCTTCGTTCTGGACGATCTTGAAACATTCAAGAGGAATGGAAGGCTTAAAGGCGTTAAGGCCCTGGTTGCCACTGCACTCAATGTAAAACCTGTTTTATACGGAGACGACGGAGAGATAAAGCAGCTCGATCAGGCTATGGGAATGCAAAATGCCGTTAATAGGATGCTGTATCATATCGAAAAGAAAAAGATCGATCCTTCAAGAGCAGTCAGGATAACTCAGTGCGAAAGCAAGGAACTGTGCCTGAAGATTGCCAAGATCCTTACCGAACGCTTCGGTTTTACCGATGTTAAGATACTTAATGCCGGCGGTATATCCACATCGTATGAAAATCCCGGCGGAGTCGTCATAGCCATGTAAGTCAAATATCTGCAAAAATCAGCATTGATACCCGAAATGTGACAAAAGTGGTATCAATGCTTTTTTTTGCATAATTACATATAATTAATGCTATAATTAACAGAAAGGTTTCATACGTAATGGGGGTTGAGTATGAAAAATACAGGGGTTGAAAATCATACCAAATTGGTGCTCGAGGAGACTCTCGACAGACTGTATTCCAAAAAGTCTGAGGCTTCTTCGTGGGTATTTGTCCTTTTGGTCATCATATATCTGGCGGCCACCTGTATTGTCAGCGTCAGTGCAGCATCCGCTGCGGGCATCAGTATAAATAACCGCACCATTCCGGTATATACATTCGCCGGAGTTTTTACTTCGCTTGCCAACATGTGTGTGCTCATCATTACCATGTACTTCGGAAAGAAGGGCTTTGCCACATCTCTTACTTTTCTCCTGGTTCAGATTCCCCTTATCATCGTAAACATAATCGTAAATCATGTCTTCACCAGCATTCCCGGTATTTTCAGCAATGTTCTTACCATTGTTGCGGTGTGCATTATCTATTTCAGTAACAAGAAGATCGCATTGGTTCAGAAAGAACTTCGAAATCAGGCTGTAACGGATATCCTTACCGGACTTCCCAACTGGTATGCCGTAACCGAACTCATAAATGCCCTGATTGCCAGAAAGATTCCCTTTGCCAACGTTACCATTAACCTGAACGGATTCAAAAATATCAATGATACCATGGGATTTGACGGGGGCAACCAGGTTCTTAAGGAAGTCGCGAGAAGATGGAAGAAGATCGCAGATACCGGAGCTTCCGGAACTCTTGATTTCATAACAAGATTAAGCTCCGATGAGTTCTGTCTGATCATCAGAAGATATAAATCCGAAGAGGATGTTTACAAAACGGTTAAAATGTATGCCGATGCCATGAAAGAATCGTTTTCGGTATTCGGTTGTGATTTTAAGATGAGTGCGAGCTTCGGATATTCCATCTATCCCGATGATGCCGAAACCATCGATCAGCTCGTCATCGCTTCGAACTGTGCAATGAAGAATATCAAGCAGGAGAGCAGTTCGAATCATATCCTCAGATACACTCCCGACATCCTGGAAGATAATACATTTGAACTGGAAGGGAAGATCCGTACCGCCATTGAAAATGATACGGTTTTCTACATGCTTCAGCCTCAGTTTGACATGGATCACAAGCTTCGCGGATTTGAAGCTTTGGCACGTATGAAGGATGAGAACGGTAATTTTATCAGTCCGGGAGAGTTTATTCCCATAGCTGAAAAGTGCGGGCTTATCGATAAGCTGGACGGAATAGTTTTCAGAAAAGCAGCTTCTTATGTCGGAAATCTGATCGCTGATACCGGTGCGGAGATCATACTCAGTCTCAATGTATCCGTAAGGCATTTGATGATGACGGGTTTTACGGAAGAGATCAGAAGTCTCCTGACAGACAGTAAGATTCCTCCCTCACAGCTGGAGATCGAGGTTACGGAATCCATAATGATCGAATCCATGGAAAAAGCAAAACATTCCGTCGAGGAGATCCGCAACATGGGTGTCCAGATAGCGATTGATGATTTTGGAACGGGATATTCTTCGCTCAGTTATATTAACTCCATGCCTGCCACACTTCTTAAGATTGATAAATCCTTCATTGATGATATCAACAAGGATGATAAGTCCAAGGCATATGTACAGACCATCATATCGCTGGGACATATTATGGGACTCGATGTTATATCGGAAGGTGTAGAGGATGAATCCCAGCTCACTACCCTCAAGGAGATCGGATGCGATCTTGTACAGGGTTATGTATGGGGACGGCCTCTTCCCCCGGAAGAAGCTCAGAAAGTTGTAATGGATTCTTTAAAGTAAGAAAGGAGATCTTAGTATGTCATCTGTCAATCTTCAATCGGATCAGGTAAAGAGGGTCAATAAACTGATGCTCACAGTAATGATCGTGACCTCGATCTTTGCTTCTATCGGTTTGGTATCCCAGCTTGCCTTATCGGATATGAATCCGATGCAAAGTATAATTCCGCTAATACTTGTTATCGTCAATCTGATAGCTACGATCCTTATCAGTATCAATGCTCCGGATATGATGAAATCTTATGTGGCTGTCGGATATACCGTTGTCTATGCAGTTATGCTGCTTTCAACCACATCCACAAGTATCTATCCTTATATGATCCCTGTTCTCATAGTAATGGTCATGTATTTCGATCGTAAGCTGACTATAGGAATGGGCAGTGCATTCCTTATTCTCAATTTTATTCGAGTGATCCTTAACTTTGCTCAGGCTGAAGATCCCACTGCAGTTATCGAAGTTGTTATGATAGAGATCATCATCTCCATTCTTACCTTTGTAGGTACCGTATCAGGATCCAAGCTTCTTTCATCTTTCATGAAAGAAGATATGGAAGAGATTGAAATTGCCTCTGCCGAGAGAGAGAAAGTCTCACAGCATATCTTAGAAATCACCGATGATGTAGTAGGTAAGGTAGATGTGCTTAAGTCGAGTCTGGATGATCTTAATACAACCTCATCCCATGTAAGTGATGCGATGGATCAGATCGGAAGGGGTAATGAAGAAAATGTTCATGCCGTAGAACTTCAGACTCAGATGACCAGCGATATTCAGAAGGTGGTCGAAGAAACGGAGAGAATGACTCTTGATGCGGTTGATGCTTCCCAGGAGATGCTGGATCTGTTAAATAAGTGTCTGTCCGATATGGAGGCTCTAGTAGCAAAATCACTTGAGAATACCACCGTCGGAAATCAGATGATGGGAGCTGCCGAAAAACAGCAGGCTTCTTCCGAACAGGCTATGAATATTACCGACATGATCCTCAGTATATCAGATCAGACAAACCTCCTTTCGCTTAATGCTTCCATTGAAGCGGCCAGAGCGGGAGAGTCGGGAAGAGGATTTGCGGTTGTTGCAAATGAGATCAGTAATCTGGCTGCCCAGACCAAGAATTCTACGGAGCAGATAACCAGGATTCTTCAGGAACTCAAAGATAATGCAAGCGAAGTTTCGGAAAAGGCCGGTACAACTGTTGATACCGCCAACGTCCAGACCGAACTTGCCGAGATGACAAAGCAACAGCTTAATGAGTCCAAGAAGCGTTCCGAGGAACTTTCCGAGAAGCTTAAATATATTAAGAAAGATATGAAGATGATCAAGGACTCCAATAACAAGGTTGTTGAGAGTACTTCATCTCTTATGGCTACCAGCGAAGAGTTCAATGCAAGCACGGATGAGATGATAAATCTTACTCACCAGAATATGTCCAAGATAGAAGAGTCTATTACACTGATGAATGCAATATCCGATAGGATGTCGGAACTTTCGACACAGTAGCAGGAATTTTAAAGGGCTGATGTACCGTGGTACATCAGCCCTTATTTTTTATGATTTTGTTTCCGCAATGACCAGTTTTTCAGAATCTTCGGCGGATAACGGATGTCCCCATACGAAGCCTTGAATGAAATCACATCCGATTTCCCTGAGGGTCTTTATCTGTTCGGGTTCCTCTACGCCTTCCGATATTACGTCGAATCCGAGAATGTGACCTATCGATATGATGGATGCAACATACTGTCTTGAAGATTCGCTGGAATCCATCTTATCTATGAAGGATTTATCAATCTTGAGAAGAGTTGCGGGGAATTTGTTAAGGTAGCTCAGGGATGAATATCCGGTTCCGAAATCATCAATGGCTATCTGTATTCCCATGCTCTTGATCTCATCTATACATCTTAGGGCTTTTTCCGCGGAATCTATCATTATTGATTCCGTGATCTCAATTTCCAGCTTATTGGCCGGAATATCACTTGTCAGGATCAGTTCCCGTATCTCGTTCAGGAAATCATTTTTCATAAGGTGACGAACCGAGGCGTTGATACTGAGGGTCAGATCCGCACCGGTTTTCTTGAGAAGATTACCGAAGAACTGACCTGCTTTTTTAAACACGATTCCGTCAACTCTGTCTATCAGACCAACCTTTTCGGCGACGGGGATAAACTCGCCGGGACTGATGATATTTCCGTGGGAATCTTTCATCCTGGCAAGAGCTTCGAATCCGCGAAGCTTATGATCCATATCATATTGAGGCTGCAGGTTAAAGAAAATAGTATCATTTTCAATGGCAGTACGGATCATATTCTCTACTTCGAGGATATGTTCATCTCTGATAATATCCGGAGTAAATCTCAAAACATGCTGTGAACTGTTAGCCTGTTTTATCTCCTTCATTGCGGCGTTTGCATTGGTTATAAGAGTGTCTGCCGAATCAGCATCGGTGGGGAATTCAGCATATCCGAAGCTGGCGGTAACATGCAGATCGCAACCGTCAACGGTAAGTCTTTCGTTAAGAACATTCACATACAGATCTATGATGTTGAGAAGCTCCTCCTGATTCTTATACCCTTTTACAACAAGCAGGAATTCATCTCCACTGGTTCTGGAGAGGAATATATCCGCGTCGGGATCATCAAATACAGAGATGGCATTCCAGCGTTTTGCAATCTCGGCAAGGACCTGATTTCCTGCGTCAAATCCCAAGGTATCATTAATACTCTTGAAATTGTTAAGGTCGATCGAAACGGCAGAAAACCTGGTGTTTGAGTAGATCAGGCTTTCAACATACTCCCTGCTGGCAAAACGGTTGGGAAGACCGGTAAGAGTCTCCGTATAACTCATACGATGAAGTCTCTGAATTATATTGTATCTTGCTATATGCGATGAGATGAAGAATGTAGTCAGTTCAAGGACTTCTCTGATATGTAATGTTTCATTGGTATCAAAATTGGTTACCCATATATAACCGAGAAGTTCTCTTCCCTGTCTGAGAGGAAACAGAACCACGCTTTTTACACCTGCCTCAACAAGAGTCAGGTACCATGGATGATTTATCTTGCTGTAATATTCAAAATCCTTTTCGTCTTTGAGTATCGCACATTCGCCCTCGGTATCAAGCATCTTTTCCCATGATGCGGCGATTTCATAAAAATTGTCGAATTTGGATACTTGTTTGATATTGCTGCTTGCTTCATAGTCCGTAGCCAGAATGGAATATTCCCTGGTCTCGTTATGTAAGAGCAGAACGGTACATCCGACTGCTTTGCAGATGCGCCTGATCTCATATATGACATTTCCAATGGCTTCTTTGAGATTGTCGGATTTGTGAAGTTTTATACATGCTTTAAGAACATCGTTGGATATCTGCGATGTATCAACGATCTCCTGAACCATATCTTCACTGTTATCCAAAGTCAGAAAGTGAACACAATAATTGTATTTATCATCTTCGTAATCCAGAGGTATGGAATATATATCAAGCCATTTACCTGATTCGCCCAGTCTGGCTCCTGTATGGATCCTTATCTTATTAACCGCACTGCGATAGCAGACATCTTCAAAATTACGGTTGTGAGGAAGATACTCGGTATATAACGACTCAGAAACAAACGAGATATTTTCGTTTGACTTGAAGACGGGATTATCCATAGCAAGAGAAAGGACTATGCCGGTGAATTTATCATTGCCTGTTACAAAGCGCACTTCACCACATCCGTCCTCTTTTTTCTCGACGGATAAAACACCAGCTGGAGAATAAAAAGAATTGACAAAAGAATTAAAATCCATGCAAGCTACCCTCGCCATAAACTTACAGGTCAATTATAATATTCGCTATAATTATACACTAAAGTCGGGTAAAATGGATAGAGAGAAATATGGATTAATTGACGAGTTAGCCTAAACTAACTATAATCTTTTCCAATCGTGAACATATACAAATTCATATTTGGATAAAGGAGAGTTTATATGAATATAAATGTTTTGATGGGACTTTTGATCCCCTTTGCCGGGACTGCACTGGGATCCGCCTGCGTATTTTTTATGAAAAAAGAGATGGGACCAAAGCTTCAAAAATCCCTTGCCGGATTTGCCAGCGGCGTAATGGTAGCGGCTTCGATATGGAGCCTTATAATCCCTGCCATGGAACTTACCGAAAATATGGGGAAACTGAGCTTTCTTCCTTCGGTCATAGGTTTTTGGCTCGGAATCCTGTTTTTACTGCTTTTGGACTGTGTAATACCCCATTTGCATGTTCATGCCGAAGAGGCCGAGGGTCCCAAGACCCAATTGCAGAGAACCACGATGATGGTATTTGCCGTAGTTCTCCATAATATTCCCGAGGGAATGGCTGTGGGCGTGGTATTTGCGGGTATGATCTCCGGTAATACCTCGGTTACTGCGGGCGGCGCTCTTGCTCTTGCCATAGGTATAGCGATTCAGAATTTCCCGGAAGGTGCCATTATATCGATGCCTCTCAGAGCTGAGGGAGAGAGCAGGGGCAAAGCATTCCTGCAGGGCGTGTTATCAGGTGCTGTTGAGCCTGTCGGTGCAGCCCTGACCATATTGGCAACAGCTCTTGTGCTTCCGCTTATGCCTTACCTTCTTTCTTTTGCCGCAGGCGCCATGATCTACGTGGTGGTGGAAGAACTGATCCCTGAGATGTCGGAGGGCGAGCATTCCAATATCGGAGTCATTATGTTTGCGGTGGGATTTACCCTTATGATGGCTCTGGATGTTGCACTGGGGTAATGGAGGTTCTTCAAAAGATAATGGATTTACGCTTCCGATTGAGATAAAATAGCTCTCATACGTATAAAAAGCTTTTTAGTGAATCCGTTATGAACAATTTATTCATTTTATTTATAGTCGTAGTCATAGTTGCGTTAGCGATAATTCCTCTTATGGCTGTTAAGGGAGAAGATGGTTCCGGGGCCGATGCATCCGTAAGAGGTAAGAGAACAGGCGGCAAAAAGCACAAAGACCGTGTCAGTGCAAAGGTGTCCTCCGTTCGTAAATCGGCCGGCCAAAATGACGCAGGCTATATGGGTATCATAGAATTTAATACGGAAAACGGCTCCGATAAGGGTAATGTGGTGGATGAAGATATTGATTCATTCATAGTAACCGGAAGTCTTGATGGCAGATCTGTCAACGGATTTGACTATTCCAACAAAAAAGACCGCGTTTATCATGATTGCCGCATGATCCGAAAGTCCGACGTTACGGCATATTACAAAGAATATACGGAGACTAAGTATTTCTATAAAGACCGTCCCGTTCAGATTGCTGAGCGTGATGGCCGGACGTATGCCGAGGTTTATGAGGGACCGCCTTCTTTTCTCAGTGAATTCTCCGTGATGGATATGGGAGCGAACGGAAAGAAGTATTACCGTCAGATATCAGGTGACGATCCGAATCTTAGGACACAGGAAGAGCATTTAAGGGAAGCGCTTACCGTCGATACATACGGAGTATATCCCGAAATGAGTGAAGCGGAATACAGTGATGCACTGGTAAGATATCTTACCGAGAGGCTCACCAGATCCGGCATGAAAAACGATAATCTTATCAGGCTGCTTCTCGGAATATACGGATACCGTTTCCCCGATGACGGACTGTTTACCGACATAGAAACGGTTTTTGAAAAAGTTATCCCTCTCAGATATAAACAGCTTGAAGATAATTCCGTATCACGCAGTAACTTCAGGCGTGAGCTGCTCATTGCCATTACCGTAGGGTACAGACTTGTCGGATGTCAGCACGGATATACTCTTGTGGATGAGGGAAGGGTTATAACTCCTTCACCGGAGTACAGCCTGTATATATGTCTTGTTTTGCATTTGATGCTTAAGAAATACCATCAGGAGGGGCTCAGACCGTATAGTGAACTGGATCTTTCCGGGGTATGGAAAAAGCTGGAGGAGAGTCTGATAAGTTCGGGGCTTGCCGAAGATCATAATCCCGTATATCACGGAGACGTTCTCTTATGTGATGATCTGGGGGAGTTTGTCATCAAGGCACTTAAGAAACTTGTATATTTCAGACGTTTCGATAAAGATGATGATGACAAGAACGGAACCGAATGACAAAAACGGAAAAAACCCTAAAATACCGCCCGTAAAGGCGGTATTTTTTTGACTATACGGGCAATTTTGCGTAAAATATATAGTAACAGTTATATATTGAATCGAGGTATGCGAAGATGTATTTCGGTGAATTGTTCAGTAGGTACTACACTTATTTGTTCATAATCGTCATCTTGGTTTACACGGTCTTTTTTAACAGGATGATGTACAGAAAAGTGAGGGGCAAATTTCTTACACTGTTATTTCTTGTGCTCATGCAGACCTTATGCTCAGAACTGGAGATTCAGTCGGGCACCCTTCCGCATGCGACTGTGGGAAGAATGATCTTCTCGACGGCATGTTACATTCTCAGACCCTCGATCATGTATGCGCTTCTTCTTATCATTATCAGAAATGACAGCAGGAAGCGTAAGATCATTTATGGCATTCCTCTGATCGTAACGTCGGTGATCCTGATCGCCGGCATCTTTTCTTCCAATAATCTTGTTTTTTCATATTCCGAAAATAACAGTTTTGAAACAGGTAAGCTTTTCCCCGTCACTTACCTGATCCTTATCGTGTATCTTGCACTGATACTTATTCTGACATTTATCAAATATGATTTCAAACTCGGACTCAACGAACTCTTTACCATATATACCGGAATACTCTTTGTAATAGTCAACATTATCGGAGAGAGGGTAGGGTTCCTTAAAGGAAATTCAGATAACATCACCGCTCTTGCCGTACTTATCTATGCCATTCATTTCAAGACGATCGAAGATCAGAGAGAGAGAAAGATTCTTGAATCCACGGAAAAGAAAACAGGTCTTTTGAATGAAAATGCCTGCGCTGCAAAACTCGACGAGCTTCTTAAGCAGGCAGATCATGACAAGTACGCGGCTGTATTTTTCGATCTGGAAAGATTCGGTCTTATCAATGACAAGTACGGAACTGAGATCGGTGACAGGGTAATGACGGATTATGCCGAAGTCCTGCGCAAGATGGTCAGACATGACGAGATCCTTGCAAGGCAGGGCGGAGACAGATTCATCGCAGTTATCCTGCAGCGAAATCTTGATGTATTTCTGGCACAGATCGCATCTACCAAGATCAAGTTCACGGAAGCGGGAACAGATTACGATATCGATGTAAGTGCACATGTGGGTGTTTACAAGATAGAACAGGGAGATTCAAAAGGAGAGTCCGTTATCTCCAATGCACACAGCGCTCTGAATGTCGGTAAAGCTGCGGGCAACTTCGTAACTTACATGAATCCCGAGCTTAGGGAGATGCTCAAGGATGAGAAGAAGTTTGCGTCCGATATTCCTCTGGGAATGGCAAACAGAGAGTTTGTGGCATACTATCAGCCCAAGGTCAACAGCAGGACCAATTCACTTTGCGGTGCGGAAGCACTTGTGAGATGGATCAGAAACGGAGAGCTTATACCTCCCGGAAAATTTATACCGATCATGGAGACCAAGGATATGATGTGCGATATGGACTTCTATATGCTCAGACGCGTGTGTGAAGACATATCAGCATGGATTGAAAAGGGAATGGTCCCTCCTACAATTTCGGTCAACTTTTCCAGAAGAAATCTTTCCAATGCCAATCTTGCGGCAGACATTGATGCCGTCGTTCAGGAATATCATGTTCCAAAGAAGATGATAGAGATAGAGATCACGGAGACCATAGACGAGTTCCCTATCAGTGTTCTTAAAGGCTTTGTTGATGATCTTCACAGGCTCGGATACAAAGTAGCGGTTGATGATTTCGGAAACGGCAGTTCATCTCTCAGCCTTCTCAGAGAGGTTACTTTTGATACTCTTAAGATCGATAAGGGATTTGTCGACAGAGCCTATGCCAAGGATCTGGCAATACTCAGCCATATGATCAAGCTCGCAAAAGCCATCGGTGTTGAGACGCTTGCCGAAGGTGTTGAACATAAGGAACAGGTAGACAATCTGCTTTCACTCGGTTGCGAGATCATTCAGGGATATTATTTTGACAAACCGTTACCTAAAGAAAGCTTTGAAAGAAGAATAATAAACAGGAGATACGATATTGGATAGAATAGATAATCAGAAAAAAGTATTAAAGATTCTCTTTTTCGTACTCGTTGCAATCGCTTCCGTCGTTACGGTTTTATTTATTATTCATATCATCAATGTAAAAAAATTCAATGAAGAGTGGAGGGTTATCACGCCTGAATCCACATCCGCTCAGGTAATGGTAGACATCCATCCCCGCGGCGGAGTGACCGACTCATGGGAGAAGAACAATACCGGTCTCGGTAAGATATTAAATGCCAAAATATATGAGATGGTCGTTACCAATAATGCCCATACCTATGTTGATGACTGGAATGTACGGATCAACATAACGGAGAATTGTTATCTTAACAACGGATGGTGCGGTACGTTTGAGGTGCACCAGTTTGCCGACAACGGAGAAGAACTGGTTCAGACTCTGGATCTTCGTAATTTTGATGAGAATGAAATAACTATCAATCATCACATGGGCGGACAGGATCTTCTTATTCCCTTATATCCCGGGGATTACTATATATATCATCCCGATCTTACCGAAGCCACCGGAGAAGTGCCTATTAAAGGCTCTGAGGATATGACGGGTGAAAGTATTATCGGTATCATCATGTACAGCTCAAGCGGTGATGTGGATATGTCCAATTATGTATTATCATACAGACTTCATAAGACTGTATGGGACGGCAGAGTAGGTCTTATCTTCATAATCGCTTTTTCATCACTGGCTGTCTCAAGCATCATTCTGTTGACCATCTTTATAGTATCCGTACGTTTCGAAGAAAGGATCATAAGCCAGAACAGGATACTGGGAGGCGCTCTTAAAGTATGCTGTTCTCTCGCGGATTCAAGAGATTATTATTCCAAAGAACATTCCGAAAGAGTGGCCGAGTATTCCAAAATGATAGCGGAAAAGATCGGAATGGATAAAAGTGATAGTGATGTGGTTTATAACGCGGCTCTTCTACACAACATCGGAAATACTTTTGTAAGTGAGCAGGTTCTTCGCAAAAAAGGCAAACTCACACGTGACGAATTTGCCGAGGTTAAGAAGCATACCCTGAAGGGAGCGGAGATCCTTAAGGAGATCAAAGAAATCCCTCTTGCTGCGGAAGCGGCTCTTTACCATCATGAGAAGTTTGACGGAACAGGATATCCGGAGGGGCGTAAAGAAAAAGATATTCCTCTTATAGCAAGAATAGTTGCGGTTGCCGATGCTTATGACGCTATGAGCAATGACAGGCCTTACAGAAATAAACTTATGCGCGAACAGATAAGAGAAGAGTTCATTAAAAACAGAGGAACTCAGTTTGACCCTGAAATAGTTACTGCGTTTTTGGATATTATGGGTGAGAGGAATCTTTGATCATGAACAAATGGAAAAGACGAATTCTGATCGTTTTGTTTTCATTGGGACTGAATATTCTCGGACGTTTCTTTGCCTTTTCTTATGAATTGCCCGCTTATCTGAATCTGTGCGGGACTATTCTTGTGTCATATTCGGAAGGGGCCGTTTTCGGAGGTATTACGGCAATTCTTTCCTGCGCGCTTTCATCTGTTTTTTCACCTTCTGATTGGTATTTTCTCATAGCGGACATTTTCGTTGCCGTAGCCACAGGCCTTGTATCAAAGCGTAACAGATTTTTCTCGAAATTTTCCCTGATCATAAGTGCTACCGCCTTTCTGGCTGTCATCAGGACGGTTATTCTTGTTCTTATCAATGTGAGCGTATACGGCGGAAAAAGTGATCTTTATATTGCAAGTGCCATTGTAGATTATCTTACATCCATGTCTGTCCCTGCCTGGATATGCTATACCTCATGTGCTGCCTGTATCAGTTTTGTTGATTCATTTGTAGGTGTTTTCGTAATCTTTATTACTCTCAGCATCAGAAGAAACTTCGGCAAAAAAAGACGTGCATCCGAACTTAAAAAACAGCTTCATGCTGTGACTTTATCTGCCTTGATCGCAGCCATTGTCTTCTCAAACGCATTCGGATATACGTATTGCAGTGCCGAGGAATCCGTTACGCTTGAAGATGCGGAAGGCGATGATGCGGATGCTTCCGGGGAGGACGAAGTATCCGCCGAAGAATCCATCAGCTTTGTTGAAAAGCTTTATAACAGTGAGAACGGATTGGCAGGCGGCTGCCTTAATGATATTGCCATGACGTCGGACGGTTCTATGTGGATCGGCACATACGGAGGATTATTCCGCTTCAACGGATCAAGATTCATTCTTATGGATAATCTTAAGAGTGTAAGATCCATTCAGTGTTTATATGTAGATGATGATGACAGGCTTTGGGCGGGGACCCAGGATGCGGGAGTAACTCTTCTGAATATTGATATGTCCTCGGTCACTCTTGATATGGACACGGGTCTTCCTTCAAATTCCGTAAAGTGTATCTCAAGGGATAGCAACGGTCTTTATTATTTCGGAACTACCGGCGGACTTGTATGTGCACGTTATGAAGACGGAAATGTTAACATCATCAAGGTTAATACTGAGGCAGGTAACATAAGAGATCTGTCTCCCGATAATGACGGACACATGATCGTTCTCAACAGTCTCGGCGAAGTTAAATGCTATGTTAACGGTGAAGCTTTGTCCGATCTGTTTTTCCCCGATTATTCACCCAAGGGTATCAGTCAGGATTCCGAAGGATACATTTATGTGGGAACCGATTCCGGAACCATTCTTATATATGTCTACAATTCCAACAAATTCCGCTATAAAGGGCAGATAAAAGCAGAAGGTTTAAGAGGCATAAGAGATGTATATGTAGACGAAACCGGGATCATATATGTTGCCGGTGAAAACGGTATCGGATATTTTGATTCTCTTAGACATTTTACGATCATCCAAAGCGGTGAATTTAATAATTCCATCGATCATATATTCAAGGATTATCAGAGCAACATCTGGTTCACATCATCCAGATGCGGATTGCTGTGTCTGGGAAGATCCAGTTTCACCGATATTTTCAAACTGTGCAATGAAGAAAATATTGTATGTAATGCGGTCGAGGAATGGAACGGATATTTATATGTCGGTACAAATTCCGGTCTCAGGATATTGGATCCGGATGACGGCATCAGTATTAAGAATGAGATCACCGATGAATTTGAGGGAATCAGGATCAGATGCATTGATACGGATACAGACGGAAATCTTCTTGTGGCATCATATGGAAAAGGATTGATGGAAATCAATCGTGACGGAATATTGAGTGATTATTTGCCCGCAGAAGATGGGGAGAGAAACATCAGAGTGGTCAATGTTCTTTCGGACGGAACCGTAGCGGTATCAACCGATGCCAATCTTATGATTATGAAAGATCATGAGATCCTTTCCAAACTTGTGCTTGGTACGGATCTGGGCAGCGGTATCATTCTTAATATTCTGGAAACGGACGATCATACGCTTTTGTGCGGATCTGACGGAGACGGGATCGACATAATACGAAACGGCAGATATGAAGGAAATATCACTCGTGATGATGGTCTGCCCTCCGATGTTGTTTTAAGAATAGTTAAGGATCAGAACGGAGACGGATATTTTGTAACTACCGGAAGCGGACTTTGTTATATGGACTCGGACTTCAATATCCGTGAGATAGGTATGCCATATTATAACAATTTTGATATTGCCATGAACGGAAGCGGAGAAGTGTTTATTCTCGGCGGAGCCGGAATCTATGTCTGCGAATATGAATCTTTGATCAAGGACGGGGCGATGGAGTCATATACTCTTCTGGACATCAAAGCAGGTTTGCCCGGAAGTATAACAAGTAATGCGTGGAATTATACGAAAGACGATCGGATCTACATATGCGGAACCGGCGGAGTATATCTTCTTGATCTTAACAGTTATGAAATGAGCGTGGACGATTTCAAGACTAAGATCACGTCCGTTTTATTGGATGGAGAATATCAGGATGTTACCCAGATCGGAACCATAGTTGTGCCTAAAGGCACCGATCGTATCGAACTTGATCTTGAGATCAATAATTTCACTTCTGCAGATCCTTATGTAAGTTATTATCTGAGCGGTGTCGATCAGGAAAAAACAACGGTATTGTCCAGTAAACTCGGAAGTGTTACATATTATGATATTCCCTTTGGAGATCATGAATTTATAATCAATGTTATCGATGAGAAGGGAAGGATCCTTTCAACACAGACATATACTCTTGCCAAGGAAAGAGAACTTTATGAAACAGCCGGATTCCTGGCTTACTTTTATATAGTTATTCTGACTTTCCTCGGATTTATCGTAACCTCATTTGTACAGGGTGCACTCTGGTCCCAGCAGAAGAAAGAGAAAAACAGACATGAAACGGTTGTCAATCAGCTGGAAAGAGAAAAAGCTGAGGCACTTGAGCGTGCTCTTCACATGGAAGAAGATGCGAACAGGACCAAGTCGGAATTTCTTGCAAACATGTCTCATGAGATACGAACTCCCATAAATGCCATCATCGGAATGGATACGATGATAATGAGAGAATCGGGAGAATCCAATATAAGAAACTACGCCCGTGATATCCATGTTGCCAGCAAGACTCTGCTTTCACTTATCAATGATATTCTTGATTTTTCCAAGATTGAATCCGGAAAGCTTGAGTTGGTGCTTGGAGAGTATGATCTGTCATCACTTATAAACGGAATAGTTCATATGATAGCTCCAAAGGCAGAGTCCAAGAAACTGGAGCTTGAAGTCGATGTTAATCCGGATATCCCGTGCGGATTGTATGGAGACGAAGTAAGGATCGAACAGATAATGATCAACATTTTGAATAATGCCGTTAAGTATACCGATAAAGGTAAGGTTACTTTCAAGGTTGATTATGAGAAAGCGGAATACGGTGAAATACTTCTGAAAGTAAGCGTAAGTGATACCGGTATAGGAATCAAAGCGGAAGATATTGAAAAGCTGTTTTCTCCTTATGAAAGGATCGAGGAGTCGAGAAATAAAAAGATTGAAGGTACAGGTCTCGGTATGAGCATTACCAAAAATCTCCTGGAGAAAATGGGAAGCAGACTTGAAGTGTCAAGCGTATACGGCGAGGGATCCGTATTCAGCTTCACCATAGTTCAGCCTGTTGTCAGAGCCGAGAAGATAGGAGATTACAGAACACGGGATAATGATAAAGAATCCGTTAATAATGATGTTGAGAAATTCCACGCACCGGATGCTCAGATCCTTATAGTAGATGATGTGGAGATGAATCTGATTGTAGCATGCAGTCTGTTAAAGAGGATCGAAATACAGGTTGATACCGCGGGAAGCGGTGAAGCAGCGGTAGAAGCAGCTACGAAAAAACAATACGATATAATCTTCCTTGATTCCATGATGCCGGGAATGAACGGTGAAGAGACCATGCATGCCATCAGGAAGCAATGCGAACTTAATGCGGAAACGCCTATAATCGTTCTTACGGCACATGCGGTAAAGGGGGCGAGAGAGGAATATCTGAACCTCGGATATACCAATTACCTGTCAAAGCCCATCGACGGTAATAAACTGGAAGCAATGATCCAAAGCTATCTTCCCGATGAAAAGATCATCTTTGATTTTGAAAAGAAGGATGATGAAAGCAAAGGGTCCGAGTCTTCGGGTAATGAGAATGATTCCGTATTAATGCGCATTTCGGAGATTGAAGGTATAGATGCAGGCAAAGGCGCAGAGACTGCGGGAGGTGATGAGGCATATCTGATCATCTGTAAGAATTTCTATGATACCGCAGGTATGCGTATTGAGATGATCCGGGATGCATTCGCCAAAGAGGACTATGATGCTTATACCATTCAGGTTCATGCTCTTAAGAGTTCGGCCAGACTGATAGGGGCATCGTCTCTTTCTGAAGAAGCTCTGGAACTTGAGACTGCAGGAAGAGAAGGTAACATAGATCTTATTAAGCAAAAAACAGACGGTATAATCGCAAAGTATGAATGGTTCAAAGAAAAACTTGGAAGCATTTTTGAAGCCGGAAAGGGTGAAGAAGATGACAGACCTGAGATTCCTCCGGATGATCTGAAGCAGTATCTGTCAGAGATGGCTGAACTTCTTGAAGCATTTGATATGGACACATCCAAGGAGCTGTTTGATACTTTGGCGGATTATAAGATTCCGGAAGAATACAAAGAGATGTATGACAAGATGAAAGGCAAGATGGCTGAACTGGACAGGGACGGACTGCTTGAAGAGATCGGGAAGGGGATTAAAAGATGACTGAGAAAAAACTGACATTTGTTTCGGACAGAGAGACTTTTATTGTCCAATCGATCATCAAGAAACTGCAGGCGGAAGGCGTGGATACAACATTCGTAACGTTTGATATGAACAGCCTTACCGGATCAAAGGATAATTTGGCTTCTCTGGTATGCTTATACATTGATGACAATGCCAATTATGACGCTGATGTGCTTATATATTTCAAGGATCTGTGTACGGATAAAGATGTCAGACTGTTTCTCATCGGATATGATGATGCCATTGCCGATCTTAAAGAAAAGTATTTCAAAGAAAATGTTGCAGGTGAATTCAAACGCCCGGTTAATGTGGGACAGTTTGTTACCGATATGATGAAGGAAGTAGATAATGATGCTGCAAACGGGAACAAAAAACACATTCTTGTGGTCGATGATTCCGGAACAATGCTTTCAACCATTAAAGGATGGCTTCAGGATAAGTACAGAGTGACACCCGTCAATTCAGCTCTTAATGCCATAACGTTTTTGTCCAAGCAGACTCCGGATCTGATCCTGCTGGATTATGAGATGCCTGCGTGCTCCGGAAAACAATTCCTGGAGATGATCAGAAACGATACTGAATCTGCTGACATACCCGTGATATTTCTGACGGGAAGAGACGATGCGGAAAGCGTTAAGAGCGTTCTGGCACTTAAGCCTGCAGGGTATCTTCTTAAATCTCTCCCTAAAGAGAAGATAGTAAGCGAAGTCGATGCATTTTTTGCCAGGAAAAAAGCAGAATGACGATTGAATATTACAAAGCAATTGACATGTAATATAAAACATGATAAAAGTATTACCGATAATCCGATTATCGGTAATACTTTATATTTTTAATTGGATTTATAGCGGGGTGTGATATGTCGGTAAGGGATACAAGCATAGATCCAAGACTTCTTCAAAGTGCCCGTGAAGAATTTATGAAAAAAGGATTTATAAAAGCGGATCTCAAAACAATATGTGATAATGCCGGGGTCACTACAGGAGCCGTATACAAAAGATATAAGGGTAAAGAAGAATTATTCGGAGCAGTTGTAAGTGATACACTGGCGGTCCTCGATGAGATGATTGAATCAAGAACTGATATAGATCTGTCTGTTTTATCCGATGATGAGATCCGGAATATGTGGTTCATGAACGAGGAATATACTCTTGGGATGTTTGGGGTATTCTGGAATGTCCGGGATGACCTTTTTCTTTTGCTTAGCAGATCGTCCGGAACCATATATGAAAACTACGGACATGAATTTGCCGATCGGATGACCGAATCCTATATGAAATATTATCGTGAAGCTGTTAAAAGAGGTATTGCCAAAGCAGACATCAAGAAGAAGGAGATGCATATACTATGTACCTCTTTCTGGGTCTCCATTTATGAACCCTTTATTCACAGGATGTCCCGGAAAGAGATCGAAGAGCATTGCAAGATAATCTGCAGATATTTCGATTGGGCATCATGTATCGGAATCAAATAAATAATTTGTTATATAGCCGTCTTCGGACGGCTAAAAAATAAAACACAGGTTAGCTAGCACTAACTAAAGTAAGGAGAAACTATGAAAAGCAAGTTTAGTATCAAAGATTTAATAACCGTCGGAGTATTCACCGCTTTGTATTTTGTGGTTACATTCATAATAGCCTGTTTGGGATTTATTCCGATATTCATGGCGTTCATGCCGCTTATCGGACCGATCATTAACGGAATTCCGCTGATGCTTTATTTTTCAAAGATCAAACATTTCGGTATGATCACGATCACAAGCATCATCATAGCAATACTTATGTTTCTTACCGGACATCCTTATCCGATCTTTATATTCTGTATCGTTGCAGGACTCTTAACCGAGATTGTATTAAGAGCAGGAAAGTATGAGAGTATTAAAAATTGTGTGATCGGCTCAGCTACCTTCAGCCTTTGGCTTCTCGGAATGGTAATAGCCTTCTTCTTCGGTTTCAGAGATGCCTATTTTGCGAGTCTTGTTGATGGGTACGGGCAGGCATATGTAGACAAGATGATGTCGCTGACTCCAACATGGATGTTCTTTGCAATGATCATCATGTGCCTTGTTGGAGGAACAATCGGAGGTCTATTCGGTGCTAAGGTTCTCAAGAAACACTTCAAAAAAGCAGGTATGGCATGATGGAAATCGGATTACAGTCTGCGCAGTCGCGGGATATATTTCATCTTGATCCCCGGACAAAACTGGCAATCCTCATAACAGTCGGAATCATTATGATGAGCGGAAAATATACCGGAGTTGAGTATGTTCTCAGACTGATCTGCGTAGCTGTTCCGTTTGTGCTTCTCATATCCATCAGACTTTTCCGCTCTGCATTTATCTATGTGTTGTTAATGTATTCGACGGTTTTATGTGAAGGCTTTATCATTCCCAATACCAAGGGGATGGTTAACCTGATGATCATGATCATCTGCGGAGTTATATCCAGATTCGGTCCCGGATATCTGTGCGGATGGTATGTGGTGAAGTCCACATCGGTAAGTGAATTCATAACAGCCATGGAAAGAATGCATTTCCCCAATATCATCACAATTCCGATGTCTGTCATGTTCAGATATTTCCCAACACTTAAGGAAGATTATTCCTCCATACATGATGCCATGAAAATGCGGGAAATCGGTAAGAAGATCAAGAATCCGTTTACATATATCGAATACATTTTAGTTCCGATCATGATGTCAACGGTCCGTATTGCAAATGATCTTTCGGCAGCTTCTCTATCCAAGGGACTTGGAGTAAACCGGACCAGAACACATATATGTAAGATTGGGCTTGGATTTATCGATTATGTATTGATCATTTCAATGGTTGTGATGCTGGTTACTTTCTATGTTTTTTGAGGCAGTCGGATGATTGAATTTTCAAATGTGACTTTTAAATATAATGTAACTCTTTCAGACGGTGAAAAAGAGGATATATACGGAATTCGAGATCTTAATTTCAGTATCGGCAAAGGAGAGTTCGTAGTTCTCACCGGAGGGTCCGGATGCGGAAAGACGATATTTATAAGACTTATCAACGGATTGATACCTCATTTTTACAGTGGTGAACTTTTCGGAGAGATTACCCTTAACGGAAAAAGTATCAGAGATATGTCCATATTTGAAATATCTTCCAAAGTGGGAAGTGTATTTCAAAATCCCAGATCACAGTTTTTCAATGTAAACACTACGGATGAAATGGCTTTTGCTGCGGAGAATCAAAGGCGTGATCCCGAGGAAATAAAAAAACGTATCAAAGATACTGCCGTATCCATGAAGATAGAAAAACTATTGGATCGTAATATATTCGAACTTTCCGGTGGTGAGAAACAGCTTGTGGCTTGTGCCGGTATAGGTGTTTTGTCGCCGGAAATAATTGTACTTGATGAACCTTCTTCGAATTTGGATCATCATGCGATTAACAGATTATCCGAGATACTGAGTGTTTGGAAGAGTGAAGGAAAGACCATCATAATTGCCGAACACAGACTGTTTTATCTCAGGAATCTTGCGGATCGGATGATCGTGATGGAAAACGGATCTGTCAGTAATGAATTTAAGTGTGAGGATCTTAAGAGGCTGTCACATGAGGATACGGTAAAACTCGGTATCAGAACGCTCTCACTTGATTCTGTTTCATATGACTGTAAACCCGGAATAGGAAGAAGCAGCAATCTGATATTTCGTGACTTTAAATTTACTTACAAAAATAACAGACATTCTATTGATATCCCTAAGCTTGATGTTCCCGAAGGATGCGTGACAGCCATAATCGGACATAACGGTGCAGGAAAAAGTACTTTTGCACGAAATATCTGCGGTCTTGAAAAGAGATGCAAGGGATATATCGAATATCTCGATAAGAGACTCGGATATAAAGACAGACTTCATAACTGCTACATGATCATGCAAGATGTGAATCATCAGCTTTTTACCGAAAGTGTGGAAGATGAAGTGATGCTCAGCATGACAGGCGGTGATATGAGTGAAGATGATAAAAGGGAAAGAGTAAGAGAAATTCTGGATAAGCTGGATCTTTCCAAATACTACGAAACACATCCCATGGCTTTATCGGGAGGACAAAAACAAAGGGTGGCCATAGCATCCGGAATCGCTTCCGAAAAACCAATCATCGTTTTCGATGAACCTACCAGCGGACTGGATCTGTTTCATATGGAGCAGGTGGCGGATGCGATTAAGGATTTGATACGTATCGGGAAAAATGTATTTGTGATCACTCATGATTATGAATTTATTCTGAAATGCTGTGATCATATCATCCATCTTGAAAACGGCAGAGTTAAAGACAGCTTTAATTTGGATGATGGTTCGATATGTAAAATAAAAGAATTTATGTGTGAAATGTCGGAGGTATCGTAAATGTTTAAGAAAGTTGCTCCATATATTGGAGAATACAAGAAATATACGGTCTGGGCGTCCGTTCTTATGTGCATCGGTATATTGGCCAATGTATTGCCTTATTTTTTTCTGTATCAGATCATATCTCCTTTAACAAAAGGAGAGCAGATTGATGCAACATTCATTTTATACAGGGTCGCTGCTATTGCTGTTTGTGAGATAGTGTATTCTTTTTCATATGTTCAGGGTCTTACTTTTTCACATGTAAGTGCGTACAACACATTAAAAAATCTACGTATCTCTCTTCAGAGAAAACTTGAGAAACAGCCTCTTGGTAATATTCAGAATCTGGGAACCGGAAGGATTAAGAAAGTATTTACCGATGACATCGATCAGATAGAACTTCTTCTGGCACATGCCATTCCCGAGGGTATAGCCAACACTCTTATCCCTGCGATAATTATCCTTCTTATGTTTGTGTGTGACTGGAGACTGGGTTTGTTATCACTTGTTCCTCTTGTTGTCGGATTGTTTGCTATGGGAATGATGATGAAATCCGGCATGGAGAAAATGGATGCATACTATACTTCCGCGGCAAAGATGAATAATACCATCATTGAATATGTTAACGGAATGGAAGTTGTTAAGGTCTTCAATAAGGACGGTGATTCTTATAAAAGATTCGGAGACGTTGTAAGAAGCTATCGTGACTTTACGATCGACTGGTACAAAGTTTGCTGGCCCTGGATGGCTGTTTACACAAGTGTATTGCCCTGTCTTGTTCTCCTGATGCTTCCTTTCGGTTCGATGATGGTACTTGGAGGAACGATAGCACTTGACAGAATGGTACTTGTTTTCTGCATGTCCTTCGCAGTTGGTCCTTCGGTACTTAAGGCTCTGAATTTTGCAGGAAAATTTCCACAGCTTGATTATAAGATAGCTGAGCTTGAAAAAATGATGGAACATCCTCCACTCAAAGAAGGTTCATCCGGTTTTAACGGAACCGATCTTAATGTTGAATTTAAGGATGTACATTTCGGGTATGAAGAAAACGAGGTCCTGCACGGAGTTAATCTATCACTTAAGCAGGGTTCCACAACAGCTCTTGTCGGTGAATCCGGAAGCGGAAAATCCACATTGGCAAAGCTTCTTGTTCATTACTACGACATTGATTCCGGAAGCATAACAATAGGAGGACAGGATCTTACCGATATATCTCTGGAAGCACTGAACAATCAGGTTGCCTTCGTTTCTCAGGAGCAGTTCCTCTTTAATACTACTCTTTATGAAAATATATTGATAGGAAAACCTGACGCATCCATGGAGGAAGTTCTTGATGCTGCGAGAAGAGCACAGTGTGATGAGTTTTTGAAAAGATTTCCCGATGGAATAAATACCCGGGCGGGTGATGGCGGAAAACAGCTTTCAGGCGGTGAAAGACAGAGAATATCTCTCGCCAGAGCGATACTTAAAAATGCACCCATTATAGTGCTTGATGAAGCAACCGCATTTATGGATCCGGAGAATGAGGAGAAAATGAATGCTGCACTTGATGAGATCATCAAGGATAAAACAGTGCTTGTTATCGCACACAGGCTTTCAACCATCAAGAATGCTGATAAGATCTGCGTAATGAAGGACGGAAATTGTATTGCCGAAGGCTCTCATGACAGACTTCTGACGGATTGTCCCGAATACAAGAAACTTTGGGATGCATCCGTATCGGCAAGTACCTGGAAGATCAAGGAGGCTTAAGGCTATGTTGAAGATTTTACACAGAATCATAAATATTACAGGAAAGTATAAGACACGTATTCGTGCTTCATATATCACTGCATTTCTCAAAGGAATAATGATGAAATTGCCTCTTATCCTGAGTTTTATCTGTATCAGTTTATTCATGAGCGGAGAGATGGACTCGGAAAAATGTATCATCCTCGGAATATGTGTATTTGCAGGTGTTGTTTTGGAGGCGGTATTTGAACATATCTCAAATGTACTTCAGTCTGCTACCGGATATATGGGTTTTGCGGATATGCGTTTAAGACTTGGAGATCATTTGAGAAAACTTCCTATGGGATATTTTACGGAAGGAAATATAGGTAATATAAGTTCGGTTCTTGCTACCGATATGGTCTTTATCGAAGAAAACTGTATGGGTGTTTTATCCGAACTGGTTTCATTTATGATCTCCCAGGGACTCATGGTTATCATGATGTTTGTGATGGATCTAAGACTCGGATTTCTTTCACTCGTTATAGTCGGGGTATTTGTTCTTATCGGGAATCTTATGCTCAGAACTTCTGTCAGACATTCCGTCATCAAACAGGAAGCAAGCGAATCGCTTACGGAGGAAGTTCTTGATTTTGCCGAAGGAATAGGAATTATCAAGTCATATAACATGCTTGGAGAAAAATCAAAAAGACTCTCCTGTGAATTTACGAAAAGCTGCAAGGAAAGTATAGATTTTGAAGTTGCGTACGGTCCATGGGCGAGAGCTCTTTATCTGGCTTTCGGTATCGGAACCGCTGCAGTACTTGCACTCAGTGCATATCTTTACAGCACGGGAAGCATATCTGATGTATATATGGTGGGTATGTCATTGTTTCTTTTCGATATGTTCGTTGCCATAAAAAGTTATTACGGACAGATGGCCAGACTCACTGTTACAAAGGCCAGTCTCGACAGGATCGAAGAAGTTTTTGCGGCGGAGGAACTTCCGGATGAGGGTAAATCGGTATTTGATCCTGCAGGCGGTGACATTTCCGAGATCGAATATGATGATGTGACCTTCGGTTATACCGATAAAGATGTACTTAAGAATATTTCTTTTAAAGTAGACGCAGGTGATATGACTGCACTTGTAGGACCTTCCGGAGGCGGCAAGTCCACCATTGCTTCGCTTCTTGCCAGATTCTGGGATGTAAAGAGCGGAAGAATTCTTGTGGGCGGAAAGGATATAAGAGATGTTTCACTGGGAAGTCTTATGGACAAAGTCAGTATGGTTTTCCAGAGAGTATATCTCTTCCAGGATACTGTTTACAACAATATCGCGATCGGCAGACCTGATGCGACAAAAGAGGAAGTTTATGAAGCGGCCAGGAAGGCAAGATGCTATGACTTTATCATGCAGCTTCCCGATGGTTTTGATACCGTTATCGGTGAAGGCGGTGCTTCCTTATCCGGAGGAGAGAAACAGAGAATATCAATTGCCAGATGTATCTTAAAGGATTCTCCTATAGTAATCCTTGATGAAGCAACAGCCAGTGTTGATGCGGATAATGAAAGAGCGATTCAGGAAGCTATATCAGAACTCTGTAAAAACAAAACTCTCCTTGTCATTGCACACAGACTTAAGACCATAAAGGATGCAGATCAGATACTTGTAGTAGCTGACGGAAATATCATAGAAAGAGGAGATCATGCCTCTCTTATGAGCAGTAACGGAACTTACGCTCATATGGTGTCATTACAGCAGGGATGATCACTTGACAAGTTAGGCGCATCTAACTATACTTTTTGAAGAGGTTAGAGAAGACTAACTATTAATCATAAGGAGACAATTCTATGATGAAACTTGTACTCGTCAGACATGGCGAATCCGAATGGAACAAACTCAATCTTTTCACCGGCTGGACTGATGTTGATCTGAGTGAAAAAGGACATGAAGAAGCAAAGCAGGGCGGAACGACTCTGAAGGAAGAGGGCTATGATTTTGACGTAGCATATACCTCTTATCTGAAGAGAGCCATCCACACTTTGGGACATATTCTTGATGAGATGGACAGAAACTGGATTCCCGTACATAAATGCTGGCAGTTAAATGAGCGTCACTACGGTGCACTTCAGGGACTTAACAAATCTGAGACTGCAGAAAAGTACGGAGAAGAGCAGGTTAAGATCTGGAGAAGATCTTTTGATGTAACACCTCCCGCGCTTGAAGAGTCCGATGAGAGAGCGCCTCAGAATCAGGTTATGTTCAGAGATGTCGATAAGAAGAATCTTCCTCTTACCGAGAGCCTTGAGATCACCATCGAACGTGTTGTTCCCTTCTTCAATGAGGTCATTAAGCCTGATATGAAGGCAGGAAAGAGAGTTATCATTGCCGCTCACGGAAATTCACTCAGAGCTCTTGTTAAGTACTTCGATGATCTTACTCCCGATGAGATTCTTGGCGTTAATATTCCTACCGGAGTTCCTCTTGTATATGAGTTCGATGATAACTTTAAGGTTATTAAGCATTATTATCTCGGAGATCAGGAAGCTCTTAAAGCCAAGATGGAAGCTGTTGCCAACCAAGGCAAAGCTAAGTGATCTTTTTTACGACAATAATATAAAGAATTTCGAGATCAGCTTCCGAATATCGGCAGCTGATTTCGTTATGTTTAGAGATGGTGTTGAAATGGGTAAATATCATATTGAAAAAAATACGGTTCAGGAAACTTTGATAATTCCTCTATACGGCCGAAAGGTCTGTTCTGAGCGTTTTCCTGATCTTTTTAAGGATGATGAGGCCGAGCGTATCTGCAATATGCTGGATTATGACTTTGCGGAAAAAGGAAATCGGATGGAAGCCGGTGTTGGCCTGTTCGGAGCGATTGAAGTAGCTCAGCGTCAATATGATATTGCATGCGAGGTTAAGGAGTACCTTAACAATCATCCGAATGCGGCAGTCATAAATCTGGGATGCGGACTGGATGATACTTTTCGTAAATGTGATAACGGAATCTGCTTGGGATTCAACATAGATATGCCCGATGTAACAGATATTCGAAATGAGATACTTCCTGCAGGAGAGCGTGAGAAAAATCTCGGGTATAACTTAAACGATGACAGGTGGATGGATGAGATACCCAGTGATAATGGTGCAGTATTTTATGCAACAGGCGTGTTCTACTATTTCAGAACCGAGACTGTAAGAACTTTGTTTTCTAAGATGGCAAAGCACTTCCCCGGTGCAATTCTCGTTTTTGATGCATGTAACGGACGAGGCGCGAAGATGATGACGAAGACCTGGCTAAAAGAAGCCGGGATAAGTGATGTACAGGCGTATTTTTCGCTGGAGGATGTGACTGAACTTGATTCATGGAGTGACAACTTTGCAAAAGTATCATCAAAGAGTTATATGCGTGGATACAGGGATATATATAACGATGTCAGTCTGCAGCATAAACTTATGATCAATTTCTGTGATAAGTATGTGAATATGATAATTGTCAGGATTGAGTTCAAGGGGTGACGGGATGATCACACATATGCTTATATGCTTATTCTGAGTGATATGAAATATTCGTATCGCAGAGAAAGACCGGTATTTGATATTCCGAGAATGGAAATACCTGCCGGTGAAATAGTCGGAATCGTGGGTGCAAACGGTGCCGGCAAATCCACCTTCCTGCGCTGTCTGTGCGGTATGGAAAGAAGCTGTAAGGCCACGATGAAGACTCGTAATGAATCCCTGGATAATAAAGCAAGACGCAGAAAGATCTATATGGTCATGCAGGATGTGAATCATCAGCTTTTTACAGATAGTGTACTGGAAGAAATAATGATATCACAAGAAATTGAGAACAAGGATGAAGCATTGAATATTCTTGAATCTCTGGATCTTGGAAAATATGCAGATAAACATCCTCTTGCTTTATCCGGCGGACAAAAGCAGAGAGTTGCGGTTGCATCCGCCATTGCTTCGGGAAGGGATATTATTTTATTTGATGAACCTACAAGCGGGCTGGATTATTATCATATGATTCTGGTTGCGGATATATTAAATGACCTGAAGAACCGAGGAAAAACTGTCATTATAGTGACTCATGATATTGAACTGTAAAAACGCATGTACATATATGATCAGATTTGACGGCAGGAATTATGCGTCTTGCTTCAATCTTCCGACTTAGGAATAGCAGGTTTATCATAGCATTTTAAACAGGCACCGAAACTCGGCTTGAATAAAGTCGGTTTCGGAAAGGCCTGTATATACTTATCATTTTATAGGGCATTCAGGTAGCGCAATATGCACACCGGAATGTTCACTTTTTTGTATAATTTTGAGTGAGCGCGGAAAAGGTTTTCGTATGATACTATTAATTTTAAATTAAATTTATGTGTGTTTTTCACAAAATACGATACAATACTATTATAAAATGCGTTATAAACATTTTGGCTTTTAACATTTGTTTTTTGGGGATAATGCAATGCAATCTTATGTTACAGTAATCATTCCTGTATATAACAATCTAAAAACCTTAAAAAAATGTGTTAATTCTGTACTTTCTCAGACTTATTCCAATCTTGAGATCATTTTGGTAGATGACGGTTCAAATGATTCATCTGAAAATCTCTGTGATAAATACTGTGAAGCTGATTCCAGGATCAGTGTGTTTCACACCGGTAATGAAGGAGTTGCTTCCGCAAGAAATCTCGGCATAAAAGAAGCAAAGGGAAAATATATCGCCTTTATAGATGCTGACGATCATATTGATCCCGAATATATAGAAAAGCTCGTATCCGAAATCGAAAAAGAAAACTGCGTCATGGCAATGTGCAATGCATACGATGTCAGAGACGATGATTTTTCGGAACGTATCTTTTCGAAAAGCGGAAAATGCTCTGTAAAGGAATTCCTTGAGGATACATTTTACTGCAGAGCAGAAGGCGGAACCTGTTGGGGCAAGATATACAGAACCGCTGATATCAAATATATGTTTCGCAGTTATAACTACTGCGAGGATGCTTTTTTTGTCGTCGAGTATTTATTGGGGTGTAAGGGATACGTTTCGATTATCCCTGAACGCCTTTACTATTATGTTAGACGTGAGGACAGTATAACCGGAGCTAAGAAGATACCGGATCTTGCCGATGCATTGTATGCAAGCGAGGGTATCAGGGATTTATGCATTGATAAATTTCCAAAATTCGCAAAATGCGCGAATGCTTTTTTGGTGAACAATGCTTTTTTTGTGTATTTGAATTCGTGTCATGATCAGGGACCAGAGGGTGAAAGGTTGAGAGAAAAAGCATCGGATGTAGTCAGAAAATATCGGTTAAGAACACTGCTTAGTCATAAAACAACCTTCAAAACAAAAATGGCATGTCGAATATCTTTTGTTTCTTACGGGTTATTGTCTTACCTATATGGCAAGATTTGTTGAAGGTACTGTTTTGAAGATGGATGAAGTTTTGATCTCAGTTATAACCGTATGTCTCAATGCGGAAAAAGAAATTGAATATACTATAGAATCCGTACTTGATCAAAACTTTTCGGACTATGAATATCTGATCATAGACGGTGGTTCGACTGATTCTACGCTTAGTATTGCGGAAGAATATGCTTGTCGCTTTGCCGGAAAAAGAATCTCTTATCGAATCATTTCACAAAAAGATAACGGAATATACGATGCGATGAATAAAGCAGCCGGATACGCAACCGGTGAGTGGATCATTTATTTAAATGCAGGGGATGCCCTGTTTGACGAAAATGTTTTGAGTGTTTATTCGTCGGAAAATTCTGACGGAATGGATGTTATTTATGGCGATGCAGTTCTGAAGGACGCTGAGAAATATAAACTGTTAAAAGCTAAAAGTGTTGAGGATTATGCGTGCTGCAATCCCATATGTCATCAGGCTTCCATGGTCAGAAGAGAGATTGTGCGAAACTTTTCGTTTGATACAGACTATAAGATCGCATCGGATTTTGATCTGTTTTTGCGAATATATCTATCGGGTAAATATGGATTCAAAAAATCGGATGCGGTTCTATGCATTTATCCGATGTGTGGTGTCAGCAGTGTATGTGTTCGGGAGAGAGAGAAGGAGTTTGATCTGTCTCGTAAGAAGAACGGACTTAAAAGAGTTATCTTTCCCCAAATACTGATATTTAAAAACTGTCTGATCTATGGAATCAGGAAAACAGCCATAAAGATTCTTGGCAGTAAATTCTATTCGCAAAAACGCGGATGGTATTCGGACAAGTTTATGACCGCCGGTTTAGGAGAAGCGGATGCGTGAAATAAGCATTATCGTACCTGTATATAATAAAAAAAATACGATTAAAAATGCTGTAAGCTCCGTATTGGATCAGACATTTGAAGATTTTGAACTCCTTTTGATAGATGACGGTTCTACGGACGGGAGCAGCTTAATATGTGATGAGCTGGCAGCCGGAGATCAAAGAGTCAGGGTTATTCATACGGATAACCGCGGAGTCAGCGCTGCCAGAAATACCGGACTTGAAAATGCTGCGGGGAAATATATAAGTTTTATCGACGCGGATGACCAAATTGATAAAACATTCCTTGAAAAACTCCATGATTCAATGACTGAAAACAGTGCGGATCTGGCAGTGTGCGATTATTACGAGATCAGAAAAGGCAGGAAGACTGTTCACTCATATGGAAATCTTAATATCGGTGATAAAGTCTTTGAATATATAAGAGAAGATCTGTTATGCATCTTATGGAATAAATTGTTCGTAAGAGAGAAGATAAAGCATTTATTTGATGAGAGTATTTCAACCTGTGAAGACAGTATATTCTGTATCAGATATTATCTGGACAATGATCCGAAAATCGCATTTGTAAATGAAACTTTATACGGATACATTGTATGCGGAGACGGGCTTTCATCCACATATAATGATGGGGCGTTTGACGGAATTAATAAGCTTCTGTCCGTTAACGGAAAGCTTTTAGGACGGATAGAAGATGATTCTCTGAAAGCATTGGCAAGACATCATATATGCAGGGTTTACTATTACGGCATTTATACCTATGTGTTTGAAAATCTGAGTATGAAACCGTTTGATGTTGATGTTTTATCTGTCATTGGATGTATAACTCGTGATGATAACTATCGTAAAATAATAAGATTTGTTCTTGCGTATCCGTTCAGGGATGCAAAAGCAGAGAAAAATTCCATTGCAGAATCTCTTATCATTATCTTTTCTCTCTTGAAAATGAAAAGATCGATATACCTGTTATCTAAGATAAAAAATGTTTGGAAAAGATAGTAAGACACTTGTAAGTATAATAATTCCCGTATACAACGCAGAAGATTATCTTGAGGAATCTCTACGTTCTGTTTTGAACCAATCTTATAAGAATCTGGAAATAATCTGTGTTGATGACGGTTCTACAGATGAAAGTCCCGCTTTGCTTCAGAAGCTCAAACAATGCGATCCGAGAGTAAAAGTTATAACAGTAGAAAACGGTGGCGCGGGTGTGGCAAGAAATCGCGGGATGGAAGAGGCAAAGGGAGATTATATCTATTTTTTCGATGCCGATGATGTTCTGAATAAAAATATGATTCGGATTTTGGTGAGAACAGCGGTCAAACATGATACGGATATTGTGTTGTTCGGATATTATAAGTTTGACAAAGCAAGTAAGATACATGTAGATTTCTCACCTAAAACATTAAAGGTGCCGCTGAATAAGGCAGTTGCTCCCGGTGACATAGCGGACAGATTGTTTCAGGCAGACCACGGAATGCCCTGGAATAAGTTCTATAATCTGGGTTTCCTGCGTGACTCTGGAGTGAAGTTTCAGGCTTTGAAAAATACAAATGATGAGTTTTTCTCCCGTATAACCACGGTCAGTGCTGGGCGTATATTATTCCTTCAGAAAGATTTTATAGGTTACCGGGTTGGAAATAAAAGCAGCCTTCGGGGAAATGCGGGAAAAAATGTTCTTGACTGTACCCGTGCAATGTATGCAATTCATGATGAACTTAAAGAAAGAAGAGTATTTGATAAGTATTCGGATACATATAAGAAACTCGTGGGTTATGTCATCATGCTTAAGCTGCGTGCAATAGATGATAAGGACGCGTTTAATGATCTTGCCTCTGAGATAACCGGAAAAACAATAAAGTATTGCGAAATGGATGAAGATCATCTTGAGGAATGTTATAAGGCTGCATACAGAGTTTTAATCTCGGGTGATTTTGCAAATGTCAAATCTGAGCTAGAAAGAATAAAGTGATACTGTCGGGCGGAGTAATCTATAAATGAAGGTCGGAATTCTTACATATCACAGATCGGTAAATTACGGAGCATATTTGCAGGCTTACTGTCTGCAAATATTGTTGTCCGAAAGAACCGGATATGATGTTGAAATAATAGATTATGATTCGAAATCGGCTGCGGAATATTATAAGGGCCAGTTTTTTCACCGCGGCGTGCGCGGAATGATCTATAACATCAGAAGACATTTGATGTTTACGGATTTTCGCAGAAACCTTCCTCTTTCTAAAGATTCACTTGTGACGGATGATATAGATGCTTTCAATGAATTCATTGAAAACAGATACGATCTGATCGTTGTCGGAAGCGATGAAGTGTGGAATGTGAGTGGATTCAGACCTTTTCCAAATGCGTATTGGCTTCCGAAAATAAAGGGCGTCAGGAAGGTTACATATGCGATATCCGGCAGAAACAGAATCTGCGATCTTACTGATGATACGAAAGATAAAATAAAGATATATATTGATGAATTTGAATTTATAACCGTCAGGGATGGCATATCCAAGAAATTGATAGACGGATTTCTTCCGGAAGGGAAAGAATCATCCGTTGTCTGTGATCCCACAATGGCTTACGATTTTTCATTTGACAGAGAAGTGGGACGCAGATTGATCCGGGAGAAATTTCATGTTGATCCCGGCAAAAAAGTGATCGCGATAATGGATTCCACCGGAGATATTATCAGAAATCTGAACGAAGATATTGATGTTCAGTTTATATCTCTTTATTCATATTATCCGGGATTAAAAAATAATCCAAATATAAAACCTGAAGAATGGGTACAGATCATTGCGGCTTCGGATGGTCTTATCACCGCTTTTTATCATGGCATGTGCATAGCATTAAGTAGTAATATTCCGTTCCTTTTCTGTGAAGAAAGAGATATTGAATCGAATGAGTTCAGTAAAGGGTATGATCTTCTTCACAGATATGAAATGGAAGATCATTATATCCGGTGTTCCAATCCGGGACTGAGAACCACGGAAAATGATTTTATAAATAAAATTAAGTCCGGATTTTGCAAGGAAGATTTTGACGGAATTAGGAAAGCTGAGAAGGCTAAGTTTGATATCTTTGTTGAGTACCTGAAAGCATGAAAAAAACCGCGATTCAAAATTCACTTGTCAGTTTAATCTGCCAGGTGATCATAGTTGTGCTTGCAATGGTCATTCCAAGGCTCGTAATGATCAATTACGGATCGGATACCAACGGATTGACCAATGCAGTTACACAGATATATACATATATGGCACTTCTTGCAGCCGGAATAGGGCAGGCTACTCAGAATGCTTTATATAATTATTTGTCTGATGAAGACAGGCATGGTATTTCCCGTATCATGTCCATCGCAAGAAGATATTACAGAAAGATTTCCACCATATATGCCGTAACAGTTCTTATTGTTTCTGCATTATTACCTTTTGTCTTTAAAACAGAAGTCTCGGGATGGGTTGTTTCTTTATATGTCATATTTGGCGGCGCGACTTCTCTTATCTCTTTTTATTTCACATCTCTATGGACTGTTTTTCTGAATGCAAACGGAAAGAGTTACATTACAAATTTAATTTCTTTGCTTGGTAAAGTACTTCTGTATGCAGTTATAATCGTTTTATCGCTTGGAAAAGTGAATATTGCGATCATACAGATTGGATGTTTTCTTGTGGCCTTGATCCCGCTTGCTTTTTACTGTTTTTATATTAAGAGGCATTATTCGTGGATCGATTACAGGTCTGCGGATGTTAATGATATACTTCCCGACAGAAAAGCATATGTAATCACCGAAGTGGCATGGACGGTTTTTTCATCATCCGATATGATCATTCTTTCGATTGCTGTTTCGACTAAGATGGCAAGTGTATATGCAACATATAATATGATCTTTGTCGCATTGGAGACGATGCTTAACGGTGTTTATTACAGCGTCAAATATCTTCTCGGAATTACATATCATGATAAAAGAGAAGAGTATGAAAAGCTTCACGATACATTCAATTCTGTTTTCGTCGGAAGCTCGGTTGCTCTTTTGTCTGTTTGCTATCTGCTGATCATTCCATTTATTAAGATATATACTAGGGGAGTAACGGATATAAACTATATTTGGGCCTGGCTTCCTCTCGGTTTTTGTCTGGTGAAACTGTTATCAAGAAGCCGTATGGTTGCAGGAAATCTTACCGGAATTGCCGGATATGCCAGGCAGGTCAGTTATGTTTCGCTCCTTGAGGCTGTGATAAATATTGCTTTATCTGTAATTCTTGTTGGTAAATTCGGAATTTACGGTGTTCTGTATGCAACTGTCATAGCTCTTTTGGTTAAATTGATATACGTCAATTATCTTGCTGACAGGAAGATATTGAACAGAAAAGCTTTTGGAACTGTTATATTACTTTCCGGTAATTATATAGTGTTTGCGGTGACAGTATTCCTTCAATATATAAAACCGATTGAGGTTCAGAATTATCTTGAATTTTTGTTGTATGGCATCGGATTGATGGGGATATATGCTGTAATTGTTTTTGTAATGAACGTTTTAGTCAATAAATCTTTTAGGGGATATGCTATTAGTATTATGAAGAAAATCACAGCATCTAGAGCGTAATGGATATAAGAGCACTAAATGGAAAAATGAAATATGGGATAATTGAATTCGGGAAGGACAGTAACAAGCTTTCAGCTGATTTCAGATATATTTTTTCGGATAAATTGAACATTGTCGAGTCTTTTTCTGAGAATGCAGGCGGTAGCCTTCCAAAGGATAAATATGATGCATATATTTGTTGCACTTATAAAAGAAAAGCAGCAACTGCATTTTTACATGCTTTAGGGTTTGAATATCGAAAAGATTATTTTTTTGCTGATGATTTCTTTTGCCTGTTGGATGATTGGAAAGATCAAAAAATAGCGTACAAGGCATACTCTGGAAAAGTAATCGATAGTCTTAAAGCTGTCCTGTTCGGATACACAGCACGGCATGGAATCGTCCTTCCCGAAGATCCTCACATGGCTGATTTGGCAAAAAGGCATTTTCCACAACCCGGCAGTGTAGCGGTTCAAAGACTGTTTCATGCATTGTATTTGATTCCTGCCATGATCGAAGCGTTTCCGCAGATTTTTGCTCACGGAAATGATTATAAAAACTATGATCATATAAGCTTTTTGAATGCATCCGATGCCGTGAGATTTAAACAGGATCACCCTTCGGCAGAAGGAAAAGTGATCACTGTAGAAGAACTTAAATTACATACTATGGCATCATCATATATGAAAGCTGTTTATTACGACAAAAGGCAAAACAGCTGCGGGTGTGACACACCTTTTAATACTTTGTGGATTGGAAGAAACGGTACCACGAGGCTCTGTGACTGCCCGGATTATCTGGATATTAGCTGCGGAAACATCGGAGTGACTGATACATCAGATGTTTGGAATTCACCTGTTGCGAAGATCATAAGGTTGTCGGTGATCAATAATACATATACTTTTTGTTCGCGTAAGACCTGCGGAAAGCTTTCGGAAGGCAAAGAACAGACAGCCTTGCTTGAAAGACGAGCCACACGTGAAAAAGATCATCCGGGTATTCTGAATATTGCCAATGACTATGTATGCAATCTTCACTGCCCGTCATGCAGAAAATGTATTTATTCTAAAAACGATGATGGCGAACAGCTTGCAATCGATTCGTGTATAGATGCCATTACCGACTCCAGTTGGCTCGAGAAGGCGGATAAATTATTTGTTGGAGGTGGCGGAGAAGTTTTCCTTTCGAAGAATTATAAAAAGCTCTTGTATGGAGGGAGCGATAAGAGAAACAGTGTCATCATTATGACCAACGGTACTCTTTTTACGACGCGCGAATGGGAAAAACTTGAAGAAAAGTATGAGCATATAGGTTTTATGGTATCCGTTGATGCCGCCACCAAAGAGACCTATGAAAAAGTAAGGTGCGGCGGAAACTTTGGTAACCTGATGAAAAATATGGATTTTCTTTCCGAGCTTCGGAAGGAGAATAAAGTCAGCAGTGTCAAAGTGATAATGATAGTTCAGAAAGCCAATTACATGGAAATTCCTTGTTTTATTAAGTGGGCCATAGATAAGAAATTCGATGGTGTTAACTTGTCTCACATAAGAAATTGGGGCACATACGAGAATGAATATTTTTATGAAGAAGTGTCTATGTTTGATAAGGCTGGGAAGATGAAATCGGAATTGTCTGATATACTTAAAGAACCGATTTGTAACGATCCTATTGTGCGTATGAGTTGGAATATCAGAATGGAGTGAAAGAATAAAGACACATATTTGAATTCTGGAGCGCTCTTGGAGTGCTCCTAAACAGATACGGAAATCTCTATCAGATCATCCTAAACAGGCGCCGAAACTCGGCTTGAATAAAGTCGGTTTCGGAAAGGTCTGTTTGTTTTTTGGCCTGAGATCTTATCCGGATAATCTGTCACAGATCATGACACAGACTATATCCGGTGCAGAAGCGCTTGCTTTCATGTTTGCAAGTACCTTCAGTGTTCCGTGCCTTATGGCGCTTTCCGCAACATACAAGGAATCCCATTCGCTTATTAATACCGTGGAAATTCGTTGACGAGATATATCGCCCGGGTGGCTGTGACTGATCACACGGCAACAATTGCACAGATAAATTTCAGCATCGGAATTATTCCGATGCTGTTTTTTTAAAGATTTTTTAAGGATTACTATATTAAGATTGTTCCGATATAAACATAAGATTGAGCAATAACAATTGTTTTGAAAGGAGTGATTTACTTGGATATTGAATATTTATTGATTTTACAGGAGCTTCGTGAGCGGGCTCCGGAGTGGTTTAACTGTACGGTGCAGTTTATTACCGATGCAGCCGGGGGTCTGTTTATTATCCTGATTCCTATGATTGTTTTCTTCTGCATTGATAAGAAAAAAGGTGAATTTATATGGATTTCCCTCTCAGTTTCATCGGTAATCAATGTATTTATTAAGAATCTGCTTTGCGTTTACAGACCCTGGATACGTTCGGACCTTATAAAGCCTGCGGCGGATGCCATAGAGGGTGCGGGAGATTATTCTTTTCCGAGCAGTCACACTCAGGGAAGTGCATCTTCATTTGGTTCTCTGGCATATGTATATCGCAAAAAGAAATTACTTTCTGTGATATGTGTGTGCATAGTACTGGCTGTTGCTTTTTCCAGAAATTACCTGGGGGTTCATACACCGCAGGACGTTCTGACAGGAATGATTATCGCCGTTGCGGGAATGATTCTGGCACATAACATTCAGAAGACAGTTGGAGACTCGGAGAAGAAACGGTTTGTCGTATACCTGATATCAGTAGTAATTACAGCGGCTGCTCTGATATATGTAACGATGAAAAAATATCCTGTTGATTATGATGCGATGGGTAATATTTTGTATGATCCTTCCAAGTCTGTATCGTCATTCGCCGCTAAAGCGGGTTTGATGACAGGATTCCTGACGGCTTGGATACTGGAAGAAAAATATATTGATTTCACCACCGATGATTTGGGTATCATGCAGAGGATCATGAGGGCAGCTGTGGGAATCGTTCTTTTTTTTGCCTCGGCATTACTTGCATCTATAGTTTCTTCGATCATACCGATTACATGGTTGGCGGCTTTTGCACAGAATTCGATCATGTATTTTTGCATAATCTTTTTTGTACCTTTAGTCTTTACCAAAATTGAATCATTCTCACGTGGCAGGTGATATAGGTTGCCCAAAATTGCCAAGAGACAAATCTCTCAGTCATATAAGGATAATGTCGGCTGCCAAACCATCAGAGCATTTTAAACAGGCGCCGAAACTCGGCTTGAATAAAGTCAGTTTCGGAAAGACCTGTTTGTTTTTTTATATACTTGGCTTTTTTTGCGGTCATTTGAATGACACCACAGATGGAAGACCAGACAGTAAAAACAGTAATGAAGGTATCATCTTTAAGGTTAAACAGTTTAGTCAGGTACGTATGTATTTCTTCACCGATCATATATGTATCTTTTTCGGATTGATAATATTTTTCTGAGGAAAAATCTACATTGATGGTATCCTGCAGAAATTGGAAATACATAGGATACTTCTTGTTGTATTTCAGCAGACTGTTACACACACCCATGAAGTTTTCTTCATCCGAGTAAGTATCATCGGTAGAAGATAGGATCTGTTTTTTGATCAGTTCCATGCTGTGTAAAACAAGATACGAGATGATCTCTTCTTTATTTTCAAAATACACGTAGATTGTCGCTTTGCTGTATCCGGCAAGTTCTGCAATCTGTGAAACCGTGGTTTTTTCTATACCCTGCCTGATGAAGAGCTTTTCCGCAGCTTCCGATATTCTTTTTCTGTGTATTGAAGGTTCTTCTTTTACTCGTCTTGCCATGATCCATTTACCGAAATGTAATCGGCTAAATCCCTCCTTATAGCAGAATTTGTTCCGTAGTCATTAGTATAACCGATACGCAGTATCATTTGAATATTTTCTATATTAAGAGCTTTTTCAAGATTCGATTTGTATACATGTTCTTCAATGGCGTAACTCATTGGATGGACGGAAATACCGGCGTCGGTTAATGACAGCCATAGACTTACGGTCCGCATTCCGCAGTCTATAAGTTCATCTTCTGAATCACCGGAAGTGATAATTACAAAACCGGAGCAATTATCCAGCTGATTTTCAGCAGTTGTAATACCCTGATCCGCAAAGGATTCGCCTGTAGCACTTTCATGAGTGGTAATGAGATAATAGATACTTTTCCTGAGTCCGCTTATTCCAAGCTGCTCAGCGGGAAGTCCGTCTTTAGTACTGATGGTTTCCGAGTTTGATAACCTGAGCCAGTCCGATAACTCTTTAGCTGCGCGAGGATCGCCGGCCTGAGCTATATAAGCATTTAATGTGGCATTCTTTATGGCGGCAAACTCCGGAGAGTCGGAAGAGTAATAATGAATCGAATCTGAAACCGGATATGCGTTATTAAATGTTTCCGATGTAAGTTCAGCCGGGTTGAATGCTCTTTTATCCGTGTGACGCTTAAGGATCAGATCGATTAAATCCTGATCCGTCTCTCCGGTTGTTTTATGAAATTTCAGTGATATTTCTTTTGATTCTTCATTGTAACTTTGAGTGGTTCCGTAGCCATATGCTTGAAAACTATTCATCAATGTCATGGTATAGCAGCCGAGCGAGATATAGTTTTCTCTGAGTACTGGATCTATGACGTTCAGAGTTCTGTCAGGATCTATCTTTATTTTGATCGTTTCCTCTTCCGGATATACCTCAATGATCCAGCTTTGGATGTTGTGTGAGTTGGGAGCCAGTGAACCTAAATAGAGGATATCCTGTAATTCTTCACTGAGACCTCCTACGGATTTTTCTGTGTGAACATCTATTTTCCTTCCGCAGATCAGCAATACGGCTATGAGAGCTAAAACAATTGTTACAACAAGGATCATAATTTTGATTTTCATAACTATCTCCATTTGATTAATTGAACTACGGGTTTAATTAAACCAATAGTTCAATTAATTGTCAAGAGATACTTAACGGAGAATGATTAAATTTTTTTAAATCGCATTACCTCATATGCTCATTCCTGAGTTTTTGCGTCACTGCGAGACAGGTATAATATGGACAGAGTCAGGAACAGTGCGATAAATAATCCTGATGAAATTATTGAAGGTATGATGCCTGCACCTCCCCTGTTCATTGCGGCATCAAATACGGAGTAGGGCGTAAGATAGGGTATATCCTTTGAAATGCAGACAAGTCCTGCGAGTCCGCCGATGAATGCGATCACTATTGGAATGATCAGATTTCTGATAACAAGAGAAGTGAAAATCTGGAAAGCGCAAATTGCCCAGGATGCGATCATGCCTACTGAAACCCATCCGATCATTTCCGAAGGAAGAGGTCCGTCCACATGGACGATCAGTCCGGATATTATGAACAGCACAACCATCCATATTATGGAAAGAGAAGTTATAAAGCAGGTGGCCAGGTACTTTCCGAGGATTATTGTAGAAGCTTTGTTATGAGTCAGCAGAATATTCATGTTGGTTCCTGCATGGTCCGCTCTCCAGATGCATCCTGCAAAGAGGCCTATCATTACGGACATGAAGAAGTAGCATAGAAAAAGTGTATGCTGTGACCAGAGTGAATACCAGCCATCGGTAAGAATGCTTAGGTTGCCTGTATAGTTAATGGTTCCAATGATCGCCGATAAAACAGGAACTATGATAAATGCGACCCATGCGGGTGAACCCTTAAGCTTCAGTACCTCTATAGGACGTTTATGCAAGGAAATCTTGTTATTAACGGGTCTTCTTTTTTGTTTTTCTTTTTCTTCGACAGAGGATCTCTTTAACATAAGCAGTGTCAGACATGTTAGTAATACGATCCATAGGATATTGATAACTGTCGGGAAAAAGCTGGGATCTGTCAGTATCCAGTCGGTAACTCTGGTCTCTCTGTCCCAGTCTATCCTGACAAACATGGATGTAGTAAATGATCCCCAGGGAAGAATCTTTTGAAAGATTGTCTCGGGGAGGAATGCGGTAAAAAGTCCCATAAAACTTCCTAGAATTCCTACGGTGATGTTTACTGCCTGATTTCTGTAGAAGAAAGCAAGGATCATGTGAATCGTAAACAGCGTAAGACATGTGATGAAATTTGTGACCGCAAATATGATGAGATATTTTATCGGGAATTTTGTAGGGAAATTAAGGATCTTGCAGTTTATATAGAAAGATCCGCACATCATTGAAACGAGAAGAACTACAGAGATGACTCCGTATATATACTTGGTATAGAAGATTCTTTCGGGTGTGGAGAATGTATATAAGGATTTGAGCATATCTCCTTTATATTCAATATCCGTTAGCCTTGACGCAAAACATGCGATTGCAACAGGGAGGAACAGGCTGTTGATTATCGGATAGTTGTAGAAAAGAAGCATCCATCCGTTTTCAAGTCCCGTCCTTCCGTGATAATTTCCGTATATAAAGAAGATTTCCGCAAGCACTACAAACACCGGGATAAGCAGATTGAAACGATGTTTGTGTTTTTTTGTTTCTATCAAAAAATCGTTTAAAACATTCATTTGTTTTATGCTCCTTTTGTCATTTCCAGAAATACCGCTTCGAGTGAATCATTTCCGGTTTCAAGTTCCGAAAGAGGTCCTTCAAAGATCAGCTCTCCCTTATTGATAATTCCTACATAGTCAGCCATCTGTTCCACTTCGGAGAGGAGGTGGCTTGATATGATAACCGTTGATCCGAATTTTTCCGGGATGCTCCTTATCAGATTTCTGATCTCCTGTATACCTGCGGGATCAAGACCGTTTGTGGGCTCGTCCAGTATCAGTATTTCCGGTTTGCCCATAAGAGCCATGGCAATTCCGAGACGCTGTTTCATTCCGAGAGAGTAGCTTTTTACCTTATCATCTTTTCTGTCAAATAGCTGTACGATCTTCAGTACTTCTTTGATATCTTTTTCTCCGAGCTTTTTATATCTTGCGATTATCTCGAGATTTTCCTGAGCGGTGAGATGCGGATAGAAGCCGGGACTTTCGATAAGACTTCCTGTGTTTTGGTTTATACGGAATCTGTTTGCAGGATTCATTTTTTTACCCAGGATTTCTGCAACACCCGTATCTGCCTTGATCAGTCCCAGCAAGATCTTCATGGTGGTTGTTTTACCTGCTCCGTTCGGTCCCAGAAATCCGTATACGACTCCGCGGGGGACGTTTAAGTTCACATCCTTGATACGGTATTTTCTTCCGCTCTTTTTACTGATGGCGTATGTTTGTACTACATATTCTTTCATGTTGTTCTCCTATGTGTGTTCTTTCCGGTGATGTATCCGGGTTGTGCATAATATAAAAAAACTACATTAATCTAAAATGACATTTACATTACGGTTACATTACAAAGTGAATTTCAAAATGCCCGATGCAATTTAAAAGTGTATACTGTCATTGGAGGCTGGATGATAGATATGATCTTAACGGATAGCAGGATACTGCTGGTTGATGATGAAAATAAAATACTTGATATAAACAAAAAGCTTCTTGAAAACGACGGCTTTACAAATATAGAAACCTGCGGATGTGCGGAAGAAGCAAATAAAGTTATAGAGAATTCGAAGGCGGATATAGTGGTGCTGGACATAATGCTTCCGGATCTGGACGGATTATCACTTTATGAGATGTGGAAAAAGCGGGGGATTAATATACCTGTAATCTTTTTATCCGCCAGAGATGAGGAAACAAGCAGACTCAAAGGGCTGGGACTCGGCGCAGACGATTACGTTACCAAACCTTATACTCCGGAAGAGCTGCTCCTCAGGATCAAGGCTGTCCTCAGACGCACCTATAACCTTACGGAAAATAAAACGGTTGAACTTGGAAGTGTGAGGATAGATCTTTCTTCCGGGATCGTCTACAGAGCTGACGGAGAAGCAGAACTTACTGCCAAGGAGTTAACTCTTTTTACGAAACTTTATGATAACAGGGGAAAGATAGTATCTATGAATATACTGATGGATACACTTTGGCCTGACGGAAGTTACGGACTTGAAAATTCACTTATAGTTCATATAAGAAGACTCAGGGAGAAGATAGAGGAGAATCCTTCGGAACCAAAGTTTCTTCAGACAGTCAGAGGGCTGGGCTACAGACTTAATGTTACGGGAAGATGATGATGAAAAGAGTTAGCGGATATTTCTTATCGATGCTGCTTGTTCTTGTGGCATTGATATTTACGGATTTTATAATACTGGGAATAGTCAGTATTAAAGGTGACAGAGGATTTCTGGGAAAAGATATTATATCCTCTGTGTCAGACGAAATAATTTATTCGGACGGAGAGTTTACGATTCTTCCTTCACTTGGCGAGAAGATGGATAGGGAGAACTTCTTTGCGATGATAATCGATGATAACGGAGATGTTATCTGGGATTACAACAAACCCTCCGACATTGAAGATCACTACGGTATCAAAGATATTGCTGCTTTTTCCAGATGGTATCTTAATGATCATCCCGTTTATATCTGGACAAGAGATGAAGGGTTATTGGTGGTCGGAGAACCTGTAGGAAGCACCTGGAAATATTCCGTGAATGTCAGGATGAATTCATTGGAGAATTTCATGGTAATTTTACCTGTTCTTTTACTCGTTAATATACTTATCCTTATCATTCTGCCTGTTCTGATAACGAGAAAGTGGATCAGGAACAGAGAAAATTCAAGGACTGAGTGGATCGCCGGGGTGTCCCATGACATCAGAACACCTTTAAGTATCGTGATGGGTTCAGTGGAAAAGGGAAGTACTTCCGAAAAACAGTGCATTAAAATAAGAGATCTCATAGGCAATCTCAACACGGAAAACAAACTGGAATCAGGAACCGGCAAGTGGAATAAAGAGAAGATTAAAATCGTTCCCCTTTTGAGAGAAATCGTATGCGACTATATCAATTCTTATGATGAGCCTTATACATTCGAATTTGATTATGATGAAGAACTGGAAGATCATACTATCAGCGCGGATGAAGGACTTATCAGAAGAATGATCGAAAATCTTATATCAAATTCCGTTACCCATAATGAAAAGGGTTGTAATATCATGGTGTCATTAAAGCAGGTATCAAAAGGGAGAGTAAAACTTGTGGTATCGGATGACGGCGCAGGTGCAAACGGAATTAAGATCAGGTCATTGAATTCAAAACTGAAATCTGATTATCTTCCGGAACACGGTCTCGGAATACGTGTGGTAAAGCAGGTTGCAAGAAAGTATAAGTACAGAGTTTTCTTTTCCTCTGAGGAGGGTAAAGGATTTGCAACTGAAGTTGTGATCAGATAACCGCAATTGAAATTCGTAAGAAAAATTTTTAGAAATATCTGTTGACTCTGACATTATGGTAGGGATTAGGGTAGTAGTGAGCTCAGGAAACAAACATCCATGGAGGTTAAGTAAATGCTTAAAATAGGAGATTTTTCCAAACTATCCAGAGTAAGCATCAGGATGCTGCGCCACTACGACGACATCGGATTATTAAAGCCGGCTCAGATCGATGATTTTACGGGATACCGTTATTATCGTGAAGAACAGCTTTTTGTCATCGGAAGGATCACCGCACTTAAGGATATGGGATTTGCCCTGGCGGATATTGTCCACATCCTGGAGATATACGATGATCAGGAACAGCTTGATGTTTTCTTTTCCGAAAGGCAAAAGGAACTGAATGAGCAGGCCAAAGAGACGGAGTATAAACTGATGCTTCTGGACACAGCCCGAAAGGGACTGAGAAAGGAGCACAAAATGAGTTTTGATGTAAACATAAAGACTATCCCCGAGAGATATGCAGCCACTGTACACATGATCGTTCCCCGCTATGAGGATGAGGGAATGGCATGGGCTGCCATGAGAGAGTGTAAAAACCTGATTCCGGACGAACCCTGTTATGCGATCGCAGAGTTCCTTGACGACGAGTTCAAGGAAGAGAATGTAGATCTGATTGTATCCATGTCCGTAAAAGGTAAGTACGAGGACACGGAGCATGTAAAGTTTAAAACACTTCCTGCCGTAAAGGTTGCAAGCTGTATCATCAAGGGAAGCTATGAACAGATGACTGATGCATATGCAACACTTGTAGCGTGGATTAAGGAGAACGGATATAAGATGAACGGTCCCATGTTCAATATCTATCACGTAAGCCCCGCACAGACTCAGAATCCCGATGAATATGTGACCGAAGCATGCTTCCCGGTTGAGTAATGAAAAAACTAACCGCATAATGTAAAATGACTTAGGGAACTTTTTGAGCAGTGAAACCGGAAAAGTTCCCTAATATTTTTATCATCAAAGGATGAAGTTTAAAGATCATGCGAATTGGCGTAATATCCGATATCCACAGTAATTACATAGCCTTCAGAGAATGCGTAGACCTTCTGGAAGCAGAAGGATGCGATGAGTATTTATTTCTTGGTGATTATGTATCCGATACTTCTTATACAAGAGAAACCTTGGATTTTCTCTATGAGTTTATTGAGACTCATACCTGCCATCTGCTTAGGGGTAACAGAGAAGAATATATGCTCACTCAAAAGGAAGATTTGGAGTCGGGGATAGAAGATAAGAAGTGGTTATATAATTCTGCGAGCGGTAATCTTTTGTACTCTTATGAGTTGCTGACTGATATGGACTTTGATTTTTTTAAGAGTCTTCCGATTTCTTTTGTATACGAGAAAGAAGGTTACCCTTCCATAAGATGTTGTCACGGTTCACCGGAAAGTTCCAGAGAATTGATACAGCTTGGAAGCGACAGGGCAAGATTTTGGCTTGATAATATTTCTGAGGATTATCTGCTTTGTGCGCATACTCACTTTCCGGGTGAATATGAATATCATGGGAAGCTGTACATGAACTCGGGATGTGTGGGGATATCGATTAACGATGCAGGCTTTGCTCAATGCATGATGCTGGATTCTTGTGTTGATGATAATGGCGTGGTCTTCTGGAAGCCAACATTTCTTAAAGTTCCTTATGATAATCATAAGGTTGTAAAGGATATGATCTCTGCAGGTTTGCTGGATAAAGCACCCTGGTTCATCAACAGTAATATACAGATTCTTCTTACGGGAACTGATAATTCCGCGGCAATGGTAGAACTAGCGACTAAACTTTCCGAAGTGGCCGGTGAGAGTAAAGGCTGGCCGCTTATTAAGGAAGAATATTTTGAAGAAGCCGCCGGAAAGCTTGGGATTCCGGATTACAGAATCGTGGGTATTGAGTGATATATGACGACCGGACTGTAAGAATTGTGGAGAATTTGAAATTTACAGTCCCCGCAGTCGTGTAAAGCTGTGAAATTCCGGACTTGGGCTGTAAAAGACGGAGATTGCTTGAAATTTACAGTCCACGCAGTTCGGTAAAGCGACGAAATCTTGGAATTGGACTGTAAATGATTGGAGGTGTTTGAAATTTACAGTCCACATGGTCAAGTAAAGCTGTGAAATCCAGCATTTGGACTGTAAAAGGCGTGATAACCTTCGGAATTATAGCCCCGTCCGCCCGAAACCACGGCCAAAACCTGCTCCCGGGCTATAAAAAGATCTGGTTTCCACGGAATTATAGCCCCTATAGCCTGAAACCATGGCCAAAACCTGCTCCCGGGCTATAAAAAGATCTGGTTTCCTCGGAATTATAGCCCCGTCCGCCCGAAACCACGGCTAAACCTTACTCCCGGGCTATAAAAAGATTTGGTTTCCACGGAATTATAGCCCCTTTCGCCTGAAACCACAGCTAAACTTTGCTCCGGGGCTATAAACCTCACCTCAGACTCCATTTTTATAGCCCTTCCCCGCAAATCCCCCCAAAAAAATGAACAACACCACATACTATAATCCGGCACTAAATTCAAAAAGTGCCGGATTATAGCAGGGCTTTGGCTTCTTTATTATTGGGAGGAAATATGATATTATGTGTTGGATTTTATGTCGTGGTACCCGCTTTGGTACCATGTCAAAAATGCATATGATAAAAAGCCCATAAATAAAGGCATTTTTAAGGAGATATAAGTAAAAATGAAATTAGGAATCGTCGGTCTTCCCAACGTAGGAAAGAGTACACTCTTCAATTCGATCACAAAGGCAGGAGCGCAGGCTGCGAACTTCCCCTTTTGTACCATTGATCCCAATGTAGGCGTAGTTGCAGTTCCCGATGAGAGGATCGAGAAGCTCGGCAAGCTCTACAACACCAAGAAGGTAACTCCCGCAACCATCGAGTTCGTAGATATCGCAGGACTCGTAAAGGGTGCTTCAAAGGGAGAGGGACTCGGAAACCAGTTCCTCGCAAACATACGTGAAGTAGATGCAATCGTTCACGTAGTAAGATGCTTTGATGATGATAACGTTATCCATGTAGACGGAAGCGTTGATTCCATAAGAGATATCGAGACCATTAATCTCGAGCTTGTCTTTGCAGATCTTGAAGTTCTAGAGAAGCGTATCGCCAAGACTGCCAAGACCGCGAGAATGGATAAGACAGCGGCCAAGGAACTTGACCTGCTTGAGAGATTCAAAGTTCATCTTGAGGCCAATAATGCAGCCAGAACTCTTGTTACCGAAGATGAGGATGAGATCAAGTATCGCAAGGAGTTTAACCTCCTCACCGATAAGCCCGTTATCTATGCTGCCAATGTTGAAGACGGCGACCTTGCTGATGACGGTGCTAACAACGAGAACGTAAAGAAGGTTCGCGAGTTTGCAGCTCAGGAAGGTTCGGAGGTATTCGTAATATCAGCCAGAACCGAGGAAGAGATTTCGGAACTCGATGATGCTGAAAAGAAAGAATTCCTCGAAGCCATGGGACTTAAGGAATCCGGTCTTGAGAAGCTTGTAAGAGCAAGCTACGACCTGCTCGGACTTATGAGCTTCCTTACCGCAGGAGAGGACGAGTGCCGTGCTTGGACCATTAAGAAGGGCACCAAGGCTCCTCAGGCAGCAGGAAAGATCCACACCGATTTCGAGCGCGGATTCATTAAGGCAGAAGTTATCAATTATCAGGACCTTCTCGATAACGGCTCCATCGCAGCAGCGAAGGAAAAAGGAATCGTCCGTATCGAGGGTAAAGAATATGTTGTACAGGACGGAGACGTTATCCTGTTCAGGTTTAATGTATGATGAATGTAAATGAGATATCTTTTCCCAATATGGGAATAGATCTTCACAATGTTCCCGAAGGTTTTTCCGTATTCGGACTGGAGATAAAGCTCTACGCTATATGCGTTGTCCTCGGTATGTTTGCCGGCGGAACCCTTGCCGCGTATCTTGCCAAAAGGGGCGGATGGGATAAAGAGAAGATATGGGATTTCTTTTTCTACGGAGTAGTATTCGGAGTTCTTGGAGCCAGGATCTATTATGTGATCTTTGCCTGGGACTTCTACAAAGCAAATCCTGTTCAGGTCTTCAATTTAAGACAGGGCGGACTTGCTATATACGGTGGCGTGATAGCCGCATTCATAACCGTATTTATATATTGTAAGGTTACGAAAATAAATCCCTTCAGGCTTTTGGATTATTCCGTACCCGGTCTTGCACTGGGGCAGGCATTCGGAAGATGGGGAAACTTCTTTAATAGAGAAGTATTCGGAGAATATACCGAGAACTTCTTTGCCATGAGACTTCCGGTTTCCAGAGTAAGACCTCAGGATATTTCGGAAAGCATCCGAGCTCATATGGCGGAAGGACAGAACTACATACAGGTTCATCCTACTTTCTTATATGAATGTTTATGGAATCTTGCAATAGTGGCGCTCATGGTAAAGTTTGAACCTAAGAAGAAATTCGTCGGAGAAGTCGCTCTCTGGTATCTCGGCGGGTACGGGCTGGGAAGGTTCTGGATCGAGGGAATCCGCACGGATACGTTGTTTATCCCGGGTACGACCCTTGCAGTATCCCAGGTTTTGGCCATTGTAATGTTCGTTGGAAGCCTTGCTGCGGATATCGTCATCAGGATCTTGATATCCAAGGGAAAATTAAAAAATATTATTTTTTGCCCCACTTCTTCCCACTAAAAACAAAATATAGTTTCTTTGTCTAAATCGACTCCCAAAATGTAGATTTTGGGGGTCTTTTTTTGTCATTTTTTACCCAAACAATTTATTAACAAATTTAATAATTTGCTTGCAATCCCTTCATAAATTCGGTATTATTAACGTGTCGGTGGGAATAAGTGGGAAAATTAACCCAAAGAGTGGGAAAAATATCAAACCACAATTCCACAGACACAATCCCACAAAACCCAGTAAAATCAAGCGTTTCAAGAAGGTAACGAGTGATGACCGGTCTCATCGGCGAATACAATCGAACAATTGACGCCAAAGGCCGCATGTCAGTCCCCTCAAAATTCAGTACGGTTTTGGGCGAATCATTCGTTATTTCAAAAGGTTTTGACGGATGCCTCGTTATTTATTCGGATGAGGAATGGACTCTTTTTTCCGAAAAACTGAATTCTCTTCCTTCCTTTGATCCTCAGGCTCGTCAGATAAAGAGATTCTTCGGATCGGGTGCAACAAGAGTCGATATCGATTCGCACGGAAGAGTTCTGGTACCTGCATCACTTATGGAATATGCGGGGCTGAAGAAAGACGTAACGATAGTAGGAACCGCAGACGGAAGAGCAGAGGTCTGGGATACGGATAAGTGGAATGCAGAGGCGGGAAATGTAAGCCCCGAAGATGCAGCCAAGAACCTTTTCGAAAGAGGAATAGTTATCTGACAGATGGAATTCAAACACATCTCTGTACTCTTAAATGAAACAGTCGATTGCATGATGGTCCGCGAAGGCGGGGTATACCTCGACGGCACACTCGGCGGAGCGGGCCACTCCTCCTGTATTGCTTCAAAACTCACGACCGGACATCTCTACGGAGTGGATCAGGACAGCGATGCGATAGAAGCGGCAGCAGAAAGACTTAAGCCCTACGAAAAGAACGTAACGATAATAAGAGACAATTACCGAAATGCCGTAAGGATCCTCAAGGAAATGGGAGTCGGCGGCGCGGACGGAATACTTCTTGATCTTGGAGTAAGCTCCTGGCAGTTCGATCAGGGAGACAGAGGTTTTTCCTACAACTATGACGCTCCTCTTGATATGAGGATGGATACGAGAAAAGACTTATCCGCAGCGGTGATAGTTAACGAATATCCGGAAGAAGAGATCAGAAGGATATTAAGAGATTACGGTGAAGAAAAATTTGCTTCGAATATTGCTTCAAACATCTGTAAAGCAAGAAGCAAAAAGAAGATAGAAACAACATTTGAACTTAACGACATCATAAAGGATTCGATACCTGCCAAATTCAGAGCGGGAGGGCATCCTTCAAGACAGACATATCAGGCACTCCGCATTGCCTGCAACGAAGAATTGGACGTACTTGAGAACTCACTCGATGAGATGGCGGATTTCTTAAATCCCGGCGGAAGACTTTGCATCATAACCTTCCATTCACTGGAAGACAGGATAGTAAAGAACGCGTTCAAGAGATTTGAAAACCCGTGCACATGTCCACCCGGATTTCCTCAGTGCGTATGCGGAAAGGTATCAAAAGGCAAAGTAATTACCAAGAAGCCCATAGCTCCGACGGATGAAGAAATAGAGATGAATCCGAGATCCAGGAGCGCAAAGCTCAGGGTATTTGAAAAAACAAAATGAAAAGCTCGTTGAAGAAAGGATTCTTCAGTTAAAAAGAGGGGGATTAAGAAATGGCAATTCGTTCAAATTATTCAGATTTCATACAGGGCTCGGCAGTCAGAAAAGAAGCGCCCGCAAGACCTTATGTTCGTCCCGTAGAGCATCAGGCACCCAAGAGAAAGGTCGCAAGAAGACGTTTTTCCCTTCCCGTTGCTGCATCTTTTATGTTTGCCGTACTTTCTTTTGCCGTTTGTGCATATATGATGGTATCATATGTAAGGCTCCGCAGTGAGCTCACCGAAATGAGCCGTTCCGTAACCGGCAAGAGATCAGAGCTCAGCTCCATGATCTCTCACAATGATGCTGAGTATAATCGCATCATGGCTTCCATTGATCTTGCTTCCATCGAAGCAGTCGCAAGAGGCGAACTCGGAATGACTTACGCTGATGAAGGACAGATCTGTTTTTACTCAGGTGAAACCGGTGATTATATGAGAAGATACGGAAACTGATCAAATGGCACCTCGGAAAAAGAATACAAAAAACAATTCAAAAAAGAATAATCGGGGCACGCTCTCGGCAAGGCAGATCAGGTTTAACAAGCTGACTGTCTTGTTTTCGATTTTATTGGTGATCCTCGTTGCCCTTACCATCAGACTTATCAAGATCGTAAGAGATAACGGCGAAGAGTATCAGAGAATAGTTTTATCCAATCAAAGATATGACTCTGTTATCATCCCCTTCAGAAGAGGGGATATTGTTGACTCAAAGGGTACCATTCTCGCCACAAGCGAGAAGGTTTACAATCTGATCGTCGATGCATCCGTCATGACCACATATGATGATGACAGATATCTCGAGCCTACTCTTACCGCACTCGGAGCATGCTTCCCTCAGATCGATATTAACGAGCTTCGTACATTCGTATTAAATAATCAGACCAGCCAGTACAGGATCCTTGCTAAGCGCCTTTCCTACGGCGAGATAAGCGAGTTTTTGAATATGCAGGCTGATAATACTTATATCCGCGGAGTTACTTTTGAAGAAGAGTATAAGAGGGTTTATCCCATGGGTACTCTTTGCTCCACTATTCTCGGATATACAACCGGTAATACAAATTCGGGCGGCATGTACGGACTTGAAGAGTATTATGAATCGGTTCTTACCGGAACTGACGGAAGAGAGTATGGATATCAGAACGAAGATGCGACTCTTGAGCGTACCATCAAGCCTGCGGTTGACGGATATACCATACACACTACGATCGATTCCACAATTCAGAGAATCGTAGAAGACAAATTAAACGAGTTCAACGAGACATATAAGAATAATTACCGTCCCGGTAACGGCGCGGAAAATCTCGGATGTATCATCATGAACATTAATACCGGTGAGATCCTTGCGATGGCTGATTTCCCCGGATATAATCCCGGCGATTACATGAACACCGATCCTCTTATCGGATGCAACTATTATGAGGCGGTTACCAATGCCGGAGGATATATCGAGTACAGAAAGTCCACCGATATCATCACTCAGGAAATGATCGATCAGATGACACCGGATCAGGTTAATGTCAATCTGTATAACCTCTGGAAGAATCAGTGCATCAGCTATACTTATGAGCCCGGTTCGACAGCAAAACCTTTTACAGTAGCTGCAGCACTTGACTGCGGTGCAATAACCGGAAATGAGGTTTATACCTGTAACGGAGCACTTCAGGTATCTAACTATTTTATTAAATGCCATACATATGATTCCGGCGGAGACGGAGTTGTAACCGTACAGGATTCCATAGCATGGAGCTGTAACGTAGCACTCATGAAGATCGCGCAGTCTCTCGGAACCGAGAACATGTGCAAGTACCAGAGAATCTTCAATCTCGGACTTAAGACAAATATCGATCTTGCGGGCGAAGCAAGAACCGATACGCTCGTGTATAATACTCAGACAATGGGCGCCGTAGACCTTGCGACCAATTCCTTCGGTCAGAACTTTAACGCAACCATGATCCAGATGATCTGCGGATACAGTTCACTTATAAACGGCGGATATTATTACGAGCCTCATATCGTTAGCAAGATCACCGACTCCACCGGAGCGGTTATCGAAAACATCGAGCCCAGGATCTTAAAGCAGACCGTATCCGAGTCGGTTTCCGACAGGATCAGACAGTACTGCAGGGCAACGGTTATGGAAGAGGGCGGATCCAGACGAAGCGGACGTAATGCAAGACCTTACGGATACGCTATCGGCGGTAAGACCGGAACAGCGCAGACCATTCCCCGTGAGACCGGACAGATCGTTATTTCCTTCATGGGATTTGCACCTGCTGACGATCCTCAGATCGCGATCTATGTTGTTATCGACAGACCTAACTTTGCCAAGCAGGATAACGTAAAGTACGCATGTCTTCTCTGCAGGGATATCCTTCAGGAAGTGCTTCCCTACATGGGAATCTACATGACTGAACCTCTTACGGATGAGGAGATAAAATATCTCGAAGAAAGACAGCTTGAGAATACTTTGAGATATTCTCAGATTAATGACGAACAGACCACTGAACCCGGCGAGGAAGATCCTTACGAAGAAATCGAAATGCAGGAGATAACCGATTCCACAGGAGAGACCGCAAACGTTTATCCCAGATGGATGAGTTTCCCCATAGATCCTGCAACGGGTTACCGTGTCGGCCCTGACGGAAAATATTACGATGCCGATACCGGCGAACTTGCAACAACAACGCAGACGATACTTGATGATTCGATACCCGTTAATGGTAATATCGAATCGGAAAATCCACAGACAACGCAGACCACACAGACTACAGAGACCACAACTACCGGAACCTGATAACACTAAATGGCAGAGAGAAAGCAGACAAAACATAATAATGTCATCAATATGAAAGTCCCGGATCTGAGGGGAACAACCTCGGAGCTGGGAGGTTATATTGAAAGTAACATCGATTTAAACCTGCTTTTTATCGTTTTATTTTTGGTGGGATTCGGACTCTTGATGGTTTATTCCGCATCGTCTTATGTAGCACTTCGCGATTTCGGAAGTTCCTCTTACTTTTTCAGAAAACAGATCATTGCCGATGCTCTCGGCTTGTTCTGTATGATTGTTACTTTGTTTGTGCCTCTTAAGAAAATCGAGAGATTTAAATACTTCTTCCTGGCAGTTGCGATCGGAGTTATTTTCCTGGTCATTCCTTTCGGAATCGAATCACACGGTGCGAGAAGATGGATACAGGTTCCTTTTATAGGACAGAGACTTCAGCCTGCGGAGATAACCAAGCTATTCATGATCCTGTTCCTTGCCGCAATGATCAACTCCATGGGAAATAAGCTTGTTTCATCCTGGAAGGGATTCTTGTTCTGCATGGGAATCGCATCTTTTGCATCACTTCTTCTTTACACACTTACCGATAACCTGAGCTCCGCACTTATCGTATTTGCAATCGCATACGTAATGTGTTTTGTTGCGGCTGCGGATTATAAAAAATACATTTTGCTGACGCTTGCAGGACTGGGTGCAGCGGGCGGACTTGTTGCGTACGTTGCATCAACGGAAGGAGCATCCGACGGTTCATTCAGACTTACAAGAATTTCTTCCTGGCTTCGTCCCGAAAATTCCACAGAAACATCCGCACACCAGATGCTTCAGGGATTATATGCCATCGGTAACGGCGGTGTATTCGGACGCGGTCTCGGACAGAGTGTTCAGAAAGTATCCGTACTTCCCGAGCCTCATAACGATATGATATTTGCGGTAATCTGTGAGGAACTTGGAATCGTAGGTGCCGTAGCACTTATGATCATGTTCGCCCTCATGATCTATCGTATGTATTATATTGCCAGAAACACCAAGGACAGATTTGAGTTCATGATTGTAAGCGGAGTCATGGCACACTTTGCAATCCAGATCGTTCTTAACATCGCGGTCGTTACAGGTTCGATTCCCAATACCGGTGTGTCACTTCCCTTTATTTCATACGGCGGATCATCAGCTCTTTTCCTCCTTATCGAAGTAGGACTTGTTCTTAACATCGACAGGACGATCAGAGCGGAAAGAAGGAGAGGATGAGCGCCTCAAGAGGCAGAGGTATTCGCAGGATAATGATCCCTCTGCTGATATTCCTGATAGTATTTGCCTGCGTTATGGGAGTTGAATATTTTATCGAGATCTACAGGGTGGATCCCGCCAAGATCTATGTGGACGGAAATACTCATTACACTAATCAGCAGATAATCGACATTGTGATGAACGGCCCTTTGGGCGATAACTCCCTTGTTCTGTCACTGAAATATAAAAATAAAAAAATAACCGACGTGCCTTTTGTCGATGCAATAACCGTAGAGGTTGTTTCATCGGACTCCATCAGAATAAGGGTTTTTGAAAAAGCACTTGCGGGATACGTCAAGTATCTGGACAGATATATTTACTTTGACAAAGACGGAACGGTAGTCGAAAGTTCGGATGTTCTTACCGCGGGAATCCCTCAGGTAACCGGTATTGTTTTCTCCGGGATACAGGTGGGAAAACCTCTTTCATCCGATGATACCGATATATTCGCAAGAACGTTGGATCTTACAAAACTTCTTGCCAAATATGAACTTACCGCAGACAGGATCCACTTCCACGAAAACGGCGAAGTTACCATATATTTTGGCAATGCAAGAGTGGATCTCGGAACGGATGAAGAGGGCATAGAAGATAAGGTTATGCTTCTCGGAACATTCCTTGAACGCGTAGGATCGTTAAGCGGTGTTCTGGATATGGAAGAATACAGCGAAGAGGGGATTTATGTTTTCACCCCCGATGACACTAAATGATAACGCCAGATATTTCATAAATAGTTGAAATAATTGTGTTTATAAATTATTATAATACAGTATGTTGTGTTTTTAAGTAGGAGGACAAAACCTTGTATGAGATAAAAGAGTCCACAAAACCTAACGGAAAAGCAAGAATAATCGTAGTTGGAGTCGGTGGTGCCGGCAACAACGTTGTAGACAGAATGATAGAAGACAATGTTACGGGCGTTGAGTTCGTAGCTATGAATACCGATCTCCAGGATCTGGAGCTTTCTCTTGCACCCGATAAAGTGCCTCTTGGCGAAAAAGAAACCCAGGGCCTCGGCGCAGGTGCCGATCCCGAAGTCGGTGAAAGAGCAGCTCAGGAGAGCGTAGACGAGATCAGAGAGCACATCAAGGATGCTAACATGCTGTTCATCGTATGCGGCATGGGCGGCGGTACCGGTACCGGTGCGGCTCCCGTTATAGCACACGAAGCGAGAGACATGGGAATCCTTACCGTAGGTGTTATGACCACTCCTTTCTCTATCGAGAGAGCAGTCAGAAGAGAGAATGCGGAACTCGGTATTGCCAAGATCCGTGACGATCTCGATACCATTCTTGTAATTCCCAACGATAAACTGTTTAATCTGGCCAGCACCTCAACCCCCATCAAAGCAATGTTCAAACTTGCGGATGAGGTTGTTAAGCAGGCTGTTCGCGGTATCACCGATATCATCAATGAAGACGGAGACCTGAACCTCGACTTCGCTGATATCAAGAAGGCGATGAAGGATAAGGGAACCGCTCTTATCGGAATCGGTGAGGCAGAAGGAGAAGGCAGAGCTTCCGCTGCAGTCAAGGCTGCCGTTGAGAGCAAACTTCTCGATTCCAAGATCAATTCCGCAAGCGCCGTTATCGCAAACGTTGTCGGTAATGTTACCGCCGGTGATATTCAGGAAGTTGATGAGTATCTTCAGGAACTCCTCGGAGACAGAGTCGAATTCTTCCTTGGTATGCGTAGTGATGAGAGCCTCGGAGAGAAGCTTTCTGTTACTATTATCGCTACCGGTATTGATGACAACACTTCAATTCACGGAGGCTTCGTTCCCCGCAGTGTTCCTTCATCTGCAAGCAAGTTCGGAACCAGTCATATTCCTCCCGTTGATGCTGTTGCATACAATCCTACACCTGTTGCACCTCAGCCTGCCGTTAAGAGCAGTATCACCGAGAGAACCGTTTCTCCCATCAGAACCGTTAATCCTTCGGCTACCGCTGCTTCACCCGCAGGTGAGATTCCCGGCCTTAAGAGCAGGGTAAAGGATGTTCACATGGAGGTTCCTTCATTCCTCAGAAAAAAGAATGACGAATGATGATCGTACGTGAAGATATCCTGCCCATGGGATTTCTGAAAAAATCCGATTATTCGGGTTCCTGTGGCGGATTAAGATACAGACTTAATAAGATTTCCAAAAAATCAGTTTCGGATTCCGGAGAAGAGATCAAGCAGGATGCACTCCTTTGTGAGATCTGGCCCGGACCGTTCAACTATCATACGACTCCCGATGAGTTGAAGGAATCCGCAGAGTTTTCTTTTGACGAAGACGGAGTTACAGATGCCATATCTTGGATGAACGATAAACTTGCGGAAGATCCCGTAAAATGGGAGAAAGCAGCTACCGATTGGAAGCGCTATTCCGCGGAATAACCGTTTTATAGGAGAAGGGTATGAAGTGTCCTTATTGCGGAAGCGATGATACCAGAGTTATCGATTCGAGACCTGCTGATGACAATTATTCCATCAGAAGGCGCAGGATCTGCGATAACTGCACGAAGCGTTTCACCACTTATGAGAAGGTTGAGACGATTCCTCTTATCATCATAAAAAAAGACAACAACAGAGAGACCTATGATCGCGCCAAGATCGAGTCCGGTGTTTTGAGAGCATGCCATAAGAGACCTGTTAGTGCTACTCAGATCACCCAGCTTGTTGATGAAGTTGAAAATGAGATTTCCACTCTTGAGGATAAGGAAATTCCTTCCCGCGTAATAGGTGAGATCGTTATGAAGAAGCTTAAGGATCTCGATGCCGTTGCGTATGTAAGATTTGCATCCGTTTACAGAGAGTTCAAGGATGTTGATTCCTTTATGGATGAGCTGAAAGGCTTTATCGGTAAGAAATAATTCTTTTGTGTTCTTCCGGTTAAATATTTGCCATAAACTGTCGATATATAGTTTAGACGGCACTTGTTTGACACGGAGGTCAACATATGAGAATAGGCGAAGGCTTTGATTATTCACAGGTATATAACGATCTGTCATCCATAAAGCTTCGTGATACTTTATCCGAAGTTACACCTGTTCGTGAGGATTCCCCCAAGGCGGTTGACAATACCGGTGCCGGCAGGATTAGTCTTGAAGAGCAGGTTGCTGCCAGCCCGGGTAAGCTTATCGGACTTGAAGATATATCCGTATCTTTCAATAAGAATGATGATTTTGATCTTATAGGTACCACAAGTGATATCACCAATCTTGATGTGGCAAAGGTTGTCTCTCTTTCGAAGAGGGATGATATCTTAAGCAGCTACCGTTCATCCGAAACTCAGGTACCCGTTTATGCAGGGGAAGAGGGAACGGTCATCGCTAAATGATGATGATATTATGAATGATATTCCGAGAGAACAGGTTAAAACCTGTTCTCTTTTTCTTTTCTTAATCTCATGCGTGTTTTATAATTATTTTGGTTTTGTTTTTTCACCGAAAAGGAGCATGGAATGAAAACTACAAAAGACATAATACTCAAGATAATCAAGATCGTAGCTGTTTGCTGGATAGTTTTTGTAGTGCTGTTAGGTGCATTTACTACAAATGCCGATAATGTACAGCTTACTTTATGGGCTCTCGTTCCTCCCGTAATAGCCATCATGCTGGCTCTGATCACTAAAGAGGTATACAGTTCTCTTTTCCTGGGAATTGTGGTCGGCGGACTTCTGTATTCCGGGTACTCCTTTGAAGGAACCATCAACCACGTTATAAACGACGGTATTATCACTGTGTTATCGGATTCTTACAATGTCGGAATCCTTGTGTTCCTGGTGCTTCTGGGAATATTGGTGTCACTTATGAACCGTGCCGGAGGAAGTGCTGCCTTCGGAGAATGGGCTTCAAGTCATATCAAGTCCAGAGTAGGTGCACAGCTTGCAACCATACTTTTGGGAATCCTGATCTTTATAGATGATTATTTTAACTGTCTTACCGTAGGCTCCGTCATGAGACCTGTTACCGACAAGCACAAGATCTCAAGAGCCAAGCTTGCTTATCTGATAGATGCGACCGCTGCTCCTATCTGTATCATTGCTCCCGTTTCTTCGTGGGCTGCGGCAGTTTCCGGATTTGTACCCGGACAGCAGAATGGTATTGCACTTTTTGTATCCACCATTCCCTATAATTTCTATGCGCTACTCACCATAGTTATGATGATCGCTCTTGCAGCATCCAAGAGAGATTTCGGACCTATGGCCGTTCATGAAAAGAATGCCATCGAAAAAGGAGATCTGTTCACCACTCCCGACAGACCCTACGCTGAAAAAGGCGATGATAAGGTCAGTTCCAAGGGTAAGGTTATAGATCTTGTGATTCCTGTTGTGGCTCTTGTTATCTGCTGCATACTCGGAATGATCTATACGGGAGGTTTCTTTTCCGGAGAATCTTTCATTGACTCTTTCGCCAATTCCGATGCTTCCGTAGGACTTGTTATCGGGTCGTTCTTCGGACTCTTCATCACGCTTTTGCTTTATTTGTGCAGAAAAGTTCTGAGCTTCAAAGAATGTATGGAATGTGTTCCCGAAGGCTTTAAATCAATGGTAGCCCCCATACTCATTCTGACATTTGCCTGGTCCTTAAAAGCTATGACAGATTCTCTCGGTGCCAAGGAATATGTGGCAAATCTGGTTATGACCGGATCTGTTTCACAGTATATGAATCTTCTTCCTGCAGTTATTTTCCTGATCGCAGTTTTTCTTTCTTTTGCAACGGGAACATCCTGGGGAACCTTCGGAATACTCATCCCCATTGTTGTAAATATATTTGACGGCGTGGACTATACCATGATGATCATCTCCATGAGTGCATGTATGGCGGGTGCGGTTTGCGGAGATCACTGCTCACCTATATCTGACACCACCATCATGAGTTCAGCCGGTGCTCAGTGTAACCATTTAAATCATGTATCGACTCAGATACCTTATGCACTGGTATGTGCATTTATATCATGTTTATGCTATTGCCTCGTAGGCTTTGCCAAGAATCCCGTTCTTCCTCTTTTCGCAGGTGTTGCGGTAATGGTATTTCTTTCATTTATTCTGAGTCGTTACGGAAAACAGAGTTCATAAATGATCTATTTAGATAACGCTGCAACAACCAAAATCGAAGAACCTGCATTTAATGCCATGCTCCCCTTTTTGAAAGAGGAGTATGGCAATGCTTCTGCTGTCTATGAACTTGCAAGAAGGTCCAAGAAAGCGATATTTGAAGCAAGAAAAAATGCCGCCTCCCTGATCGGGGCAATGCCTTCCGAGATCTTTTTTACATCCGGAGGAACCGAGTCCGATAATTGGGCCTTATGCGGCGCATATGAAACTTTCCGTAAAAAGAATACGGAATCTTCAGGCCATATCATCACGACGGCTATAGAACATCACGCAATTCTTCATACTGCTCAGTATCTGGAAAGCCTCGGGGTTTCCGTTACGTATCTGAAACCTGATCACGAAGGATTAATCACTGCGGCACAGGTTACCGAAGCAATCCGCCCCGATACATTTCTCGTATCCGTAATGACCGCAAACAATGAGATAGGAACCATAGAACCTGTCTGCGAGATAGCGGATGCAGTTCGCGGTATCAGAAAGGATATTCTCATACATACCGATGCGGTACAGGCATTCGGTCAGATAAATCTGCAGGGAATTGCAAAACATGCGGATCTTTTATCCGCAAGTTCCCATAAATTAGGTGGTCCTAAAGGTGTCGGAATTCTTTTTATAAGAGACGGAATTAAATTTTCTCCCTTTATGCGAGGCGGAATGCAGGAGAGCGGAAGAAGAGCCGGCACGGAGAACGTTGCAGGCATTGCAGGCTTCGGAGAGGCTTGTAAGCTGGCTTTTGCAGGAATTGATTCAAAAATCTCCGCAGAAATCCTGCTTCGTGACAGGTTAATTGCAAAATTAAGCGATATAACAGATGTTATTATTAATGGGCCATATAATGCGGGTGATTATCTGAAAAGACTTCCCGGTAATGTATCCGTTTGTATAAAGGGTATTGAAGGGGAATCTGCTCTTATCATGTTGGACAGAGAAGGCATATGTGCATCCGCGGGATCTGCCTGCGCAACAGGGGCCATGGAACCTTCTCATGTTCTGAAGGCCATCGGAAGATCTGACGATGAGGCCAAAGGGTCTCTGAGGTTTACTCTTTCTCATCACAATACGATGGAGGAGATCGATAAGGCGGCCGGAATAATAGCGGAAATTGTAGAAAAACTCAGGAACGGAAAGAATTTTTAATGAGTAAAACAGTAGTTGTAGGTATGAGCGGCGGTGTTGATTCCTCTGTCTGCGCATATCTTTTAAAAGAACAGGGATACAATGTTATAGGTGTGACGATGCAGATATGGCGTCCCGAGAATGTCTGCGATATTGCTGACAACGGTGGATGCTGCGGTCTGTCAGCGGTTGATGATGCAAGAAGAGTTGCGGAGACCATTGATATTCCCTATTACGTAATGGATTTTCGAAGCGAATTCCAGAAGTGGGTCATCGATCATTTTGCAGCCCAGTATGTAAAAGGACTTACTCCCAATCCGTGCATAGAATGTAACAGGCATGTAAAGTGGGAAGCTCTTTTGCAGAAAGCAAGGGATATAGGTGCGGATTATCTGGCAACGGGTCATTACGCAAGAATATCTCAGCTTGAAAACGGAAGGTATTCCATCTCTGCATCCAAGACTGCGGCTAAAGATCAGACATATGCCCTGTATGCACTTACGCAGGATCAGCTTGCACATACTCTTTTACCCATAGGCGAATATGAAAAGACGGATGTGCGTAAGATCGCAGAAGAAGCGGGACTTCCTGTGGCACACAAGAAAGACTCCCAGGAAATATGCTTTGTTCCCGACGGGGATTATGCTTCCTTCATCGAAAAAGAAGACGGTGTAACCGTTCCCGGCCCGGGGGATTTCGTGACACCTTCCGGTGAATTTATTGCAAGGCACAAGGGAATTACTCATTATACCATCGGTCAGCGCAGAGGTCTCGGCGTGCCTGCAGGAGAGCGTATTTATGTTACGGACATCGATCCTGCATCGGGAAAGGTTACTCTTGGCTCTAATGACGATCTCATGACATCCGTAGTATCAGCGGATGACATTAGGTGGATGGGGCTTGAAGGCATTGCGCCCGGTGAAAGAGTACGAGTTAAGGCTAAGATCCGTTACAATCATCCGGGTGAAACGGGCTATCTTGAGAGTGCGGGCGAAGGTCTCGTCAAAGTCACGTTCGACAAACCTGTCAGAGCAGCCGCCCCAGGACAGGCCCTCGTATTCTACGACGAAGCCGGAACTTATATCTACGGCGGTGGCACCATCATAAAGACATGAATAAATCACGAGCGGCATAGTCGATGAAGTTTCAGCACGGACACGACTCGCGTCTCCGCGTTTTGCCGTAGCGGTACTAAACTCATGCTTCGCACAGCTCGCATTCGTTAAGTACCGACGACAAAACAAGGGTCCGCTTATGAAATCTTCATCACCTATACCGCTCTGTTTTAAGATTTTTATGTAGCTCCCATAATACAAGGCCGCCTGCAATGATATTTTGTAAGTGCACGGCAAAATATCATTGCAGGCGGCTTTGAATGTAATAGGGTGAATCATGAAGAGAATTGCGACGTATAAAAGTGCATTGCCTGAGAAGTTTGGAGTGCCGAGACAGAGCGGTCTGGCTCCGCATCTTATGGGACGGATTGTTTTCGAGAAAGAGTATTCGGATCCGGCGGCATTTGAAGGGCTTGAGGAATTTGAGAGACTTTGGATCATCTGGAAATTTGATGTGAAAGAAGACGATACATTCAGGGCTAAAGTAAGACCTCCGAGACTTGGAGGAAATACTTATATGGGCGTATTTGCAACCCGTTCTCCCTTCAGACCGAATCATCTCGGACTGACCAATGTTAAGATTGAGGCGATTGGCAAAAGGGATGACGGCTTAATGGAGATAGTCGTGTCCGGTGCGGATATGACCGATGGAACGGAAATTTATGACGTAAAGCCCTATCTTCCTTATGCGGATGCTTTTCCTGAAGTAAAGGGCGGATTTGCGCAGAAGGAAGAAAATATAAATCACGTTTTGGAAGTAAATATTCCCGATTCGATTCTTGATCAGTTCACTCCCGAGGAGGCAAAGGGGCTTAGAGAGATTCTTTCGCTTGATCCGAGACCCTCATATCAAAATGATCCTGACAGAATTTATGGGCTTACATATGCCGGACGAAATATAAAGTTTCGCGTTTCTGAGAATATACTTACGGTTCTATGAACCGATATCATGATTAAAAGCTTTAAGGACAAGGTTGTCTAATCGTGTAAATACGGCATTTCTCGCTTTGTGTCGTGTAAATATTTCGATAGTTTTTTTATTCTGCAAATGAAAGGAGGTATTCCAGGTGGATCAGTCTAAGATCGGACATTTTTTAAAAAAGCTAAGAAAAGAAAAAGGAATTACCCAGGAAGAATTTGCAGAAAAAATCGGCGTTTCGGGTAGAACCGTATCCAGATGGGAAACAGGCTCGAATATGCCTGACATTTCCCTTCTTGTTGATATTGCGGATTTCTACGACGTGGATGTCAGAGAAATTATCGAAGGAGAGAAAAAAAGCGAGATGATGAATGAAGATATAAGAGATACCGCCGAAAAAATGGCGGTTTATGCTGATGCCGAAAAAAGCAGGCTGCTGCGATTTGCTCAGTTTTTCGGAATAATCGGTATTATAGCGATGTCGGCTGCTACCATTTTTACATGTGTAAATTATGAGCCTTCAGGTACATCGCTTGTGACGGTATTGTTATCCTTTACCGCACTTTTATCCATGATGGTACTGACATTGTATGTTACGGGGCTGCTTCGAAGGATTGCCAACAACAGGAAATTAACAGTGCTGATCATAGTATTTATCGCAATAATATTACTGATCGTACTCAGGTACATATTTGGGCTTCTGTTTGTACTCGCATTTCTGGTTTTTGACTTTGTAAATCCCATGAAACGGGTCGAGGGAATCGAGAATTACGATAGGTCATATTTGGTAGAAGAATTTTCGGGAGATATGACTTCCCACTTTTTCCTGTTCCCGGATGATCTTGATGAAGCTGAAGATGCTGAGTTTTGGTACGAGTATAAAACCGGACTTCTCGATACCGATGGATCGTTTTTCTTAACGGCTGTGTATTCCGATGAAGAATTTGTCGAAGAAATAGAACGTATATCGGAAATTACATGTACGGTAAGTGACGGGGAAGAAGATATTACTCAGTCCGTTATCTATGATGAGGATATGTATAATTATCCGGCATATATTGCAATAGACGGTTATACCCACAATTATGAGTATGCCCTTATAGATGATGAAGACAATCGTATAATATATGTGCTTTTAGGTTATCCCGATTATGAAGAGTTATCGGAGTACAGAGATTATCTTAAGTCGGATCCGTCCGAGTATGATTTTGAGAACGGTACTTCACTTGATCGGTTTTGTATTTATGCTGTCAGATCTAAGCTCTTTGATGGATGTTGTGAATATGATGGCAGATAAAAAAATACCCATTGGTGCAAATGCACCGATGGGTATTTTTTTTAATGGCAGATTACAGTTTGTGATATTCAGGCAATCTGTTTTCGTAGATGCAGTAGTACTTGAAACCGGCTTCTTTTAATACATCGGGTACTTTATCAAAGTGATCCGCAACATTCTCGGGTTTATGAGCATCCGAGCCTATGGTGACGATCTCACCGCCAAGTTCTTTGTACCTCTTAAGTGCTGCCATGGCGGGATGGAATTCCTTCATTCCTTTGCTCATGGCTTTTGTGTTGATCTCGATTCCTTTTTCATTTTCGATCAGATGTTTGAAGATCTCATCGATGATGTCACCGTACTCGGAATAGTCATATTCTCTGGTTCCACTGGGAAGATATCTGACCATGTAATCCAGATGACCGATAACATCGAAGTTGTGGAACTTCTTGATATTCTCGAGATACTCCGTGAAGTATTCTCTTAGGGCTTCTTTTTCGGAACGGCCATCAAAAAAAGATTTGTAGTAAGGGTCTTTTCCAACGACTACATGCAGAGAAGCAATGATGAAATCATATTCATGGTCTCTGCAGAAGATGAGATTATTCTTAACACAGCTTTGCTGAAGCCCCACCTCAAGTCCGAATTCGATACGGATCTTATCTTTGTATTTTTCCCTCATGCTCAGAAGTTCATAGAGATAAGAGTCAGCATTTAACATAAAAGCATTTTCATCACAATATTCTTCTTCGCCCTCGGGAGATTTGGGATAATCGAAATCCTGATGCTCGGTAAAAGAAATTGTCTCAAGGCCCGCATTGATGGCGCTTTCGATCATTGACTCCATTGAAGCATCCGAGTCGCCTGAGTGGTGAGAATGCATGTGACAGTCTGCAAGAATTGGCATTTAAGTACCTCCGAAAACTAGATTAAAAAAATGAGTTTTTAAGTAAATGTGCTGATATTTTACCATTAATAATTGTACAATTGCATTCCTTTTATAATTTTATATTGAATGGTATAATATTTTCGCTGTCTCTCGACGGGGAAATAAGAGGGACGGTTTTCCTGACAATTTTTTTAGGAGGGTATTATGGAAGAAAAGGTTTTGAGCGCAGAAGAAGTAGTTGTTGATTTCGACAGCAAGAAGAAGATGACTGCAGCATCTCATGTCGATAAAACAGCGGAAAAAGAAGAACTGAAATCAGAGCTTGAGTCCGTTTATACCGAGCTCGGTCAGAAATTCTACAAGGAGTGCTGTGGACAGAACGGCAAGGGTCCCAGAGAAGTTCCCAGAGCATCTCTTTTCAACGATCAGATTCAGAGAATCAACACTATCATAAACAGGATTGACACGATTATTGCGGATGAACTCGCTGCCAAGGGACTCAAGAGATGTCCCGAGTGTGAGAACGAAGTCGTTCTTGCCAGCCGTTTCTGTAATATGTGCGGATATAAGTTCCCTTCCAAAACTGAGGAAAAAGAGAAGGTTATGCGTCCCGCTTCACGCCCCAGATGTAAGGCTTGCGGAGCTAACCTTGAAGAGGATTCTTCATTCTGCCCCAGCTGCGGAAAGAGACAGTGATCCGAATTCTTTGAAAACAGCGTGGTTACTGATAACTGACGTTATCTATAAAGGCGAAAAAAACGATTTATTTCACTTGAATTATGCAGGTGAAACTTGTAAAATAAATTTCGTTGGCTGATAAAAATTTGACAAAGTTTTTTGTCAGTTTAAAAACTTAATAATTCTAGGAGGAATTAAAAATGGCAGTTAAAGTTGCTATCAATGGTTTTGGCCGTATCGGTCGTCTTGCATTCAGACAGATGTTTGGTGCTGAGGGATTCGAGATCGTAGCTATCAACGATCTTACCTCTCCCGAGATGCTTGCTCATCTCCTTAAGTATGACTCAACTCAGGGAAAGTATGCATTAGCAGACAAGGTTTCTTTCGATGAGAACAGCATCACTGTAGATGGCAAGAAGATCACCATCTATGCTGAGGCTAAGGCCGCTGATCTTCCTTGGGGACAGCTCGGAGTAGACGTTGTGCTTGAGTGCACCGGTTTCTACACCAGCAAAGAGAAGGCTCAGGCTCACATCGATGCAGGCGCTAAGCACGTTATCATTTCTGCTCCTGCAGGAAACGACCTTCCTACCATCGTTTACAATGTAAACCATCAGTCCCTTACCGCTGATGACAAGATCATCTCTGCTGCATCTTGCACCACCAACTGCCTTGCTCCTATGGCTAAGGCTCTCAATGATCTTGCTACCATCAAGTCCGGTATCATGTGCACCATCCACGCTTACACCGGCGATCAGATGACTCTCGACGGACCTCAGAGAAAGGGCGACAAGAGACGTTCTCGTGCAGCTGCTTGCAACATCGTTCCCAACTCTACCGGTGCTGCTAAGGCTATCGGCCTTGTAATCCCTGAGCTCAACGGAAAGCTCATCGGAGCTGCTCAGCGTGTTCCTACCCCTACCGGATCAACAACTATCCTTACCGCAGTTGTTGAAGGAAACGTTACCAAGGAGCAGATCAACGACGCTATGAAGGCTGCTTCAAACGAGAGCTTCGGATACAATGTTGATGAGATCGTTTCCAGCGATATCGTTGGAATGACCTACGGATCACTCTTCGATGCAACTCAGACCATGGTTCTTCCTCTTGATAACGGAACCACTCAGGTTCAGGTTGTTTCATGGTATGACAACGAGAATTCATACACCAGCCAGATGGTTCGTACCATCAAGCACTTCGGAAGCCTTCTTAAGTAATTAGAAAGCAAACCTAAATATGAAGTAAGGGCCCGGTCCGGCAAGGGCCGGGTCTTTTTTAACAAAAAAATCAATTAAGGAGAAGTATCATGGCATTAAACAAGAAATCTGTTGACGATTTTAATGCAAAGGGAAGAAGAGTCCTCGTAAGATGCGACTTCAACGTACCTCTCAAGTCCGGTGAGATCACTGACGAGACCCGTATCGTTGCAGCTCTTCCTACCATCAAGAAGCTTGTAGGCGACGGCGGAAAGGTTATCCTTTGCTCTCACCTCGGAAAAGTTAAGGAAGGACCTAACGAGAAGGAATCTCTTGCACCTGTTGCAAAGGCTCTTTCCGAGAAGCTCGGCAAGGAAGTTAAGTTCATTGCTGATTATTCCGTTACCGGCGAAGCTACCACTGCAGCTGTTAACGCTATGAACGAAGGCGATGTTATTCTCCTTCAGAATACCCGTTTCCGTATGGAAGAAGAGACCAAGCCCGAGAAGGCAGGAGAGGCATTTGCTAAAGAGCTTGCCGATCTTTGCGATGATTATGTATGCGATGCATTCGGATCATCTCACAGAGCTCACGCTTCCGTATCTGTTGTTACCAAGTATGTTCGTGAGAAGGGCGGCAACTGTGCTGTAGGATATCTCATGCAGAAGGAGATCGACTTCCTCGGAAATGCTGTTGAGAATCCCGTTCGTCCTTTCGTAGCTATCCTTGGCGGCGCTAAGGTTGCTGACAAGCTCAACGTTATCAATAACCTCATCGAGAAGTGCGATACCCTCATCATCGGCGGCGGAATGGCTTACACCTTCCTCAAGGCTAAGGGATATGAGATCGGTAAGTCACTCCTTGACGAGTCCAAGATCGATTATTGCAAGGAGATGATCGCTAAGGCTGAGGCAGCTGGAAAGAAGCTTCTTCTTCCCGTTGACACCGTTCTTATCGATGCATTCCCCGATCCCATCGACAATCCTGACATCAAGACTGAGGTTGTTAAGGCTGACGCTATCCCTGCAGACAAGGAAGGCGCTGATATCGGACCTGAGACCGCAGCTCTTTATGCAGAGGCTGTTAAGTCCGCTAAGACCGTTGTTTGGAACGGACCTATGGGCGTATTCGAGAATCCCGTTCTTGCAGCAGGTACCAAGGCAGTAGCTAAGGCTCTTGCAGAGACCGATGCTACCACCATCATCGGCGGCGGAGATTCCGCAGCAGCTGTTAACCAGCTTGGTTTCGCTGACAAGATGAGCCACATCTCCACCGGTGGCGGAGCTTCCCTTGAGTTCCTTGAGGGCAAGGTTCTTCCCGGCGTAGACGCAGCAGACAACAAGTAATATTGTTCTGAATTAACAATTATATTCAGGAAATCTTCAGTTTAAGTTTTTGTTTGCGCTGCCCGCCTGAGCAGGAGCGCAGATGCCTTACATGAAACCGGTTCCCGAATGCATTGTTCGAGCAGCTCGTGCAGATTAGCACGAGCGTTGCGAGTTGCGTTCGGGCGGTTTCGAATATGTAAGAAATCGGAGCTCCGATAAGCGAAGGCACAGGCAAGCAAACAAAACTTGAATGAAGATTTCCGGGATGAATTTTTAAGGAGAATTATTATGGCACGTAGAAGAATTATTGCCGGCAACTGGAAGATGAACAAGACTCCTTCAGAGGCAGTTGCACTTTGTGCAGAGCTTAAGGACCTTGTTAAGAATGATGCCGTAGATGTAGTTTATTGCGTACCCGCTATCGATATCGTTCCCGTTGCAGAGGCAGTAAAGGGAACCAATGTACATGTAGGTGCAGAGAACTTCTACATCGAAGACAAGGGTGCTTTCACCGGTGAGATTTCAGCTCCCATGCTTAAGGATGCAGGTGTTGAGTACATCATCATCGGACATTCCGAGAGAAGAGATATCTTTGGCGAGAATGACGTTCTCATCAATGCTAAAGTTAAGAAGGCCTTTGCTGCAGGATTAAAGCCCATCCTTTGCTGCGGTGAGTCACTTGCACTTCGTAAGGCTGATACCTATAAAGAGTGGATTGCAAGACAGATCAAGTGGGATCTCGATGGAGTTACCGCAGATCAGGTTAAAGAGCTTGTTATAGCTTATGAGCCTATCTGGGCTATCGGAACCGGCGAGACCGCTACTGCTGATCAGGCTCAGGAAGTCTGCAAGCTTATCCGTGATCTTATTGCCGAGATGTATGATGCGGCTACCGCTGAGGCAGTTCGTATCCAGTACGGCGGATCCATGAATGCAGGCAATGCAGCAGAGCTTCTTTCCAAGCCCGACATTGACGGCGGACTTATCGGCGGAGCTTCACTCAAGCCTGATTTCGGACAGATCGTTAACGCATAATCTTACTGCTATATTTTATAAAGAGAGATCTTCGGATCTCTCTTTTTTTGTCTATGCAAAGATATGATAAATGCTTATAATTTCTAGAGAATGATAAGTGATTTCTTATTCTTATCGATCACAATACCAGTTGAGGAATTCCGGATAGACTATGTTTGGATATGATCTGCGTAAAAAAATAAAGTTATATATATCCTGTTTATCCGCTTTTTTCCTGATGGGATGTTCAAACGTTTCCCCTGCAACAGAACCTGTATATGTCGATCCGAATCCGGAGGCGGTGACTGACCTTTCAACTTATGAAGAGGTAAGCGAATCTGAATATACATATGATGAACCGGCTGTATCTGAAGAGGAAAAAGCACTGGAGTGGATAAAAGATCATCATATCTACGCTCAGGCAGAATATGCAGACATTTCCCACATTGATGTAAGTGAAATAAATATTGATGCGGTCATCGATGCACTTCCGAATCTGACCCGTCTTGTCATGATAGATTGCGGACTTGATAATGACGGGTATGCATCGCTTCAGGACAGACATCCCGGTGTCAAAATAGTATGGGAGATAGTCCTTGATTATTGGACGATACGCACGGATGTTGTAGCATTCAGTACATTTAAGACAACTGCGGAAGAATACTACATGAACAATGATGATGCGTATTACCTGAAGTACTGCGATGAACTGGTAGCACTTGATCTCGGACATAACTATGTCTCGGATCTTTCTTTTCTCAGGTATATGCCTGATCTGAAGGTTCTGATTCTGGTTGATAATGTAAAAGAAAAAGAGGGAGAGACCTTAAGACATCTGACAGATCTGTCGGAAGTACAATACTGTACCAAGTTAAGATATTTGGAGATATTTGCAAATAATGTTTCGGATCTTTCTTTTCTGGAAAATCTGACGGAACTTGAAGATCTCAACATCAGTTACAATCCTGTAGGAAGCATTCAGTATATGACCAATATGCCTCATATAAAGAAACTCTGGATGGAGCATACATATATATCGGGGGACGGGTGCTATCGTCTCAGGCAGCTCTATCCCGGCGCTCAGATAGTGGTTAACGGGGAAGGCTCTGTAGATCAGGGATGGAGGAGCGGTGCCAGATACACGGCGGTGCGCAGAATGTTCAGAGAAAATGTTATAGACGATATCTACAGAGATTGATATTTAAGTGTATCGGAGGATTTTATGGCAGACCTTAGTATCAGATTTTTTTCAAATTGTTTGAGGAGAACGGTGGAGTATAAGATGTTTCTCCCCAATGATAAGAGAAATGATATTCCCTGGGAGGATGAGAAACACGTAAAGGGTGACATGAAGACCATCATTCTTCTTCACGGATATACCGGAGATGGAGATATATGGGTTAACAAGGAACAGGCGGCTTCACTTAATATCGCTGTTGTTGCTCCTTCCGGTGAGAACAGTTTCTGGCTGGATGGTGAGGCTACCGGAAGGCAGTATGCATCCTATGTGGGAATTGAACTTATAGACTATATCAGAAATACTTTCGGTATAGCTATGACTCCCGATAAGACCGCGGTCATGGGCTTTTCCATGGGAGGATTCGGTGCACTCCATACTGCACTTATGTTTCCCGAGACTTTTGGCGTATGCACGGCTTTATCATCTGCTCTGATTCATAATGAAGTAGCAAAGATGGAGCCGGGTAAAGGCAATTCCGTGGCCAATTACGAGTATTACCGCGAGTGCTTCGGAGAACCGGCAAAGCTGTCTGAGAGCGATAACAACCCGGAAGTTCTGGCAAAGAGACTTAAAGCTATAGGAAAAAAGATACCTAAGATCTTCATGGCATGCGGAACGGAAGACTTTCTTCTGGAGCCCAACAGAGCGTTTCACAAGTTCCTTACGGACACCGGTATAGATCATGTATATGAAGAGTCGGAAGGCATTCATGATATGAAGTTCTGGAGCAAATATTCGGAAATATTTATGCCGAAAATGTTCGATTAATATTATTCAATAAGTCCGGGGACACCGGCTTTCCCGCAAACTCAACCCGGTATGTGACGTATGTTTTGCCTGTCTCGTCTATACAGGTGTAGGGGAGGATCGTATATGAAAAAGATCATTAAAATAGCGGCAATTCTTATGTGCCTTATTATATTTGCGGGATGCACCCAAAACGCAGGCCCTGACCCGGAAAGCGAAGAAGGCGTAAGTGATCGTGAACCTGACAGTGCACCGGATGTATCCGAGTATGAGCAGATAACATTCCAGGTTTGCGTGGGCGATCCCGGATCATATATCGTATATGTCATTACACCTGACAAGATCACCATTTATGATTTTACCAAGTATTGGATGAATGCTACCGGCGGGTATCATTATTTTACTGATGATATTCCCGGTGAAGGTGAGTATACAGAAGAGTGGATCGATCTCAGCCCGGAAGGATGGGAAAGGATCGTTAGCGCGGTTATCGATAATAAATTCGAGAAACTTCCGGAAAATATGAAGGTGGACGATATATACGACGGTCCCTCATATTTTATAGAGGTCAGGACAGAGAACGGAACGTATCTGAGCGGCGGTTATTGCGCAGGACTCGGGGATGGCAGGAAGCAGGAGAGATACCACAATATCGTTGTCACCTTAAGTGAAGTTATTAATGATGCCAGGGAAGATGCGGAAGAACAGTGGGCTCTTTTTACCGAGCCTCAGGAACCGTCATATCTGTATCTTCCCGCGACGGCAGAGTATTTTGAGGGGCTGGATGATCAAACATCTTATGAGGAACTGGTAAATGATCTGGGTCCTTATGATGAATTCGATGATGAATCCCTCATATGGTTGTACGGTTGGGAACTTGAGGACGGCGGAATCGCGTGGGTCGGTTTCGGATCGATGAACAGAGTCGAAGATATTGAGATCCGATATGACGATCATTGTGTGATCTTAATGAGCGGCCTGAATACAATACCCGCTTCTTCGGAAGAGATATATGACCTTAAGGATACAGGCGATCTTTCGGAGGATGAAGTAAAGTTTTTTGAAGCGGTTTCCATGATGATCTTTCAGGAAAATGTGGCAATATCTGAGGACCATCTTAATTCACTTAATGATTACGAAGCAGTTTGTTCTTTCGGAGAGGAAACAGAATTTTCCGAGCCGGAGATTTTGGGAGGTCTTTCCGGGTTTGCACGTTACAGGATGTCTGCTGATGATCTTGCGGCATTTTATAGTGAAGTGTTTGGTGAAGAAAGAGATTATGAGCCGGATTTCGGACCGGATTCTACCGATAAAGATCTTCCGGAAATAGGGATCATTTGTCTTGATGACGGATATTGCTACTCGTATTGCGGGTGCGGCTATGAAGAGTATGCCGAGATAATATCGGTTGCGGAGAGTTCATCCGCCTGCATCGTAAAAGCTAATATAATAAGCGATATGACGGGTGAAACAGTATCATCTGTGAGATTTGTAATGTATCCCACGGACGGTACTTTCGGGTATGTTCTCAGAGGTTACGTATGCAGACCTTTATAAAGAAAATCCCGGAATGCATCCGCTGAAGAAACAGTATTACAAACCCCCGATTTTTCTTGACACGGAAACTGAAAATATATATAATTTATTCAAGTGAAAGGGAGTAGCCCAAAGGTGGAAACTTTTCCATCCGGCTTGAAATCGTCACTCGGAATTATCGTAAGGTAAGACCCGTATCAAGTTAGAAGGCAAGACTTTTACTGTAACTAAACGGTTGCGGTAAAAGTCTTTTTTTTAACCAAAGGCGGAGCCGCTTCCGCAAAACAATTTTCACAGCCGTATGAAGCGGCGGAAAGAGAGGAACTATATGGACGAATATTTAGGAGCAATTGTGATAGCGGCGATAGTGCTGGTCGTATTGATCATCATATTTATCACCGGCTACGTAAAGGCTTCGACCGATGAGGCATTCATCATCACGGGACTTCACAAGGAGCCCAGATATCTGATAGGTCGTGCGGGTATCAAAATCCCTTTCTTCGAGAAGAAAGACGTTTTGAAACTCCAGTTGATCCCTATCGATGTTAAGACCAGTTCTGCGGTTCCCACCGCCGACTACATCAACATCATGGTTGATGCTACCGTAAACGTTCAGATCGGTCATACTCCCGATCTTATCAAGAAGGCATCCAAGAACTTCCTGAACAAGAAGCCCGAGTACATTGCAGCGGTTGCTAGAGAAGTTCTCGAAGGTAATGTCCGTGAGATCGTCGGTAAGATGCATCTTGAAGAGATGGTTTCAGACCGTCAGAAGTTTGCAACTCTCGTAAAAGAGAACGCAGATCCCGATCTTGAAGCAATGGGTCTTGTGATCACCAGCTTCAATGTCCAGAATTTCGTTGATGACAATCACGTAATCGAGAACCTCGGTGTTGATAACGTAGTACGTATCCAGAAGGCAGCTGCTATTTCAAGAGCAGAGTCTGAAAGAGACATTAAGATTGCTCAGGCGCAGGCTGACAAAGCTGCAAACGAAGAGCAGGTTAAGTCTCAGACCGAGATCGCTACCAAGCAGAACGAACTTGCTATTAAGCAGTCCGAACTGAAGCAGGAAGCTGATACCAAGCAGGCAGTCGCAGACGCAGCTTACGAGATTCAGCAGCAGGAACAGAGAAAGACCATCGAGGTCACCAGAGCGAATGCAGACATCGCACGTCAGGAGAGAGAGACCGAACTCAAGCAGCGTGAAGCTGACGTTAAAGAGCAGGTCCTCAACGCTGAAGTCAGAAAGAAAGCAGATGCTGAGAAGTATCGTCGTCAGCAGGAAGCTGAAGCTAATCTCATTGAGAGACAGCGTGAAGCAGATGCTCGTAAGTACGAGCAGGAGAAGGCAGCTGAGGCTGTTAAAGCTCAGGCAGACGCGGCAGTTTATGCTAAAGAGAAGGAAGCAGCCGGTATTGCAGCCGTAGGTCGCGCAGAAGCAGAAGCTATCCAGGCAAAGGGTCTTGCAGAAGCAGAAGCAATGGAGAAGAAGGCAGAAGCATACGCTAAGTATAACAATGCCGCTATTACCGAAATGATCATCAAACAGCTTCCCGCTATTGCCAAGGAAGTTGCCGCTCCCATCGCTTCCATCGACAAGGTTACCGTTATCGATTCCGGCAGCGGTGAGTCAGGTGTTGCAAGCGTCGGCGGATATGCTCCCGCAGTTATGGCTAAGGTTATCCAGTCGGTTAAGGAAACTACCGGTTTTGATCTTACCGAAGTCATGAAAGCAAATACCTATGATGCTAAGGTTACCAAGAACATCAACGTTACCGGCCTTGATGCCGAGATCGTAAAAGAGTCAGCAAAAGCTGTAAATAACTCCTCCGAAGAGTAAATTTTCAGTATATTGGCCCGGGCGGGTTACCGCCCGGGTCTTTTTTTCGAAAAAATTGATAAAAAAGGCCATATATAATAAAATTTATAGGATGGGAAAACTGCGTAATAACAATTTAAGAAATCGTCCGATTGTTATCATGGTCATTGTTTTCTGCAGTGTTTTTATTAATTTTGTCGGAAAGCACAGTGCGATAACCTGCGAACTTCCTTTATGGCTTGACTCGCTCGGGACTATTTTTGCTGCTTACGTTCTCGGTCCCGTAAGCGGTGCTATTGTGGGCTGTACTACAAATATCATTTATTTTTTCTGGGATCGGAATTCACTTATTTATGCCCTCACAAGTATTTTCATAGGTGTTAGCTTTGGTCTGGCCGCACGCAGACGTTATTTTGATACATTTATCGGGGCTACGACCGTTGCGGGCGGTGTTACTGTGGGCTCCGTTATCATCTCTACCATATTCAATCTTTTCTGTTATGACGGTTTCACCGGAAATGTCTGGGGCGACGGAGTTATTTCTTTTCTCCTGGAGAAAGGTGTTCCCGGGATCATGGCGTCCGCCATCGGTGAACTCTATGTTGATTTTCTTGATAAGATCTTTACCGTTTTATTCATGTACTTGGTCGTAAAGATTGTGAGATCTGCCAAAAACGGCAGTGTATTCGGCAATTTTGGTATAGGTTTGTTTCTGATCGCTGCCATAGCGTTTTCTTCACTTATCCCTTCATTCGGATCACATGCCGAAACCGGCGACTATACATACATCCAAAGGTACTATAATGCCGATAACGGGCTTACGTGCGGTCATGCCAATGACATTGCTCAGACTTATGACGGTATTTTATGGGTTGGTAGTAATTCCGGACTTTACAGATACAACGGCAGTTCATTTACCTTCATGGAAGAGTTCGACAGTGTTAAGAATGTTAACTGTCTCTACGTCGATGAGGAGGGCAGGCTTTGGATCGGAACCAATGACAGCGGCGTTGTCGTAGCCATTGAAGGAAAACAGGTCAATATATTTGATACCGACAAGGGCCTTTCTTCTGATTCGGTCAGAAGCATTGTTCAGAGTGCTTCGGGAGATTACTATATCGGAACATCCGATGAGATGGTCGTTGTGTGTCTTAAGGATGGTATTACCGTGGCGGGAGAACTTCCCGAGATACGTTATGCACAGAGTCTGACTGCAGACAGAACCGGGCTTGTGGCTGCCGTTACCACCGGAGGCAGGATGTATGTCTTAAAGGATAAAAAAGTACTTTTTGAGATTCGTCCGTCACATAATGATATAAGGTTTTCATCATGTCAGTTCAGTGCGGAAGGACTTTTGTATGCGGGAACCTCAGACGGAAGGATTCTTGTATATCGTATAAGTGACGGAAATGCGCTTCTTCAGCATACCATCAAGTGCGAAGGTGCATCGGAGATAAACAAGATCTATTTTGATAATACCCGTGTATGGGTACTTTCGGATAACGGGATCGGTTTTATAGAAGGGCCTACTTATTCAAGAGTATCGACCGAAGATTATAATTCATCAATAGTCAACATGACGGTCGACTATCAGGGCAACTATTGGTTTGCTTCATCGAGACACGGGCTACTTCAGTTGTCTTCATCCTGCTTTTCCAATATGTATGTAAAATTCGATATGGACCCCGCTGTCGTAAACAGCACCGCTCTTATCGGCGGAATTCTGTACATCGGTACGGACAGCGGATTATCGGCGATAAATCTTTATCCCGGAATTGTGTTGGATAATAATCTGACCAAGATGTACGAGGGCGTACGTATCAGATGCCTTACCAGGGATTCTTTGGGAAATCTTTGGATATGTACATACGGTAAAGGAATTTCATGTTTGACGGAAAGCGGAGAGCTTTTGGAATTTGATACGGAGAAAATGGGAGTCGGCAGAAGAGTGCGCGGCTGTATCGAACTTAACGATAATTCCATCGCCGTAAGTGCGGATACCGGTCTGTCCATAATCCGCGGATACACTGTTGTTAAGACAATTGCTTACGGAGGGGAACTCGGGTCCTCTCAGATAATATCCATGTGTCAGACTCCCGACGGAACGCTGTACCTTGGAACCGACGGAAACGGAATCGTTGTATATTCCAACAGCATGATATCCGGTCATCTGACCAAGGAAGACGGACTCGGATCCGAAGTGGTCCTGAAGATGGTATATGATGAAGATACCGATGCAATGTTTATCGTAACCAGTAACAGTATCTGTATCATGAAGGACGGTTTTATAAGGACCGTCACCAATTTCCCTTATTCCAATAACTACGATATCGTTCTTGATGATGACGGGGAAGCCTTTGTACTTGGAAGCGCCGGTATCTATGTTGTCAGCAAGAAAGACCTTCTGACTAATTCCCCCATGGAAGGACTTCTTCTCAATTCCAGATTTGGCCTTCAGTGTTCACTTACCGCCAATTCATGGAACGAGGTTTCTTTGTATGGGGATATTTATCTGTCTACGGACCGTGGTGTGGTTTCTTTTAACCTTGATAATTACAGGAACGATACACAATCCTTTAGGATCATGGTTTCCGAGATACTCGTTGACGGAGTTCCCGTTACCATCGAAAGAGGAAATTCACTCAGGATCGGCAGAGATGTAAGCACCATAGAGTTCGTGCCTGAGATCATAAACTTCTCTCTTGAAGATCCCAAGATCTCATATTATCTGGAGGGAGTGGATCCGGATTATAAGACTGTCCCGCAAAGCGAGATCACAAGCGCGATCTATACCAATATTCCTGCGGGTGATTATACATTCCATATTGCGATAATCGATGAAGATACCGGTAAGATACTTGAAGAGAGTACTTACGGTTTTATCAAAGAAAATTCCATCTACGATAACAACTGGTTTATGTTGTATATGCTGATTGTCGGAGGACTTTTCGTGGGATGGGCTACATGGTTCTGGACAAGATATCAGGCTCAGAAGACCATGGCCCTTCAGCAGGAAAGACTTTCCCTTGCGCTTAAACAGGTATCCATGGGTAATGAAACAATCATGGCTATCGCAAGAACCGTTGATGCAAAGGATGCTCTGACCAGTCGTCATTCACAGAGGGTTTCGGAATATTCGGTAATGATCGCAAGGAAATACGGTTTTTCGGAAAAGGAACTTGATAATCTCAGGAAAGCTGCTCTTTTGCATGATATCGGAAAGATCGGTATTCCGGACGCGATACTTAATAAGCCCGACAAGCTTACTCCCGAAGAGTATGAACTTATGAAGAGTCATGTAACTCTCGGTGCGGAGATACTCAAGGATTTCACCCTTGTCGATAATGCCGCTGAAGGTGCTTTGTATCATCACGAACGCTACGACGGAACCGGTTATCCCGAAGGACTTAAGGGAAACGATATACCTCTTTACGGAAGGATCATTGCAATAGCGGATACTTTCGATGCCATGACTGCAAACCGTGTTTACAGAAAGGGTATGCCTTTCGAGGAGGTTATGAGAGAACTTAAAGCAGGCCGGGGCACACTGTTTGACCCGGAGCTTTTGGATATTTTTTTGGAACTGATAGAAAACGGGGATATAGATACAAAATCTTTTTCTGATGATTAATCGGAGGATAAGATAAGTGGGTGCTGAGAAGAAAAACTTAATATGGGTTATCGTCGCAGCTCTTCTGTGTATCATCGGATTCTATTCCTATCATTACCTTCAGGATTATTTTAAACCTGAGGTAAAAGAAGTTAAGGTAGGTCTTGTTCTCGACGGCGATGAAAGTACGCCTTACAGCAGAAATTTCATCAATGCAGTGGAGTCGGTGCTTCCCGAATACGGCGGAAGGGTAACTTTGCTTACGAGATGCAATGTTCCCTATGATGATGTTGAGGACGTTCTTATGGAACTGGCTGCAAACGGATGCGACATTATTTTTTCCAATTCCTACGACTATTCGAAAGCAGTAAAGCACGTTGCAGTACAATATCCCGATATTGAGTTTTGTCAGGCAACAGGCGATAACGCAAACAGCGATACTGTTTTGTCCAATTACCATACATTTATGGGTGAGATATACGAGGGAAGATATATTGCCGGTATGGTTGCGGGACTTAAACTTCAGGAGCTTATTGATGCCGGAGTGATAGGCAGTGATGAAGCATATATCGGCTATGTCGCAGCTTACCCCTGCCCCGAAGTTATATCCGGTTACACCGCATTTATACTCGGCGCAAGGCAGACCTGCCCCGGTGCGGTGATGAGAGTCAGATATACATATACCTGGACCGGATACACGAAGGAAAAAGAGATGGCTGGCCTGCTTATCAAAGAAGGCTGTATCATTATTTCCCAGCATTCGGATACGATAGGTCCCGCAGTTATGTGCGAAAACTCTATCTCAAACCATCCGGTATACCATGTTGGTTATAATCAGGATATGATCGATGTTGCACCCACGACATCACTTATCGGAACAAGGATCAACTGGACTCCATATATAAGCGATGCGATAAAGGCTGTGATGACAGACCGCAGGATCGAAGATGTTGTTAAAGGTCATGTTCACGGAAATGATATCGGGGCCGGATTTGAGAGAAACTGGGTTGAGATGCTTGAGCTTAATCCCGCCATCGCTCCTGAAGGCGGCAGGGAGCTGGTAGATCGGACCATAGAAGGATTCATTAACGGAAGCATCCATGTTTTTTCCGGAGAATATTACGGTTACGATCCCGAAAATCCTGACGATACCATTAATCTCAGGATCGAATATATGGAAAACTCGGACGCCTCGGCACCGTCTTTCCATTATATTCTCAAAGACATAGTAATTATTGAGAATTGAAAACGAGGGTTTCCCGAATTTTTATGATATGATATATGAAATATCTCATGGAGGAATCGCTATGAAGATCAAAAAACTATTATTATCGATAGCGGCCTGTATCGTTGCAGTGATGTGCTGTTCACAGACGGCCTTCGCCGCACCGAAGCAGATGGCTGACGGCAATCTTTTTGATGCCGAGTTTTATGCTGCGACCTATCCCGATGTTGCTGCCGTATTTGGAAATGATGCGGATATGCTCTATATGCATTATGTTTTATGCGGACAGGCTGAGGGAAGACTTCCCTATGCCCCGGCGGGACTTACCATTGTTGCCGCATCACCTGTACCTGTTAACAACTTAGCTCAGGTTCAGCTTGATGTTTTCGGTGCTCTTGTCGGTCACGGAAATGTTTTTGAAAACGGAAGGATCACCGAGCAATCCGCAGGATATATGAGGATCGACTGCCCCGAACGTTGGTGGAGCCTCAGAGGAAACGGAATCAACGTATACAGGGATGAATCTGTTCTTTTCGATGCTGCGGCTTATGCTACCATGAATCCCGATCTTGCGGCTGTTTACGGAACTTCCAAGGATGCTCTCTGGAACGAGTACAAAAATGAGGGCGTTTATCAGGGAAGACCTGTAGCGGGAACCACTCTTAATGCAAATGCCAAGATCATGATCATTCAGGTCGCTTCACAGATCACCAATCCTGCAATGACCCCCGATCAGAAGATCAAAGCGGTTCATGACTGGATGATAAACTACGCCAATTATGATGAATCCGAAATGGATGTATCCCAGACGCTTGAAGGCTTCATGTATAACAGAACCGCCGTATGCTCAGGATATACCAAGGCTTTCGAATATTTCATGACTGTTCTTGGAATCCCTTGTGAGACCATTGAGGGCGGAGAACATGCATGGAACAGAGTTGCAGTAAACGGAGTCTGGCTCTATGTGGATGTTACCTGGGATGACCCCATCTACAGAGTAAACGGTGTACGCAGAGACAAACTCAGATATAATTATTTCCTTATTTCCGAGGCTCAGATGAACCTTGATCATTATCCCGAGTCTGTACACGATTATTATTAATTACAGACGCGGAAACGTCTGAAAATTCAGGAGGAAGCTATGATCTACAAATGTAAAAACTGTGGCGGTGACATGGAATTTGAGCCTTCGATCGGCAAGATGAAGTGTCCGTTTTGCGATTCTACTGAGTGCGAAGAGGAAAGCACCGGTTCGGTGGTAAAAGACGGTGATGTAGCCACCGAAGAAACAGCGGAGGAACTCGGTTATTCCAAGGCAGGAAATCTTCTGTGCCCCAACTGTAATTGCGAGATAGAGCTCGGAAAATTCACTTCGGCATTAAGGTGTCCCGCATGTGATTCAAATATTATTGTAGATTCAAGAATGAAGGGCGATTATAAGCCCGAGTTCATGACTCCCTTCAAGATTAACGAAAAGCAGGCCAAGGACATGGTAAAGCAGAAGTTTGCTTCCATGAGATTTGCTCCCAGGGATCTTGTCAGCGAGGCAAGACTCAATAAGATCCAGGGCTGGTATATGCCCACATGGTTCTATGATATGGATACCACTCTTGATTTTACCGGAACCGGTATTCAGGAAAAGAGATACACCAAGGGCGATACGGAATATACCGACATAGATTCCTATAACGTAAACCGTGTCATTGACGCCAAGTTCGATAAACTACCCGTTGATGCTGCGGAAGCGCTTCCCGATGAAATGATGGATCTTCTGGCACCCTTCGATACCAAGGATTCACTTCCTTACGATTCAAGATATCTGTCCGGCTTCTATTCGGAACAGTATAATAACGGTTCCGGTGAGCTCAGACCCCGTGCCGAGGATCAGGTTCAAAAATTCGGAATGGATATGTGTTCCGATGCTGCCAAGAGCGGTTCTCACGGAAAATACGACAAAGTCCAGAATAAGAACCTCAATGTAACATATAAATCCGTAGTTCCTCATTACGGACTTATGCCCGTTTGGAAGTATGATTATTCCTATAAGGGAACTCCTTATCCCTTCTTCATTAACGGCCAGACCGGAAAACTTGTGGGTCAGGCACCAGTAGATGCGGGAAGAGTATGGAGCTTTGCGGCAATTGTTGCGGCGGTTTGTCTTGTGATAGGACTTGCAGCGGCATACTTTATGGAATTCAGTTTTGCATTTGCTGTTATAGCCGCCATTGTCATAGGTCTCATAGTAGGATTTGTAAATCTTCATCCTGCAGCGGGCACCGTAACCGTAAATGCCGCTACCTATGTGGCTTCCGAGAATAAGAAGGTGCTTGTTTCAACGGATAATTATCTAGGAAGGGAGACCAGGACCAGGAAACTCAATAAGAATTAACAAAATTGCGGAAAAATCCGTTGACAAAAGCGATAGAAATGAGTATATTAGCAAAGTGTGTGATGTTTTAGCGTGCGTGTCTCGCTTAGATGCAACCGTCATTGCATCCGGCTAAAGTCACCGGCACTTAAATATTTTCATTGTTTATAACATTTGGAGGTGTTACTTTGGCTAACATTAAGTCTGCAAAGAAGAGAGTACTTGTTGATCGTAGAAACGAAGAGAGAAACAAGGCTATCCGTTCTTCCGCTAAGACTGCGATCAAGAAGGTTTATACCGCAGTAGAGAACGGCGATAAGAATGCAGCAGCTGAAGAACTCAAGGCTGCTACCAAGACTCTTGAGATGGCTGCTACTAAGGGTGTATATCACAAGAATAACGTCGCAAACAAGACTTCTAAGATGGCTAAGGCTGTTAACAAGATGGCTTAAGCTTTTGCGAGAACATTTCAGCCCCTCGGGATTTCCCGGGGGGCTTTGTTTTTTGCCCTGTTTTCTGATAGAATCGATAAATGTGGGTTTTGAATAGTTATTACAGAGGTATATATGGATAAGAGTCTTATCAGAAATTTTTGCATAGTTGCTCATATCGATCACGGTAAGTCCACGCTTGCCGATCGTATCATAGAGAAAACAGGCCTTCTTACTGCAAGGGAAATGCAGGAGCAGGTCCTTGATAACATGGAGCTTGAGAGGGAGAGGGGAATAACCATCAAGTCCCAGGCTGTCCGTACCGTTTATAAGGCTAATGACGGAAAAGAGTACATCTTTAACCTGATAGATACTCCGGGCCATGTTGACTTTAACTATGAAGTTTCAAGAAGTCTTGCCGCCTGCGACGGTGCGATTCTTGTGGTTGACGCAGCTCAGGGTGTTGAGGCCCAGACTCTTGCCAATGTGTATCTGGCACTGGACCATAATCTTGATGTTTTCCCCGTTATCAATAAGATCGATCTTCCCAGTGCGGAGCCTCAGAGAGTAAAGGATGAGATCGAGGATGTTATCGGTATCGAAGCACAGGATGCCCCTCTTATCTCTGCCAAGAACGGAATCGGGATCGATGAAGTTCTTGAAGCTATAGTTCATAAGATACCTGCTCCTTCCGGAGATGAAACAGCACCTCTTCAGGCTCTTATCTTTGACTCTCTTTATGATTCATACAAGGGAGTTATCGTATTTGTACGTGTAATGAACGGTACAGTAAAGAAGGGTACCAAGATCAAAATGATGGCTACCGGAGCCTGCGAGGAGGTTGTTGAGGTAGGTACATTCGGCGCCGGAAGATTCCTTCCCTGCGAAGAACTTTCTGCCGGAATGGTAGGATATATAACCGCATCCATCAAAACACTTTCAGAAACGGAAGTCGGTGATACCGTAACTGAGACGGATAACCCTTGCACCGAGCCTCTTCCCGGATATAAAAAAGTCCAGCCGGTTGTTTATTGCGGAGTTTACCCCGCAGACAGCGCCAAGTACGAAGACCTTAAGGAAGCACTCGAAAAGCTTCAGCTTAACGATGCCTCTCTTTTCTATGAGCCTGAAACCTCACTTGCTCTGGGATTCGGTTTCAGATGCGGATTTTTAGGACTTCTTCACCTTGATATCATTCAGGAAAGACTTGAAAGAGAGTATGATCTTGACCTTGTAACAACCGCTCCTTCGGTTGTATATAAGGTATATAAGACAGACGGAACCGTTATCGACCTGACCAATCCTTCCAACCTTCCCGATCCCAGTGAGATCGAGTATATGGAAGAGCCCATCGTTAATGCTGAGATCATGGTTACCAAGGATTTCGTAGGATCCATCATGGAGCTTTGCCAGCAGAGACGCGGACGTTATATCAGCATGGAGTACATTGAAGCAGGAAGAGCGCTTATAAAGTACGAACTACCCTTAAATGAGATCATTTATGATTTCTTCGATGCTCTTAAATCAAGATCCAGAGGATATGCATCCTTTGACTATGACCTTAAGGGTTATGAAAAGAGTTCACTCGTCAAGCTTGATATCCTTATCAATAAAGAACAGGTCGATGCACTCAGCTTTATCGTGCATTCCGACTCGGCATATGAGCGAGGCCGCAGAATGTGCGAAAAACTTAAGGATGAGATTCCCAGACATCTCTTCGAGATTCCCATTCAGGCCTGCGTCGGCGGAAGAGTAATCGCGCGTGAGACTGTCAAGGCAATGAGAAAAGATGTCCTTGCAAAGTGTTACGGCGGTGATATCTCGCGTAAGAAGAAACTTCTCGAGAAGCAAAAAGAAGGTAAGAAGCGTATGAGACAGGTGGGAAGCGTAGAGATCCCTCAGTCTGCGTTCATGAGTGTGCTTAAACTGGATGATGATAACTAAGTCTGAATTATATATACATATCCCCTTCTGCGTAAGAAAGTGTCTGTACTGCGATTTTCTTTCTTTTAATGCGGATGAGAAGACCAAGGAAAAGTATATAGATGCTCTTTGCGAAGAGCTGATGTTTATAGGAAAAGAGAGGTGTAAGACCTCTCTTTCTTCCGTTTTTATCGGAGGAGGAACTCCCTCCGTGCTTCCTGCGGATCAGATGGTTCGCGTGATGGATTGCGTAAAAGAAAACTTTACCCTCGATCACGATGCGGAAGTGACCATGGAGTGCAATCCGGGTACCGTGGATGAAGAGAAGATGAAAGCATATTTTGCCTGCGGTATAAACCGTATCAGCTTCGGTCTTCAGTCAGTACATGATGACGAATTAAAAAAGCTCGGAAGGATCCATACCTATGAGGATTTCCTCAAGAGCTATGAAGCTGCCGTAAAGGCAGGTTTTACCAATATCAATGTGGATCTTATGAGCGACATCCCGGGGCAGAGCGTTGATTCCTGGACAAAAACTCTCAGGACCGTATGCGAACTTAAGCCTTCCCCCGCACATATTTCCGCATACAGCCTGATAGTCGAAGAAGGTACTCCTTTTGCGGAGATGGCAGATGAGGGCAAACTTGATATTCCCGATGAAGATACGGACAGAGAGATGTATCATATGACATCCGGGATTTTGTCTGAATACGGATACGGCAGATATGAGATCTCCAATTATGCAAAAAAAGGTCGTGAATGCAGACATAATCTGGGATATTGGACAGGAGTTACGTATTACGGCGCGGGACTCGGTGCCGCATCATATTACGAGGGCTGCAGATTTACAAACACATCTGAACTTTCCGTATATATGGATGATCCCATAGACTCTTTCAAACTCGATGAAAAGCTGACAAATGCTGATAAAATGAGCGAGTTTATGATACTGGGGCTCAGACTTACTAAGGGCGTTGATCCTGCTGAGTTTAAAGAAAGATTCTGCAGGGATCTTTCCGGTGTATATGGCAGGGAAATAGAGCGTTTCAAGGCTGAAGGGCTGCTTATCGAAGAAAACGGAAGGATTCACCTTACGGAAAAAGGACTCGATCTTGCCAATCACGTTATGCAGGCATTTATCTGATCAAAGGTATGCTATATCAATGTGTGATTGTTTACCTTGTGACTTCAAAGGTGTATCATTATCATAAGTCAAATAAATCTATAAGCCGCTCTTTTGAGCGGCTTATGTTCAATCAGAGTCTCATGGAGGAACATAATGCCACTTCTGGCCGGATATATGGTACCTCACCCGCCTATCGCCGTTCCTGAGATCGGACGGGGAGAAGAACTTAAGATTGCCGATACTTTAGCCTCTTTTGATGAGGTGGCTGCTGATATTGCGTCAATCAAGCCTGACACCGTTATTCTGACATCCCCTCATTCAATTCTTTATCGTGATTATTTTCATATTTCTCCCGGAAGATCCGCTATAGGAGATTTTGGCAGGTTCGGAGCACGCAGTGTCACTTTCAGCACCCTGTATGATGAGGAACTTGTAGAAGCAATCTCCGAAGAAGCAGGCAAATCAGGCATTCCTGCAGGTACGGAAGGCGAACGGGATCCGCTTCTCGATCACGGTACAACCGTTCCCATGTATTTTATTAATAAGAGATATACAGGTTATAAGCTGGTAAGGATCGGGCTTTCCGGATTCAGTCTTCAGACTCATTATGATTTTGGTAAAGCCATTCGAAGGGCAATAGATAAAACAGACAGAAGAGTGGTTTTCGTTGCAAGCGGAGATCTGAGCCATTGTCAGAAGGAAGACGGTCCGTACGGATATCAAAAAGAAGGACCTGTATATGACGAGAAGATCATGAATACAATGGGAGCCGGTGATTTTAAATCGCTTGTAAATTACGATGAGACTCTTCTCGATGCATCGATGGAATGCGGTCACAGATCTTTTACGATCATGGGCGGTGCGTTTGAAGGATTAAAAATCAATACCAAAAGGTTATCACACGAAGCAACATTTGGAGTAGGTTACGGTTTTTGCATTTATCATCCGGAGGTTTGATATGGACAAATACGTAGAACTTGCGAAGAATACCATCGAGAAATACATCACGGAAAAAGAAATCTATGATCCTTCCGGTGACGACCTGCCGGATGAGATGAAATCGGTTCGTGCAGGTGCTTTTGTATCCATCCATAAAGGCGGTGCATTAAGAGGATGTATCGGAACAATAGCTCCTACATGTATAAATGTTGCCGAGGAGATCATATCCAATGCCATAGCAGCATCTACCAGGGACCCCAGATTTCCGGCTGTCAGACCGGATGAACTTAATGAACTTGAGATAAATGTAGATGTTCTTACAACTCCCGAACCAATCGGTTCGCCTGATGAACTTGATGTTAAACGTTACGGCGTCATCGTGGAAAAAGGATTTAAAAGAGGACTTCTTCTTCCTGACCTCGACGGTGTTGACACTGTAGATTATCAGATTGCAATTGCAAAACAAAAGGCAGGCATAGATATAGATGATGACGATGTTAAACTGTCACGCTTTGAGGTGATCCGTCATGTCTGATACTGCTGTGTGCCCGGTGTGTCCGCATCACTGCATATTGCCTGAGGGCAGTTTGGGCAGGTGCCGGGCCAGGGTTAACAAAAACGGAAAAGTGGTAAGCGCAAATTACGGTAAGATAACTTCGATCGCGCTTGATCCTATCGAAAAGAAACCGCTGGCCTTTTTTCATCCGGGCAGTATGATCCTTTCTGTGGGAAGTTACGGATGCAATCTGTCCTGTCCTTTTTGTCAGAATTACGATATAGCTTCAGTGGGGGAAGAACATTTTGCCGACCTTCGAACGGCATCCCCGGAAAAGCTTCTTGAAATAGCCTGTGATACGATACCCGAAGGAAATATCGGAATAGCCTATACATATAACGAAGCGCTTGTGGGATATGAATTCGTACGTGATACCGCAAAGCTCATTCATGAAGAGGGCATGCTGAACGTACTTGTAACAAACGGTAATGCGTGCAAAGAGATTCTTGAAGAGATCCTACCCTCTATGGATGCAATGAACATCGATCTTAAATGCTTTACCGAAGACGGATATAAAAAGCTGGGCGGTGAACTTCAAACCGTAATGCAGTTCATTGAGACTTCACACGAAAAGTGTCATATCGAAATAACATCCCTTATAGTACCCGGGCTCAATGATTCGCCTGAAGAAATGGAAGAGGAAGCTGAATGGATAGCATCACTTGATCCGGAAATTCCTCTGCACATCACCAGATACTTCCCGAGATACAAATACAGGGAGGCGCCCACTGATATTGATCTTATGAGAAACCTTAAGACATTGGCGGAAAGGCACTTGAAGCACGTTCTGCTTGGAAATGTGTAAGCGGCTTTATAAACGGTCGTTATATGCAAGTTTTCCCGGCTAAGTAATCGATTAAGCCCGATATAATCGGTATTTTTTCTTGTTATTTACAAATCGATATAGTATTATTAGTAAGTATTAATTTTTTATTAAAATTTGGTTTTGCTTGGGGGTAACAGTGAAATTCGTCAAATGGGAAGACCTTAAAAGCGGAATGAGGCTTGCAAGGCCTATCTATTCCAAGAGCGGAGTTCTTCTCTACGAAAGAGATGCGAAACTCACTGCGGCAAGTATCGAATCCGTTAAAAATTTCGGGCTCCTCGGAATCTATATCTTAGAGCCCGCTGAACCTCTGCCTCCTATGTCAGAGGAAGATCTTGCTTTTGAAAAGTTCGAGATCAAGACGGTTGCGTCACTTCAGGATGAGATCTCGAGAATCCTCAATACCAAAAAACAACGAAATCTGCCCACCATTGTAAGCCAGATAATCCGTCAGTACGGTCATCTGGACGGTAAGGTTCATTTTTATCAGAACCTTCGCAGTAAGGATGATTTCGTATGCAGACATATGTTTAATACGGCTATTCTGTGTGCTATGATCGGAAGCCGTATGAATATTCCGGTGGAAGACAGGCTTGTTCTTGTAACTGCTGCTCTGATACATGATATCGGAAAGCTCGGTTCCGCAAATCCCGCTATTTACGGCGGTGAGACTGACAGGGACAATCTCGAATCCATGTTTAACGAAGCAATTCACGGAGCTGAGGTTTTGGAAGAATGTTTCAGCACCGACGGTCCCAGGCTTAAGAGAATTTCCCAGCAGGCATTAAGAGCCGAGAAAGCCGCAGCCCTCGGAGAAGAGATCGAGACCAAGAAGATGTCGGTAGAAGCCAAGATCCTTCTGGTTGCAAGCCGTTATGATGCCATTACCGGAATGAGCCTTACCGGTGAAAGTCTTTCCGAAGTCAAGGCGGTAATAGAATTTCAGGATAAGGATGAGTTATACGATCCTCATGTTGTCAGAGCTCTTATGGACAGTGTGTATATTCTTTTCCCCGGAGTCAGTGTTGTTCTCAATTCGGGAGAGAAGGCGCTCATAATTAACGAGAACGAAGAAAATATCCTGAAACCGACGGTCATTACTTTCCGTCAGAATTCAATTATGGATCTGTCGATCCGCGAGTATTCGGATATGAGAGTGGTTGATGTCATGAAAACCCTTGATAACCGTTACATTATGGACCAGACAGCCATTGCTCAGGCAGGTATCAGTGTTCCCGATTAAGGAACTGGATATATTAACTTAAATTATTTAGGGGTGAATAGTTATGGTAGACATTTATGATGTGATGCAAAAGGCTAAAAATGCCGGCGCCAGTGACGTACATATCACGGTAGGCGTACCTCCCAAGATGAGAGTTAACGGCAGCCTTATTACTGTCGAAGGATATGACAGACTTATGCCTCAGGATACCCTGGACGTAGTTATGTCCATCGCCAATGAAGAGCAGAGACGCAGATTTGAGGAGATCGGTGAATACGATATGTCCTTCTCAATCCCCGCTCTCGGCCGTTACCGTGTTAATATCTTTAAACAGAGAGGATCTGCAGGTCTTGCACTCAGACTTGTCGGTACCGAGATTCCCAATCCCGAGAAACTCGGCGTTCCCAAGGCTGTTGTAGATCTTCATGAGAGAAAGAGAGGACTTATCCTCGTTACCGGTCCTACCGGTTCCGGTAAGTCAACAACCCTCGCTTCGATCATCGACAGGATCAACGAGAACCGTGATGCACATATCATCACTCTTGAGGACCCTATCGAGTATCTCCATATGCATAAGAGATCTGTTGTTAACCAGCGTGAGATCGGTATGGACTCCGGTTCATATGCAAACGCTCTCCGTGCTGCACTCCGTGAAGATCCCGATGTTATTCTCGTCGGTGAGATGAGAGACCTTGAGACCATTTCCACTGCTATTACCGCAGCCGAGACCGGTCACTTGGTCCTTTCAACATTGCATACCATCGGTGCTGCTTCTACCGTCGACCGTGTTATCGACGTATTCCCTCCTCACCAGCAGCAGCAGATCAGAATCCAGCTTGCGGGCGTTCTCGAAGCTATCATTTCTCAGCAGCTCATTCC
>JAGCUO010000151.1 GCA_017962825.1 Lachnospiraceae bacterium | reverse complement strand
GCCGACGATCCGAAGGCGGCGCTTGATCTTCTCAGTGACGATAACACGGAAGACAGCATGTTCGGAAACAGGAATGTATATTCAAACGAAGAACTTGCCGGATATCTCGGAAAAGAAATGAAGCTTGAAGATGTGTTCGGAATAAGAGCATTTTTCGGACTCTCTTCGAATAATGAGATCAAATACACCGATGAATGGTACCGTCCGATGCTGGAATTGGAAACAAAGGCAAGTATGATGGAAGAATTTAAAAAGGTTGCTTTTTTCAACCATCTGCTTTTCCGGAAGAAATGCTCGGAATAACCGATTGATCGGAGCTGAAAGGTAAAACCCTGCGGGACAGATCCTCGCAGGGATTTTTTTATGCAAAAAAATTTTTCTTACGTTTAAAGATTTTTTAAGAATTGAAATGTTAGCATTCAATTGTAAACGGAAAAACTGTGTTTCATATCGGTACAGAGGTATTAAAAATGGCAGATATTTGTTTGGAAGCAAGAGATCTTTGCAAGACCTATATTGTTGAAGGATACAGCAACAATGTCCTGCAGAACATCAATCTCAAGATAGAAGAAGGGGAGTTCGTCTCGATCATGGGACCGAGCGGATCCGGAAAATCCACCCTCCTTTACACCATAAGCGGAATGGATGATATGACCGCAGGCAAGGTCATATTTGACGGGGATGATATTTCTGAAATGAATGACAAGCAGCTCACGAAACTCAGACTTATCAAGATGGGATTCATCTTTCAGCAGATGTATATGATGAAGAAGCTCTGCATCATGGATAACATAGTTCTCCCCGGTTATCAGGCGGCGCTTATGAGCAGGGAAGAGGTTAACAAAAAGGCAGAGGACCTGATGAGAAGACTCGGCATCATAGAAACCGCTGACAGGGAGATCACTGAGGTTTCCGGAGGACAGCTCCAGAGAGCTTGTCTTGCCAGGGCACTCATCAACAGCCCCAAGGTTCTTTTTGCGGATGAGCCCACGGGAGCACTCAACTCAAAGGCTTCCATGGAGGTTCTCGGCGAAATGGTCAAGGCGAATGAAGCCGGCACCACGGTTCTCATGGTAACCCACAGCGAAAAGGTTGCGGCAAGTTCCGACAGGATCATCTATCTGATGGACGGCGACATACAGGGTGAACTGGTACTCGGCAAGATAAATACATCTGACGGGATGAGTTCCGCGGAGAAGCTTTCGCTTAGGGAAAGAAAACTCAGAAAATGGCTTGAGGAGATGGGGTGGTAAAGTGTATTTAAGAATGCTTAAAAAGGACCTTAAGGATAAGGTCGTTTTAAATATAGTCTTATTCATATTCATGATTCTGGCAGCCACTCTTCTTGTCATGAGTGCGGGATTTGTCTATACCTTCATCGCCGGCATCAATACAACATACGAAAAGTGCAACACCTCCGACATCATACTGATCGTCGACAGAAGCGTATCCTCAGCCGAAGAACAGCAGGATACGATAATCGGTCTGATGCAGGAATATTCTGAGATAAATGAGATATCCGTATCGGAGAGGATAATAGCAAGTACGGGAAGACTGGATTTTGAGAAAATAGATAAAAGAACCGTATCCGGTCTGTATCAGACGGACTTTCTCATATCCCCCGTGAGCACTGATCAGAACATCCCGTATGATATGCACGATGAGCCGATCACTCTGGATGACGGATGCGTCGCACTTTCACAGGTGACTGCTTCTTCTTCTCATACGAAGATAGGTGACAGCATCATGATCACCACGGATATGGGAAATATATACAGGTTTGTTGTGTCGGATATATATAAGGATCCCAGTTCATCCATGATGACCAAGATCCTGTTTTCTGACAGGGATTACAAGACACTTTGCGAAGAGTTTACAACACAGGTGGATCAGTATGACATACAGCTGGTCAATCCCTTTAAAACTGTTTCCGAGCTTCAGAAATGGGGATGGGAGATCAACGACAGATTACGTATGATGGATGAAAACGGTGAGATAAACGGCCGGATACACACCGTCACCACCGGAAAGAGCAATGCCTTTACCGATGAAGCAATGATCTCACTCATAGTCAGTATATTCATGGGACTGATGGGAATTGCACTTATAATCCTTATCTTTATGGCCATATCCTTCAGCCTTCAGGCAACTGTCAAGCGCGAGGAAAAAGAGATCGGTACGATGAGGGCGATAGGAGTGGATTCGCTGTCTTATAAATCGCTCTTTGTCGTTAAGTATATCGCGTTTGCGGTTCTGGGCGGAGTTATCGGTCTGATCGCAGGCATTCCGCTTGAAAAATACATGGTGAGCAGGTTTGTCACCAACACCCTGAATCCCGATAAAAATGTGATCATCCTTCTGGGCGTTATAACCTGTATCATCTTTATGCTCCTGATGCTTGTCTTCTCATTTGTTTCGTTAAGACGTATCGACAGGATCTCCGTAATGGATGCGATCCACGGTGAAGGAAAAGGAGAAAGATTCAGTAAGATACCCGGTGTGTCCCTCAGTAAAAGAAAGAATACATCCGTACCGCTTTTTCTTGCGCTTCAGGATATAATCCGCAAGATGAAGAGATATATTTTCCTTGTCATCAGTTACATGATCGGGATGACGATCCTGTTTCTGCAGTTCCAGATCAAGGCTACGGTTGTGAGCGACGAATACAGAAAGACATATTGGTCAAGAGCGGACAGGGATTTTATGATCAGACCGGAAGACGGTCTCAGGGATAAGCTGCTCGAAATGACCGGAAGCTATAAGAATCTGTATTTATATTATGAGCAGCTTTATAACGAGCACGGTATTCCCGTTGATATCCAGCTTATGGATGAGCAGACCTCTTTTGTGATCATGAACGGTGAAAAAAGCGGAGCAGCCATTGCTTTCGGAGACGTTGATCTGAGCAGGATGACATATGTAAAGGGAGGAAAGGTTCCCTCGCTTCCCAATGAAGTTGCGGCATCTCATTTCCTTGCACTGACAAACGGAACCGAGCTTGGGGATGTTGTCACACTTGAATATAAGGTATACGGTGAGGATGGATTTACCGTAGAAACCAGACAGAAGGATTATATCATCACGGCATTTGTCGAGACCATGGGCAACAGCAGGACCCCTATTTTTTTCCTGGCTCAGGCCGATGACAATATGTACTGTGAAGACTTTGATCTCTTTAACGAATCGATCGATGCACCGAGATCGGAGCATGCATACTATATCGAGAAAATGCGTGAAGTTGATGAAAGGATACTTGTTTGGGATTACGATCAGGCTCTCGATTATGACCTTGGGAATTCCTTCGGTAAACTGCTTGACTTGCTTGCACTTGTTACAGGTACGATAATGGCGATCACTCTTTTTGCGATGACATTCCTCTATCAGCAGATCTTTATTGAAGAGGAGACTTCCGACATCGCAATGCTTAAGAGTATGGGATTCGATAAGTGGGCTGTGAGGAAATGGCATTATTACAGGCTGCTGATCATGATAGTTCTTTCGACCGCTCTGGCACTGCTGAGCGCATTCACATTGAACAAATGGCTGTTCAACAAGATAGGAAGTGCCGTGCTCGGACTTGTTTCGTTTAAGATAGCATCACCTCCGGTTTCTGTTCTTATTCTTTTGCCGGCGGTACTTGTCATGATAATCTCGGCCGTTATGG
>JAGCUO010000150.1 GCA_017962825.1 Lachnospiraceae bacterium | reverse complement strand
GAGAATATCGTAAACGCCCGCATGACTTTTGATAAGGAAAGCCTGAAGCCGACTTACCGGATGGTGATAGGTGAAGCGGGTGAAAGCTGTGCGTTCTACATTGCCGAGCGCCTGGGGATGCCGGGATATATGCTGGAAACTGCGGCGAAAGCAGCCTACGGCGAGGATGCCGCGAAAGGATACAGCTTCGGAAAAGGGCAGGAATTGAAAAAGAAATTCACGCCAAAGATCACGAAGGTAAAGAAAACCAATGTTAATGCAAACCTGAGTATGCTGTACAATATCGGCGACAGCGTAATGGTGTATCCCGAAAAGAAGATAGGGATCGTCTGTGAAACAGTGAATGATAAGGGGACCCTGCGGGTACAGGTAGCCGGACGGAAGTTCTGGATCAATCATAAAAGGGTTAAGCTTTATGTTAAGGCAGAGGAACTGTATCCCGAAGACTATGATTTTTCCATTATCTTTGACAGCGTGGAAGAGCGCAAGATCCGGCATGACATGCAGCGCAAATACACCGAAGAAGTGCTCGTGACGGAAGAGTAACAACTGAAACCACGGGGACGGACCTCGTGGTTTTTTCTTCACGGTCGCAGAACCACGGGTCACAAGACGATCTTCCCACCTCTGAAATCATGGGTCACAAGACGATCTTCCCACCTTTGAAATCATGGGTCACAAGACGATCTTCCCACCTTTTAAGCGGCATCAGATACCTCCCGCGATGCGGGGCCCTCCTGATGCCAAAAGGCGGGCCCCTTCTTGTGACTTCCGCGATGCGGGTCCCTCCTAATGCCAAAAGGCGGGCCCCTTCTTGTGACTTGGACGGACCTCATGTTTTTTTAAATGTAGTTGACAAACTTAAATGATTATATTAAAACTATGGCATACGGTTCGGGAATTTCTTCCGAAAAGTAAACAGACAGCCGTCTGTTTCGATCAGCCTATAGTATATGGAGTGATGTGTCCTTTTGCAGGATCTTTTTTCGCACCAGATTGCCAATGGAAAGAGGGTTACAGAATATGCCAAGAAGGGCAAGAGTTTTAAGCAATACAAATATTTATCATGTCATATTAAGGGGAGTAAACCGCCAGATTGTTTTTTGGGACAAAGAAGACAGGGTGATATTTCTTAACAGGTTATCACGTTATAAAGATGTCTGCGGCTATGAGTTATTCGCTTATTGTTTGATGGATAATCATATACATCTTCTTCTGAGAACGGGAGATGAGCCTTTGTCTACGGTATTTCGCCGGCTTTTGGATTCATATGTTCACTGGTACAATGCCAAGTATGATCGGTGCGGAAATCTGTTTCAGGACAGGTATAAGAGTGAACCGGTAAATGATGAACGGTATTTTCTTAAAGCGATGCATTATATTCTGCATAATCCGATAATAGCAGGAATATGCTCCAGGCCGGAGGATTATGAATACAGCAGCGCAGCAGAATATATATTAAATATTCCCGGGATTACAGATGTCGATTATCTATTTGGAATGATGGACCGAAAGGCGCTGAAAGATTTTCTGGCAAAAACGTCAGAAGAAGATCTGATAAAGAATAAAGAAGATCATCCGACTACTGTTAGTATTAATGATAAGCATGCAGCGGATATCATTACTGAGAAATTGGGGATAGCGATCCCTGTTGATCTGGATATGCTAAAGAGTAATATCAGGCTGTTTCTTGATTGTGGAATATCGCTACGTCAGATCAGCCGTATAACCTCTGTTTCAAGGACCTTGCTTTATCGTCTTTTGAAAGAATGCTGAAGAAAACCACGGGGACGGACCTCGTGGTTTTCTGCTTGACACTGATCAATCTGCGGAGTATACTCTGAGACCATATAAACGAATTATACTTTGAAAGGAAAAATATGTTTAATCGCGTATCCGTAATTGAGTGGTCATCTGTTTATGCTATGCATGTCGTCAGCGTGTATGGTTTAAATGTTGAGCATTCAAAAAACGGATCAAGATAAGCGATAGGTTATACTTTCAATAAGATTTCAGTAAATGAAACCACTTATCAATCCGGATAAGTGGTTTTTTATAACAACAGAAAAACCAGTAGGTCCGTCCCCGTGGTTTCCCCAAAAAAGAAAAAAACCGGGAGGTCCGTCCCCGTGGTTTCCATGGTTTTTAAAGGAGGCAGCGTATGAGCAGTATTGAATACAGAAAAGCTAAATAAGAAGAAGCAGAAAAGGTATGCCGTATTGTTCGGGGAACGAAAGAGGAAATATATCCCCATTATTATACAAAGGCAGTAGTGGATTTTTTCGGAAGACTACACAGTCTGGAGAATATCACAAGGGATATTGAAGAAGGCCATATAGATATTCTTATCGTGGATGGCGAGATCGTCGGAACCGGCAGCCACGTAGAGGATCATATCACCAGAGTATATGTGCTGCCGGAGTATGAAGGGAAGGGCTACGGCACGATCATCATGGACCATCTGGAAGCAGAGATCTTGTATGAGTACGATAAGTGTGATCTGGATGAATCTCTCCCTGCGACTATATTTTATGAGCATCGCGGGTTTAAAACTGTGGAGCATAAAAAACATGATCTGGGTGATGGAGAAGTGATGATCTACGAGATCATGGAAAAGAGAAGACCGGCCAGGATTGAAAAAGCGGAACGGAAGGATCTTGAGGAGATTTTGAAGCTGCAATATACGGCGTACCAGAGTGAGGCGGAATTGTTCGGAGGAAGGAAAATTCCGCCATTGACGCAGACGATTGAAGAAGTAGAAGCCGAGTATGAAAAAGGAATCATCTTAAAGATGATAACGGAAGACGGAGAGGTCATTGGCTCGGTCCGGGCTGTAGAAGAAAACGGTACGGTTTATGTCGGAAAGCTGATGTAGCATCCGGACCGGCAACATAAGGGATATGGAAAGAGGCTCCTGCTGAGTATGGAAAAGTATTTTCCCGGAAAGCAATTTGAATTGTTGACCAGCACCCGGAGTGCGGCAAATATCCGACTATACGAAAAGCTGGGATATGAAGCGTTTGAGACGAAAGCCATTGATGATGAACTGGAAT
>JAGCUO010000149.1 GCA_017962825.1 Lachnospiraceae bacterium | reverse complement strand
ATTTTTCGTTATATTCCTTAAGCTTTTGCGTGTACTCCTCGCCTCTTCTCTTAAATATCAGCCTGTCTATCAGTATAGCCGTCAGATAAAAGGACATAACCGATCCCCAGAAAATTATCCATGCCAACGGACTCCCGCCACCGACGAAAAGTCCCATGGAGTAATAGATACAGATCTCCACCGGCAAAAACAATATGTAAAACAGCGTCAGGCAGAAGATAAACCCCTTCTTATCGAACATTGAATTAAAGAAGCAACCCGCAAAGCAGGCGGATCCCCATGCACACAGTGCCAGTAATTTGAAGAGAAAACCGACAGAGAGTGAGCCTCCGCCCAATCCCCACACAATAACCGCCGAGCACAGAACCGTCCAGGCATAGGAAAATGCCAGAGTGTTTCTGAAGACCGTCAGCATTCTTTTGACAAAATAACTCATATCAGCCACCTATTCCGATAAGTTTCTTAAGTTCCGATGCATAACGCCTTGAAATAAGGATCACTTCACCGTTTTTAAGGGTTGCACGGATATTCCTGGTGATCTCCGGCTTAAGACTTACTACCTTATTTAAATGCACGATCATGGATTTGGAACATCTGAAGAAGTCTCTATTATCTAATATCTCTTCGAGCTCGTATAATCTCTTGTCCGTCGTAGATACACTTTTCTCTGTATAGATAAACGTCTTCTTGTCCACCGATTCTATGTAATAGATATCTTCGGTAGATACGTTCACATTGCTCCCGTCTTCTTTCGCCGGAATGAATGTGTCGAAGTTTCTGATGTACCGCTCCAGTCTCGACACGTCCTCCGTCACATCTTTGCAATGAATCTCGGCGAATACGACGTTTTCTTTTTGATCTCTTTCAATCGTTACTTTCAACTTCTCTTTCGTCCTCTTTTACTTGCATGAACAGTCTGATACACACGATCAGCTGCATTGCAACTATGAATCCCATTGCGACGGGATAACCGAACCTGTATCCCAGCAATATGACTCCGATGGATTCGACCATTGATGCCGTAAAATAAATCCTGCTGTTATACACCCACGAAAAGGGAAGAAGGTGTGCCGCGAAGATTATGGCGTAGATCAAAAGCATGGATTCGGGATGTGCGCTGTATGCCCACATTGCGATGGGCAGGTACAGGAACTGATTGATGTTGCATAAGAATCCCAGTTTGTTTATGGGGTTCGGTGTCTTTTGGTATATGTTTACACCCAGCATTTTTCCAAAGGCCGATGCAAGGGGCATCAGAAGTGCCGAAGAACAGAATATGAAGAAATTCCTCTCATTAATGTTCTCAATGCAGATGGTCGAAAACATGATACCGGTCCAGAGAAGAACCGATGCCATCATGAAGGGCAGTCCCCTTTTCTGAAGTCGGGCCGCATCCTTACGAAGAGCGTTCAGACTCTCTGTGCAATCATTGATCATATATGTAGTCATAACTTTTTCCTCCTTTTTACAGAGGTGACAGGTGACATTGGCTTTGATTTCTTTGTTATGGCTACATATTATCGGGCTTGTTTTACGAGTACAATACCTCCGCAACCAAGCGGTACAAGGCTACCTACCAAGATGCCGAAATCTTATCAGGGAAGCTCATCTTCGTGTACAAGGCCCCGGTCGTTGGGTTTGGTTCCAAGCGCTAAAGCAGTGGGATTATTAAATTCCGCAATATACCATTTTCCGTCATAGCAAACGCAGAGCATAAAAAGCGTATAATCCTCATCTGCGATCTCAAGTTCTACTATCACCTGTTCAACATCCGCACCCCAGCGCTTTTTCAGGCTTTTCATAGTTCTTTTTATTCCGTCATCAGGCAGATCGAAATCTTCATGTTCAAGAAAATCTCCTATATCAATGCTGTCTAATTCCGGGTCGGTAGAAAGAAATTTCATTACCGATTTACAAGAGTCTTCATCAAATGTATATAATCTTCCGTCGGATATCGTTTCAACGATCTCTTCTTCATCTGTTTCATGCGAGATGATCTGCATCAGCTGTTTGTGAAGGTTATAAAGTATATATGCTCTTCTGCTTTCAATATTCAAATCTCTTGCCATATCCGAATCGAAGTAAAATCCGGTGGTCATTTGTCCGCCGTTTGCTATAAATGGATTGAATTGCTGAATATATTCGAAATACTCATCCATATCATAATTATCTACATATGATTCCACGGCAAATGTAGAAATAACGCCTTCAAGATCTCCTTCTTTCAGGAAATTCAAATATGCAGTGACTGCTTCTTCGGGCGATTCATACCCCTCACCCTCTACGGATTTCGAAGTTTCGCCTGATTTCGTTTTTAGCACGATACACATAACAAGAGCGGTCAACAAGGCTCCCAGTGCAAGTCCTATGATCAGAAATAACGCTTTTCCGATACCTTTCTTCTTCGGTTCGGGTGCGGGCTGCATGTTCATGGAATCCATAGTATCCTCCTTTATCCCCGGTACATTAACAGTGACAATGCCTAATTCGAAATCTTCATATCACCGGGCTTAACCCAGCCCAGCTTTACAACTACTTGATGAATAAGAGGTGTAATGACCGCGGGTAAAACAAAACAGATAAGTATCATTCCGTACCAGTCTTTGGGAGTAATGGAACCTTTTGTACCGGCAGCAATGTCATTGATCCATCCGGTGTAAACACCCAAAGGTCCAACAAATCCGCAGGTTCCCATTCCTGATGCTACGGGAGCCCCGTTCATCTTGAGTCTGAAAAGACAGGTAGCAATGGGGCCTGTTATGGCTGATGTGACGATAGGCGCGATCCAGATTCTGGGATTCTTTACAATGTTTCCCATCTGGAGCATTGAAGTTCCGATACCCTGAGAAACAAGTCCGCCGAATTTATTTTCCTTATAAGAGATAACAGCGAATCCGATCATCTGTGCACAGCATCCCGCAACTGCAGCTCCTCCCGCAAGTCCGGTAAGTGAAAGTGCAGCGCAGATGGCAGCTGATGATATGGGAAGAGTAAGTGCAATTCCTACAATAACGGATACGAGGATTCCCATTAAGAAAGGCTGAAGATCCGTTGCCCACATGATGAGCTTTCCTACGGATGATGCCGCTGCTCCGATGGGAGGAGCGATAAGCCATGACAGAAACATACCGACACCGATGGTAACAAGAGGTGTGACAAGAATGTCAATTTTGGTTTCTTTTGATACCGCTTTACCGAATTCTGCGGAAATGATAGCTACGAAAAGAACCGCAAGAGGTCCTCCTGCCCCGCCCAGTGCATTGGATGCGAATCCGACTGTTATCATGGAAAAAAGAACAAGGGGCGGGCACTTAAGCGCATAGCCTATTGCAACGGCCATTGCAGGACCGCTCATGGCAGAAGCCATTCCACCGACGGTATAATCCACACCTCCTATGGTTGCCACGGTAGCCATCAGGAAGGGAATGTGGAACTGGGTTCCCAGCGTGTTGATGATGGTTCCGATCAGCAGCGAACAGAAAAGTCCCTGCGCCATGGCTCCCAGTGCATCGATCCCGTATCTCTTAAGCGAGATCTCAATGTTCTTTCTCTTCAAAAACTCTTTCATGTCTTTCTCCTTAATCAGATGGCAGATGAGGGACCGGGGGGACGGTTCTCGCGGTGCATGATGTTCTGCACCACGAGAACCGTCCCTCGGTCCCCCATCTGCCACCAAAAAATCTTTATTCCGGCATAGCCAGATAATATCCCTGATACAGATCTACTCCCATCTCCACCAGCATATCGAATTCCTCTTTTCTCTCTATGCCTTCGGCAACTACCATTATGCCGCGGGAGTGGAATTCCTGAACAAGCTTAAACACATTCTCCTGTTTTTCGGGATGTGTATCGATGTCGCATAAAAGCGATCTGTCTATTTTTACGATCTGCGGAGAATACATTTCCACCAGATCCATATTACTCAATCCGCATCCGAAATCATCTATCGCGATCTGAAGATTTCTTTCTGCGCAGGCTACCTTTTTGTATTTGCATGCATTCTCGGATATATAAGGATACTCAAGGATCTCTATGATACCCACTCCGGAGAGATCTCCGAAATAATTGGAGAACGCTTTCGACTCGGACATGGTAAAAAACTCCGAGGGAAAAGAGTTAAGACACACGTGCTCGGTATATCCGCGGATCTGCCATGCCTGCATGGCACCGAAGAAAGTAGCCACCTCCAGCACATGAAGCTTATCTTCCTTATCGTACTTATCGATAAGATCCAATACGCTCATCTCGGTAGGTCGCATCAGCGCTTCACGGGCATATATCGTCTTTCCGTCCGCTTTGAAGATCGGCTGAAAAACATAGTCTATGGACAACTCACCCAGCGCTTTCAATATGTCACTTTCTAACGGTAGATCATCAAAATAGATCATTATTTCCCCCGCCTATAACTGTTGTTACCTAATTCTATCATAGCCGTATATTAAGTCAAGGTGACAAAAATGAAGCGTCCCCATTGTCATATCTATAACTTATCTCAGAACTTCTCAACCTCAGGTGCTCCCGCAAAGGAACTGAAGGTAGCGGTTGCATTCTTCAGATAAAGAACCTCGGTATTGTCATCGTCTGCGGAATACATTCCCTGAAGATTGGGATATGCTTCCAGCATGGAAACCTTAGCTTCTCTTCTGTCATCAGCTACAAGCTCGCATGCGACTCTGAGCCACTCGCCGTTCATGAATGCACAGATTTCAGCCTTGGGATTGGCGTGAAGCTGCTTGCTGACATCCTTCTTTTTACCTGTCTGAATATAGAGTTTGCCTTCGAACTCGTTGATGGTTCCGAAAGGTCTTACTCTGGGCTGGTCTCCGTCAACGGTAGCCAGATAATAAGTTCCTGCTTCTTTTAAGAATTTAAGAGTTCTTTCCATAATAATTACCTCCGTTTGATTAGTTATCTGTTTTCCAGTCTGTGGTATTTACCTTCTTTGATATGCCTTCCGTCATTGCCCAGTTCAAGGCAGGGAAGTGTGCAAGGACCTTCATGCTTGTCGAACCTGATGGTGGTGATGCCGGTAAATTCCAGATGGAACAGGGCGCACATATAAGGGAAAGGAATATTGAGGATATGTCCCATTGCTGCCGCAGATGATCCTCCGTGTGAAAAGAGAGCGATGGTGTGATGCACTTCCTCTTCTCTGGTGTGACGGTAGTAGAAGCCGTCCCTTACATATCCGAACGTAGCCAGCCATTCGTCGATCTTGGGTGCTATGCCATCAACTATCTCAACTACACTGTTTGTTTTGAAGAAAGGAGTCTCCCTCCAATTCGGATCGTTTAAGTTGATATTCCTTCTTGCCATCTCATCAACCATATTCCAGGGATGTCCGTCGGAAAAAAGCGGCGTATCATCCATAGGTCCCCAGCTGATCTCTTTCATGAAATCAAGAGTCTTGATGGGAAGTCCGAGGATCTTTGCGGTGGCTTCCGCTGTCTGCTGAGCTCTTCCCATGGGTGATGCATAAATCTCTTCTATGCCCTCATCCCTGAGACGCTCTGCACAAGCTTCTGCCTGAACCTTACCTGTTTCGGTGATGCAATCCAAATCGTAATTGGGCTCACCATGTCTGATAAATAATACTCTCATAGTTTAAAACCTTTACTTTCGGCTGAAATACTCAACCATTATAACACAGATGACAGTGGGGACGCTTAATTTTT
>JAGCUO010000148.1 GCA_017962825.1 Lachnospiraceae bacterium | reverse complement strand
TATACCTTTCCTTCGTGAAAGACCTGCACCTCCAGCCATTCGGACAGGGCATTAACGACAGAGGCACCCACACCGTGCAGTCCGCCGGATACCTTGTATCCTCCGCCGCCGAATTTTCCGCCGGCATGAAGGATGGTAAATACTACTTCCGCTGCGGGAAGTCCGGACTTATGGTTGATACCTACTGGAATACCTCTTCCGTTATCACTGACGGTAACGGAATTATCTTCGTTGATGGTTACATCTATCTTCGTACAGTATCCTGCAAGTGCCTCATCAACGGAGTTATCGACTATCTCATAAACAAGGTGATGAAGTCCCCTGCTTGCGGTAGTACCGATATACATACCCGGACGCTTTCTTACGGCTTCGAGTCCTTCGAGTATCTGTATCCCGTCTCCGTCGTATTTTTGTGTTACTTTGGTATTTTCCAAACTGTCTCCCATTTTTCCTCTTTCCGTAAATTGAAGATTTATATATTAAGACATCTGTTTAACTTTGCCGTTTTCAACATAAAACACTCTGTTCATGACAAATCTGTCATTAACAAAGTCATCAATACCGGTACATGTTATGAATGTCTGGATACCGCCTATCGAATCAAGCAAAAACTTTTGTCTGTTCCTGTCAAGCTCCGATAAAACATCATCCAGCAAGAGCACCGGATTATCTCCCGATATCTTTTTCATCATATCGATCTCGGAAAGCTTGAGTGAAAGTGCAGCTGTTCTCTGCTGACCCTGCGATCCGAATCGTCTGATATCAATATCTCCCGCCATAAATGAGAAGTCATCTCTGTGGGGACCGAGTCCCGTCATCTTTGATTTCTTATCCCTGGCAAGGGAGTTTTTTAATTCTTTTTCAAAATCTTCTTCCGAAACGCTCGGTTCATAGATGATGCTTATCTCCTCACGTCCTCCGGAAAGCCTTGAATGAACATCCTTGATCTGTTCTTCAAGTTCATCCGCAAATTTTTTTCTGCGTTCTATTATCTTGGTTCCGTAGGATATCAGCTGGTCATCCCAGATCCCGAGTGAATCCTCGAGACTTCTGTCAAAGTACATATCCTTGAGAACCTGATTTCTTCTGTTTAATACCTTGTTGTAATTGTTGAGATTATAGAGATAGAACTGATCTAGCTGGCACAGCTCCATATCTATGAATCTTCTTCTGTAAACTGGTCCGTTCTTGATGATGTTAAGGTCTTCGGGTGAAAAGAAAACAACCTTGCAAAGTCCCATCAGCTCAGCTGCTTTTTTTATCCTGTTTCCGTCAATGGCGATTCCCTTTGATTTGGAACTCCTGAGATGCATATCCACTCTTGTGGGTATTTCATCGTTAAGAACGACAGTCCTTATGTGAGCTTCTTCTTTTCCGAATCCGATTATCTCACTGTCACGGCTTCCCTTATGGGATCTCGTGGTTGCGGATATATACAATGCTTCGAGTATATTTGTCTTACCCTGTGCATTATCTCCGTAGAAGATATTGGTACCCTTATCGAATTCTATGCTCAGGCTGTCATAATTTCTGTAATCAGTAAGTTCCAGGGATTTAATTATCACTACTCATCACCCTTTTTCTTAACGATCACTTTCTCGCCTTTGTACTCTACGACATCACCGTCAGTTATTTTCTTTCCGCGGCGGTCATCAACTTCTCCGTTGACCTTTACTTCACCGTTTATGATGTCATACTTCGCATCAACTCCGGACTCACATAATCCGGATGCCTTTAATAACTGACCGAGTTTTATAAAATCGTCTTTAAGATAAAATGTGATCATTCTTATACCGCACTGATGGTAACGGGAAGTACTACGTAAACGTAGGACATGTCTTCTTTCTTGATAAAGCAGGGAGCTTTTGAATTTACAAAATCAAGCTCTATCTCTTCATCGTCTATAACATTGAGCGCATCTATGACAAATCTGGGATTGAAACCGATTATCATATCTTTTCCGGATTTTGAAGCAGGTACATTTTCATTCATGCTGCCGATCGCGGAATTGATCTTGATCGAAATGCTGTCATCCTTGATATCCAGAATGATGGGTTTCTTATCGCCTTCTCTTACATAGATGGTGGATCTGTCGAGACATTCGTTGAGTTTCTTTTTATTGATCTTAACCTTTGTCTCATAATCGCCGACGAGCATCTTATTAACATCAAAGAAATTACCTTCGATGATCCTTGAAACTACTTTTGTATTGTCATATTCAAAACTGATGTGATTGGGATTGAAGAAGATCTCAACATCATCCTCGGCTCCGCCGCCGATTATCTTGGCAAGCTCTTTTAAGCTTTTTCCGGGAACGATCACTTTCTTGTAGGGATAACTTTCACGAAGCTCCATATTGCACATGGATATTCTGTGTCCGTCGAGGCTGCACATTCTTATGTTGTTATCCTTTATCTCCATGAGTTCTCCCCTCATGGTCTGCTGTCCGGGAGTATCCTCACTTATATCGGCAATAGAAAAGCTTGTCTTTCTTATCAGCTCCCTGAGAGAAAGCTGGCTTATAACTATACTGTCACTCTTTTCAAGATCGGGAAGATAAGGGAACTCATCATCACTTCTTCCGGGCATATTCTGAACACTCTGTTCACATCTGAAAAATGCGGTAAGGTTATCATCTGTCTCGATAACTATGTCTGAATCTGAATCCGGCATCTTTCTTATTACGTCCGAAAAATGCTTTGCATCAAGAGCAACAACTCCTGAGCTTTCAATATTTCCTTCAATGATCGTTTCAATACCAAGGTCAAGATTGTTAACGGTAAGAGTGATCTTTCCTCCGTTGGTATTTATGAGTATGCATTCCATTATTGACATTGTGCTCTTAGCGGGAAGAGCTCTTATAACCGTCTGGATACCTGAAAGTAATGCTGATTTAGAACAGGAAATCTTCATTGTGCATAACTCCTTTTTCGGGTGCGGATGCCCTTTTAAATGATATATTTAAATAGTTTAAAGTCTTATAAGTAATAGGTGCTGTGATTTATGTGCATAACCTTATTTATTATACTATTTTCAAGGGAAAAATGGAATGAATAAGTATGTGAAATAGTACCGGTTATTAAATGATTTTCTCCCCTTTATAACCTTTTAAAAGTTATGTAAACATGGGCTTTTTAATTGCCTGAGAGTATCTTTTTGATGCTTTCCACTTTTTCCTTGGTGTTTTTTCCACTTTTATTGGAATTAATCTCTTCTGAGATCTTTTTACATCCGCTTATTACGGTTGTATGATCGCTTCTGTGAAGGTTATTCGCAATCTGCTGGTAAGTGATACCCAGCATGTCATAAGCAAGGAACATTATTATATGTCTGGGATAAACAATGTCGGCATTTCTCTTATTTGACATTATCGCATCCTTGCTTGCTCCGCATTCCTGGCATACAACGTCAACAATACGGTCAAAAGTGATCTTATTTGAGTCTGAAGGATAGATATAGTCCTTAAGGGCTTCCTTTGCAAATTCAAGATCCGGTTCCATATTGTTATAAAGCTTTGAAAATCCGATGATCTTGTTAAGGGCTCCTTCAAGCTCTCTTATGTTTGACTTTATATTTGAAGCTATATAATCGATTATTTCTTCGCTTATCTTGATCTTTATCTTGTATTTATCAGCATTATTCTTAAGAATTGCGGATCTTGTCTCATAATCCGGAGGAGTTATATCTACAGGCATTCCCCATGCGAATCTTGATATATATCTTTCATCGAGGGTCTTGAATTCCTTGAAATTCTTATCGGATGAAAGGATTATCTGCTTTCCGGCATCATGAAGGGCATTAAATGTGTGGAAAAACTCTTCCTGGGTAGCTTCTTTTCCTATAATGAACTGGATATCGTCGATCATAAGGACATCAACGGTACGGTATTTGTCACGCAGCTTACTCATTGAATCTGCTGTATTACCGCTTCTTAAGGATTCGATAACGTCATTGGTAAACTGTTCACTGGTAACATAGATTACCTTCTTGGTAGGATCTTTCTTTAATATAAAATGACCTATCGACTGCATAAGATGGGTCTTTCCGAGACCGGGACCTCCGTAAATATAAAGAGGATTCCAGGTTTTTCCGGGATCTTCCGCAACGGCGACCGATACCTGATGGGCCATCATGTTATTTTTGCCCACGACAAAGGATTCAAAGGTATAATCCGGATTTAAAGTATCGTTATCAATCTTTGTCTCTTCGGGCTCATATGTATGAGGAGTATTGCTGTTAAGAATGAACTTGACCGAGATTATCTGATTAAGCTCTTCGCCTATGACAGTCTCGAAATAATCCTTGAACTTCTTATTAAGATAACCGAGAGCTCTTTCGTCTTCTTTTTCGGATACGATATATACCGTATTACCCGATAATTCACGGAATTCCAGGTTCTCAAACCAGAGATGGTATGTAATATCGGAAACATTTGCTTCCCTCTGGATCTTTCTCTTGATCTCTTCCCAGTATTCTTCGTTGGTAAAGTTCTCTGCGTTCATTATTTGAAAGTTTTCTCCTTGATCGGCTGGCCGCAAAAAGGGCGAAAATACCCCTATAATGCGACTGCCGTACCATTTTATAAAAATATAAAATATTATTCAAATTGCGTTATTCCCTTTTGTGCGTTAGCAGACTTATCCACATTTGTGGATAATGCATACAGAGCATGAATAATGCATATATGAGGTCAGTTTATGTGAATCAATGTGGATATATCATAAAATGTGAATATCTTATAAAATGCCTAAATTACGCTGTTTATGAGTAGTTTTTGACTGTCCGGGTCAATAAAAAATGATACATATCCACATGTTGTACACTAAATGGGGATAAGATTTTAGGTGATATTTTTAGTGGATAAGTCGGTGGAAAAGAAAAATTTTCACCCTATTTTTATGTGGATACCTGATCTTGAAAATCGGAGTTTTTTCAAGAAAAATCAATAATATCCGCTATTTTTGCTTGACACTCTTTCTTTAATTAATTAAAATCTGTTTTGTGTCGTTTCTGACAGGTTCCAGGTAGTGGAATCATGCACTTATGGGTGCACTGCGAAGAGTTTTATTATAGAAGGAGGTGTTTCCTTATGAAGATGACATTTCAGCCTAAGAAAAAGTCTCATGCCAAGGTTCACGGTTTCAGAGCAAGAATGTCTTCAGCCGGTGGACGTAAGGTTCTTCAGAGCAGAAGAGCAAAGGGCAGAAAGAAATT
>JAGCUO010000147.1 GCA_017962825.1 Lachnospiraceae bacterium | reverse complement strand
TGCCAGTCCGCAAAAAATCTTGCGTAGTCATATTCCGTCTTCGGTCTGTACCACATATCGAACGCTTCGCTGATAACGAGGATTCCCATTTCATCACACAGATCAAGGAGTTCCGGAGCGGGCATATTATGGGATGTCCTGAGAGCATTGACTCCCATCTTCATGAGCATTTCGAGTTTCCTTTTCATCGCACACTTATTGAACGCAGCACCGAGTGCGCCCAGATCGTGATGCTCGCATACACCGTTTAATTTAAAATTCCTGCCGTTTAAAATGAAGCCTTTATCAGGATCGAAGAAAACATCCCTTATACCGAACCTTACTGTCTCCTCATCATGTTCGTCCACCGCTTCCATCGTAACTTTCAGGGTATAGAGATAAGGATCGTTAATATCCCAGAGATGGGGATCCGGAAGTTCAAGATCATGATCATTCAGTTTGACCGTTGATACCGCATTCCCTTCCGCATCCGTAACGGAATAATTCAGCCTGGAATACATTGCATTCTGTCCCCTGACTTCCGTTTCGATATGAATTATCCTCTTTCCGTCCTTGATCTTGTTCGAAACATACACTCCGTCTTTGGCTATATATGTATCCTGCGTCTGTCTGATATATACATTGCGGTAAATACCTGCACCGGAATACCATCTGCTGTTGGGTGATCTGTGGCATGCACTTACAAAAATGAGATTCTTTCCTTCATGAAGTTCGTCCGTGATCTCACAGTCAAATGCCGAATATCCGTATTTCCATTCACATACACAGATACCGTTCACATAGACATGGGAGTCCATATAAACGGCATCAAATTCAAGGAAGTATCTTCCCTTCTTTTCTTCGATATCAAGTTCTCTCATATACCATCCGGTTCCGTCCCTGTAAAGGTCCGCAGAATCGTATATAAGCCAGTCATGTGGTATCCGGACCGGCGTAAAACAGTCCATGTGCGCCATGGCATCATCAAGACCTGATTCCGTGTTCAGTTCAAGAAATTTCCAGCCTTTATTAAACAGATATCGCATTTGTCACCTCTCAAAAACTTCCGGAAATGAATGATGATTTCTGATCATATAACAATATGGGTGATGTATAACATCACCCATAAATGATTATACCCGATAAGACAGGCCTTTGTAATGATTAAGTTTGGTTAAGCAAGCGATTTATGAAGTGTTTCCCTGACAGCTCCGGGTCCCTTCATAAGGCTTATGAAATATGTAATGATCTTATCCGAAAGTCCCGCTTTTACAAGATCCGATGCAAAAAGCTCGGAGTCGGCAAGTATGGGATCAAGAACCTTCTTCGCATCGTCAAAGGAAATATCGCTTCCGAAGGCAAGACCTTTAAGAGCATCCGTAACCTTTGAAAGTCCGGGATCGGGACTGCATTCGAACGCATCTCCCTTATCGTCGATCCCCTTTGCATAACGCAGCCATCCGGCAATGACGAGAGGAATCGCATTCAGATCGTTTACATCCTTCGCGGGATCGGCGATATAGCTCTTTATCGTCTCACCGAATCTGATGGGAATCTTCTGGGAAGTATCACACGCGATCCTCTGGGGAGTATCGGGCATGAAGGGATTGGGAAGTCTCTTTTTAACCACGGTATCGATAAACTCCGAAGGATCAACCACACCGGGATCCGTTACAACGGGAAGTCCTTCCTTATATCCCACTGTATCGATAAGCTTCAGAAGATCGTCATCCTTCATCTCTTCGGATATTCTGGTAAAACCGAGAAGACATCCGTATACCGCAAGCGATGTGTGCAGGGGATTGAGGCATGTTGTGACCTTCATTCTCTCGACATTATTGACCGTATCGCGATCGGTAAAGATGACTCCGGCCTTTTCAAGTGCGGGCCTTCCGTTAGGGAAATCATCCTCTATAACAAGATATTCGCTCTCTTCCGCATTTACGAAAGGGGCAACATATGTATGGAATCCGGTAACTACCGGCTCCGCATCCTCCACACCGTCCGCTGCGATCATATCCTTGACCGATTCATCGGGTCTGGGGGTGATCTTATCGATCATGGACCAGGGGAATGATACTCTCTTCGGATCTTCGACATAATCGAGGAAGCCCTTATCGGCAACGCCGCCTGCAGCCCACTTTTCGGCAAATTCATGGATCGCACCGTAAAGCTTCTCGCCGTTGTGCGAGCAGTTATCGGTACTGACCATGGCTATAGGGTATCCGCCTGCGGTATATCTTGCATAAAGAAGCGAGCACACCTTTCCGATATAGGAAACACACTTTTCGGGACCGTTCGCCATATCCTCGGATACCGCTTTTGCGAAGTTTCCGTCGGCTCCCTTAAGGCTGTAGCCCTTTTCGGTTATGGTGAAAGTCGCAAGCTGTAAGCTTTTGTTTTCAAAAGCCTTCTTTAGATGATCAAAGTCATCTTCCACAGCCGTATCAAGCTTTACGGATGCGGTAACGGAGCCTATCACCTGCTTTTCAACGGATCCGTCGGATTTAAGGATCGCAAGTATCGAAAGATTGTCGAAGGGTTTATATGCTTTGTCGATGATCTCGTAATCAAAGCCTTCGGCTACGACTATGCCGGAATTCATGATCCCCTTTTCAATAAGCTCCTGGGCAAGTCTTGCATGATATGCCCTGAAAATATTACCGGCACCGAAATGAACCCATACCGGTGCCTTATCAGTGTTTTCTTTTACCGCTTTTACATCGTAGGAAGGAAGGTGATATCCCTTGCTCTCCCATGCATTCTTATCGGCTATTGCGTTTGAACAGAGCTTCATCTTACGCCTCCGTGTGCTTTATCTATAGCTTCCCAAAGACCGTTAATATATGCCGCGCCGAGCGCCCTGTCATAAAGGCCGTACCCGGGCATTGCTTCCTCACCCCAGATCATCCTTCCGTGATCGGGACGGATGGGGCCTGTAAATCCGGATTCATACAGTGCTTTTACTATCTCGTACATATCAAAACTTCCGTCGCATGAAAGATGCGCAGCTTCTTCAAAGTCAGGCTCTCCGACAGGGATCTGTGCTCCGCTCCAAGCCTTGACGGCACTTCCGTCCTCACGGCAGAAGGCATTGAACTGAAGGTTTCTTACATGTGCAAAATGCACTCTTCCCGCAAAAGAACGGATCATATCGGGAAGGTCGTTCTCGGGGTTAGTTCCGAAGGAACCCGCACAGAATGTAAGTCCGTTGTGCACGTTATCTACTGCGGAAAGCATTTTTGAAATGTTTTCCTTATTGTTGATGATACGGGGAAGGCCGAATACGCTCCATGCGGGATCGTCGGGATGTATAGCCATATTGATGTCGTACTTGTCGCAGACAGGCATTATCGCCTTAAGGAAATACACGAGATTATCAAATAGCTTTGCCTCATCGATATCCTTGTACTGCTCAAAAAGTTCCTTTACCTTATCGAGTCTTTCGGGCTCCCATCCGGGCATCACGGTACCGTTCATCTGATCCTTTATAGAATCGAACATATTGGCGGGATCGATGGAGTCGATCGCTTTCTGGGAATATGCAAGAACAGTGGATCCGTCATGTCTTTTCCTGGCAAGCTCTGATCTGGTCCAGTCAAACACGGGCATAAAATTATAGCAGACCATATGAATGTTCTGCTTTCCGAGGTTTTCGAGTGTCTTTATGTAATTATCGATATGCTCGTCTCTTTTGGGACCTGCGGTCTTAATATCATCGGAAACATTGACAGACTCAATTCCGGAGATATGCATCTCCTGTTCCGAAACATCATTAATAATGGATCTGATCTCATCCTCAGTCCAGACTTCACCCGCCTGCTTATCATATAATGTGGTTATAACTCCCTTTACACCCGGGATCTGTCTGATCTTCCAAAGCTCTACGGTATCAAAAGCCTTACCGTACCATCTGAGGGTCATTTCCATGATATTATGTCTCCTTAAATTGACCTATAGTCATTTCTAAATTCCGGACCTTAAAGCAGTGTCCCGGAATGCTGATGTTTACTTGCTTTTCGTCTTCTTCTTTTCGGGACGTCCGGTTGACACTGTGTCAAAACCAGTATCGTTACCGGTCTTAAAACTGTCTATGGCTACCGTTCTGTAAGGAATGGTTATACCGTTTTCCCTATAGGTTTCTATCAGTCTCTTCCTAATAGAACCGCACGCAACAAAATTCTGTGCAACATTCTTGGTCCATACAGTGGTCTTTAATACCGGACCGTCGGGATCGAACCTGCATATGAGGGGCTTGGTACAATCGATAACATTTTCGGTAGCTCTTACAACCTCTTCCATAAGCTTAAGAGCCTTATCGAGATCATCGGAATATCCTATGGTAAGTTCAAGGAAATTACCGATACGGTCTTCGTGGCTGACATTAAGAAGCATGCTTTCGTTCATGATACCGTTGGGTACCATGCATGCCTGTCCGTCATATGTCATGACAACGGTATGTCTGAGTGTGATATCGGTAACCGTTCCTTCGGCAATCACGGATCCGCCGCTTATGATCTTGATCTTATCGCCGAGATCGAAAGGCCTGGACAAAGAGATCGCGATACCGGAAAGGATATTATTGAGGCTCTTCTGTGCCGCAAAGCTCAGGATTGCAAGAACAAGTCCTCCGCCTGTAAGAACTGCGGTAAGCACACTCTGAAGATCAAAATATACCTGTAATATCGCAACCAGAACTCCTATGACCACCAGTGTCCTGAGCAGACTGCAGATGAATCTGACATGCAGCTTCTTGCGTTTTCCGGATACGAGTTTAAGGATCAGCCACAGCAGTATCCCGACCAGAAGTATTATTACGATCTTAACGATATCATCCATTTTCATTTCTTCTCCAAGTATAGCACACTAGTATACTAGTATCAATGTTTCCTATAATTTATTCAAATTTAGCAATTATTATTATAAAAAAAGCACAAAATGCGTACTCTTTTTTCACAAAGTAATACCCGTACCACTTTTGAGATACGGGTATTCCATCTTATCTGATTATATTGATCTCAAATCCATTGCCTTCGGTATTGTCATTTTTTTCGGTTCCGAAGATCGCCTGCTGTACAGCTTCGTTCTCTTCCCTTGTGGCATAACCGCTGCCTTTTTTCTGCGCATCGATCGCAGCCGCAAGATTCTGATTGTTCTCAAGTCCCGCAGCGGCATTTACGATGGCTCCGGAAGTTTCTGCAGCTTCCCTGTTCTCCGAAGCTTCTTCTTCCTTACGGGCTTCAATGGCGGAATTATAATCGTAGCTTGAGATCCTGCCGGTCAGATACATTCTCTCGAGTTCGGAATCCGAGACCTCCGATAAAGCGGCTCTGTTATCGAGTACTTTGTCAGTCTCCTTTTCCTCAGCTTCCTTTTCAATTGCATCCTTTACGGCTTCTTTTCTCTTTTCACTCTCTGCCCGGGAAGCTTTGATCATCTCTTTGATCCTTTCTTCTCTTCTGGCTTCGAGTTTTTCCGCAGATTCTTCCGCTTCCTTTACAGCATTCTCTTTCTCTTCACGGATGGGAGTTTTCTCTGCCTTGTCGGTGACATCAATGTCGATGGTTTCCTCCTTCGGTGTTCTCTCGCTCTTATTGAAAACAAATCCGTCGGAAAGTCTTTCGTTTGCTTCAGGCTTTACCTGAACGGTGTCACCGTCCTCCGATGTATAGATGACATTTTCCAGCGCGACCGGTTCCTGCTTCGGTTTCTTATCAACCTCAGTCTTCTCTGCCGGTGTTACCGGATTGTTCTTGACGGAGGAAACATTATCGATATTAACTGTTAAATTTCTGGTTATAAGATTATCAGCCATTTTTCATTCCTCCTGTTCATTTATCATTTATGAGAAAAGTCCTTGAGCACGTCTTGCTTCGTTCTCTTCTTTTTTCTTCTGCATCATTACATTTATGGTATCAAGAAGTCTCTGCTTATCAAGCTTGCTCACCGCTTTTTCCATATCAAGATCTTCAAGTCTCGAATCGGCTGCGGTAAGATTGTAACTGCTCGTCTTATTGATGTTATAAGCATGCTCGAGCGAATTCATCTTGGCGCCGGCATCCGATCTCATTTTCGAAACGGTATCAAGTGCCTTGTCTATATCTTCAATATTAAAATCCTTGGTCACATCAAAATCTTCGATACCGAGAGCCTTTAGTGTTGAATCCATTCCGCTTACGGATACGCTCGATGCGTTGGAGTCGGTTGCGATCTCCATCTCCTTTGACGATCCGTCGAGAAGATTCTTCTCATTATAGGAAGTGATCTTGGATACATCTTCGATACCTTCCTTGAGCTGTGATATCTCCTGCTGATAGATCTTCTTATCTTCATCAGAAATCGTGAACGTATTGGATGCGGCAAGAGCCAGCTCTCTTATTCTCTGAAGATAATCCGTAACATCTCCGAGTGCGGAATCCTGTATCCTGATCGCATCGATTCCGGAAGAAACATTATCGGCTCCCTGCTCGAGTCCGCCGACCTGGGCATTCATTTTTTCGGAGATGGCAAGTTCGGCAGCACCGTCCGCTGCAGACTGAAGTGACTTTCCGCTTGCAATTTTTCCGTAAAGAGAATTATATCCGTATGATGATACACCGCTAATCGAACTCATATGTACCCCCTTTACATACAATTCGCATCTGTGTAGAAAACTAACAAGCAATCGATATCATTATCGTTTGCTCATCTTGCAGAAATATCCGTTACACCTTGATTATACTATAATGCGGAAAAAAACAACATATTTTTATGTTCCGGAAAAATGCATCAAAAAATCCCGGGGGCTGAATGCCTCCGGGATCTCATTGATAATCTTAATGATTATTTAGCTGCCTTCTTTGCAGGTGCCTTCTTTGCAGGTGCTGCCTTCTTAGCGGTGGTAGCCTTCTTTGCAGGTGCCTTCTTAGCAACTGCCTTCTTAACGGTGGTAGCCTTCTTTGCTACTGCCTTCTTAGCAGTGGTAGCCTTCTTAACTACTGCCTTCTTAGCGGTGGTAGCCTTCTTTGCTACTGCCTTCTTAGCGGTGGTAGCCTTCTTTGCGGGAGCTGCCTTCTTAGCGGTGGTAGCCTTCTTTGCAGGAGCTGCCTTCTTAGCGGTGGTAGCCTTCTTTGCAGGAGCTGCCTTCTTAGCGGTGGTAGCCTTCTTTGCAGGAGCTGCCTTCTTTACAGTTGCCTTCTTTGCGGGTGCCTTCTTAGCATCTGCTTCTTTCTTTGCTGTAGCCATTTTTTCCTCCTCCGATTTTGGAATTAAATTTTTAATAAACAACTACTAAACAAAATATACTACAAAGAATGCAGAAATACAAAGGTTTTTTGCATTTTTTTGAAAAAAATTTTCAAAAATGTTTTTAATGGTATGTCATTTTCATCAGTTATCATCGGGCTTGCGGGAAAATGACGTTTGTGTCGTTTTCTCAATCATTTTTTCTCACCTGTCTGAAATAGGCTTGTACTCTGTGTTTTCCTGTATTCCGATGTATGCGGGACGTATTATCTTATCGACATTGATGAGTTCTTCCAGACGGTGTGCACTCCATCCGACGATTCTCGCGACCGCAAACATCGGAGTATATAATTCGAGCGGAAGTTCGAGCATGCTGTAAACAAATCCGGAATAAAAATCAACATTCGCACTTACACCTTTATAAATTTTTCTTTCTTCTCCGATAACTTCCGGTGCAAGTTTTTCTATCAGCGAATACAGTTCATACTCAGGCATGCGGTGTTTTGATTCGGCAAGTTTTTCGACGAACTGTTTGAAGATGAGTGCCCTCGGATCCGATACGGAATATATCGCGTGTCCGAAACCGTATATAAGTCCCGACTTATCGAATGCTTCCTTGTGAAGTATCTTTTTAAGATAAGCTTTTACTTCTTCCTCATCCTTATGATCATGAACGTTCTTCCATATATCCTGGAACATGCGCACAACCTTTATATTGGCCCCTCCGTGCTTGGGACCTTTGAGTGAACCGAGTGCAGCTGCCATTACCGAATATGTATCCGTTCCTGAAGATGATATTACATGCGTTGTAAAAGTAGAGTTGTTTCCTCCGCCGTGATCCATATGAAGAACGAGTGCAATATCGAGAACCTGTGCTTCAAGTTCCGTGTACTTCATATCGGGACGGAGCATGCGAAGAATATTTTCCGCAGTCGAAAGTTTAGGATCGGGACGATGTATGTAAAGACTCTTGTCCTTGTAATAATGATTGTATGCGTGATAACCGTAAACGGAAAGCATGGGGAATACGGCAATGAGCATAAGACACTGACGCATTACATTGTCGAGTGAAGTATCATCGGAATTCTTGTCATATGCATAAAGTGTGAGCACGCTTCTTGCAAGTGTGTTCATCATATCCTTGCTGGGTGCTTTCATGATGACATCACGCACAAAGTTTTTGGGAAGTGATCTCGAATCGGCAAGAACCTCCATGAAATCCTCAAGTTCCTCCGCGGTGGGAAGCTTTCCGTAAAGAATAAGATATGCGGTCTCTTCAAAACCGAATCTTCCTTCCGAATTAAATCCCTTTGTAAGTTCTCTTACATCTATTCCGCGGAAATACAAACGTCCCGCACAGGGAACGCTCTCTCCGTTCACTTCTTCCTTGGCGATGATCGTGGAGATTCTGGTAAGACCGGCTCTTACACCGTTACCGTTGACATCACGAAGACCTTTTTTGACATCATATTTTTTATAAAGCTCCGGATCTATTCCGGTATTGGCTTTGCATTTTTCCGTGAGCGCAACGATCTCGGGGGTGGGTTCCATCTTAAAACTCATAACTACCTCCTTTTAATGCATTTTAGTTAACATCCACATTTTTTATTCTATCAAATATCAAAAAAATAAACACCCTTTAAATTTATAAAAACAGTAATTAAATGAATCTTAAAAAATCTTCTCTTCAAGCAAAAAGGCATGTCGTAATGACATGC
>JAGCUO010000146.1 GCA_017962825.1 Lachnospiraceae bacterium | reverse complement strand
TCCCGATTCGGACCTCGTCATTTCGGCCAAAGCGGCGGGAAGAAGCTTCGGAGATCTCTGCGACAAGATCATGGAGATCAGCCTGGTCGGCAAGGCAAACTGACATAGAAGATCCGTGACCGGCTTGCGTTAGGCTTTCGGAGCATAAATGACATAATTTCAACAGGACTCGTCTTTACCGGACGGGTCCTGTTTTTTGCCCTTTTTCAGCCGTTTTACGGGTTTTTAAAGATTTTTTTGAAATCGGTGTTGACATCCTACGACTGTCGTAGTATATTTACCACATCAGACATAGTACGACTGTCGTAGTACGGCAGACATAGTACGACTGATACAGTACAAAAAGCAACACGGTATACCCACAAACCCGGTTCCCGGTCCGAAGCGCAAGGACGGGACGGAAAGAAAAACGGAGGACACATATGGTTGAGATCAGCTCAGATGTGATCCGCGGCTATAACGACACGATGATCCTTTTCATACTCCTGAACGGGCCCTCATACGGCTACGAGATCTCAAAGCAGATCAAGAGTATCACGGATGAGAAATACATCATCAAGGAAACAACGCTCTACTCGGCTTTCACGAGAATGGAAAAGAACGGATTCATCGAATCATTCACCGCAGATCAGGACGGAAGCGGAAACGGCAAAAAGAGAACCTACTACCGCATTACAGATTTAGGAATGCAATTCTACAGAGCTAAATGCGAAGAATGGGATATAACCCAGGAAGTCGTTGCCAAGTTCATCAGGCATTAAGGAGAAAAATATGGAAACAATAAAGAATTATCTCGAGGCAATGTTTGCATCAATGCCCAATACCGTAGAGGTAAGGAAGGCAAAGGCCGAACTGCTCCAGATGATGGAAGATAAATATAACGAGCTCATTGAGAGCGGACAGAGTGAAAACACCGCAGTCGGAACCGTTATATCGGAGTTCGGAAATCTCGACGAGCTTGCCGAAGACTTAGGTCTCGCAAAGGAAGTCGAAGAAACCCGCACCAAGGAAAGCGAAGTTCCCCGCAGGAATATCGGAATGGATGAGGCAAAGAGTTTCATCGAAAACAGAAGAAAGAAAGCTCTGTTTCTTGCAGTCGGAGTTTTCTTATGCATCATCTCCGTAACCTGCCCCATACTTTTCGGAGTGTATTTTGAAGGAATTTCGGTTCTCATGATGTTCGGATGCATCGCACTCGGCGTCGGTTTCATTGTTTACAGCAGCTACGTCGATTCCGCTTACAAATACTTTAAAACGGAACTCTGCAGGGTCGATATGGCAACTGCCGAATATGTAAAAGAAAAACTCCGCAGCTTTGAACCGGTAAGAGCACTCTGCGTTACACTCGGAGTCATCCTCTTCATCATCTGCTGGGTACCCAACATTTTTCTTCTCAGAGGATCCTCATTCATCGCACCGGCGCTCATGTTCCTGTTCATAGGAATCGGTGTACTCCTGATAGTTTACTCAACAAAGATCCTCAGCGGATTTGAGCTTCTTCTTCAGCTCAATGACGTAAACACCATAAGCGGAACATATGTCAATCAGTCATTAAAGCCCGTTAGATACAAGAGCAAGACAGCACAGACGATAGTTGAAGTCTACTGGCCCGTTGTCACATGCGCATACCTGATTCTCAGCTTCGTAACCTTCAGATGGGATCTTACCTGGATCATCTGGCTGGTAGCGGGAATCTTACACAGAGCGGTAGTGATCAATTGCCGCGCAGACGAATTATGATAAGGAGATCATCATGACTACAGCATCCAAAATAATAATAACAATACTTTCCATTGTAACCGTACTTGTAATATTCTTCGCCCTGATCTTCAGAGGATTCAGGAGCCTGGTATTTAACTTCAGCGGAAGCTACAAGCTTGTTGAAAACTGCAAGGAGCTCGAAGGAACTCCTTCCGAGATTAACATTGACGCTTCCTTCACCGAAGCCAGCATTGTATACGGATCGGAATTCTCCGTAGAATATGCAATGCCCGACGCACTCGAGCCCACCGTAAGCTTTAAGGACGGAACACTTACCGTAAAGAGCGGAAGAAACAATGCCACCATCCCCATGAACGTGACCGACGATCTTTTTATCCGTATTACTGTTCCTGCGGGAACCGAGCTTGAAAAGCTGCATGTAAACATAAATGCGGGAAGCCTCGATATTAGTGATATCAAGGCTGATACGGTCACCATTGATATGGATGCAGGAGATCTGGATATCGACGGAATAGAAGCCGGAAAGATCGAGATAGACTGTGATGCCGGCAATGTTGAAGCAAGAAGCTGCACCGCCGACCTTTTCGTACTCGATCTTGATGCGGGCAACGCAGATTTCTCCGACTGTGAGATAGAAACCATCGAGGCTGATGTTGATGCAGGTAACTTCGAAGCGAGAAACTGCACCATCAACGGAGGAACATGTAATACAAGCCTCGGAAACATCTACCTTTCCGGTAACATAGGAAACGTTAAGACAGATGCAGACCTCGGTAATGTAGAGGTGCACTGATAATATATATAAAGAAGAAGGGAAGCCGGAAGGCTTCCCTTTTTTAATCGATCAGCATCCTGACCCTGTTGAAATAATTCATCTTCGATCCGCTCATATCGGGCTCCAGTACGGAAATCGATGATCCCGGATATTGTCTCTTAAGATATGGATACAATCCCCTTCCCTCGCATACATTGGGCATACATCCGAAGGGGGCGATACAGACTACTTTCTTTATATCATTTTCAATGCAATCGATGAGTTCGGCACCCATAAGCCATCCGTCGCCTATCTCAAAATTGTGGGATACTATCTCCCTGGAATTCTCATCGAGCTTATTGTATGAGCTGAGAGCCTTGAAGCCGTACCTAGTTATTGTATCTCTCATAGAATCCTGGATACTTATCATCAGCTTTTTTACAAATTCAAAGCCGAGTCTCTCTAAATTCATCTTTTTGGGCTTATGGGAATCGATATAATACAGCATGTAATATGATAGAGCATTAACATATGCCTCACATTTATTATCTTCAAGATAATCGATCAGATTCCAGTTTCCGAGTGCACAGTACTTAACGTAGAATTCACCTACCACTCCGATAACCTGCCGTTTTTTTCCGTCCTTTTCGACCGCCGCGAAGGATTCCGCAATCTTCGCGAAGTTCTTTTTCATTTTTCCGAGTGTAAGGTTTTTACCGAGCCTGAGATCTTCGGAAAGCACTTCTATCCAGTGATCGTACAGTGCTTTGGTCTCGCCCTTGTTTACCTCATAGGGTCTTACCTGATTAGCGAGCATCATAAGGATATCGCCATAGAACAGCCCGAACAGTCCTCGTATCGCGGTATCGAGATTTATCTTAAGGGATATATCGTCACGAACGTGACGCACATTGATGGTCATGACACGGACATCTTCAAAACCCGATCTTTTCAGAGCTCTGGTCATAAGCCCCATATAACAAGCCCCCCTGCAGGCATCACCGGCAGTAGGTATCAGGATAAATGTCTTCTTCAGATCATACTTTCCCGATTTGAGGGCCATGATCACCTGCCCCGCTATCAGGATGAATGGATAGCAGATATCGTGGTTGGTATACTTCATCCCCTCCTGCCTGATAGTAAATTCCTCCCCTTCATCAAGCAGTACACATCTGAAGCCCTTACTCCAGAACATATATTTAAGCAGAGGAAAATGGCTGTCCAGTGTTGCGGGCAGCAGTATGGTATTTTCCTCTTTGTCGCTCAGTATCTTATACATGGATCATTTAACCTTGAGTGACCTCAGGTATTCCTTGTGCTCGGGAGTGACCCTGTTGCTCTCTATGGATTTCTGTATTGCCTTGTTGTGATTCCATGCGGAGAGCTTTTTCTTTTCGATATAGGGAATGACAGCGTCATACTGCTTGGCAAG
>JAGCUO010000145.1 GCA_017962825.1 Lachnospiraceae bacterium | reverse complement strand
CTGGATAGAGCAACGGCCTTCTAAGCCGTGGGTCGGGGGTTCGAATCCCTTCGGGCACGTTATGGTGGGTGTAGCACAGTTGGTTAGCGCGTCAGATTGTGGTTCTGAAGGTCGAGGGTTCGAGTCCCTCTACCCACCCTCACGCCAACAGGCGTTTTTTTATGACTGCAGGTTGCCTGTTTCGGACCGGCCGTAGGGCTATCGCCAAGCGGTAAGGCACAGCACTTTGACTGCTGCACTCGTGGGTTCGAATCCCGCTAGCCCTGTATATGAGACACTAGCTCAGTCGGTAGAGCACTTGACTTTTAATCAAGTTGTCGAGGGTTCGATTCCCTCGTGTCTCACTTTTATCAGATAAGAAGCCGCAGATTATGCGGCTTCTTTTTGTTTATGGTATTATGTATTAAGTTGTTTTACTAAAATGAATTTGGGAAAGAATCGGATATGAACAAAGTCAGGGATTTTATCAAAAGCAATTATCACTTCAGTAAGAAGACTGCAGTGTTTTCAATGATATACGGATTTTTAGTCGGGCTTTCCTATGTTCTCGGATTCCAGCTTGAAAAGATGGGTATGACGCTTCCCGGCGTATCCGGTAAATTCAAGATCTTTATTCTGGCTTTTCTCATCATGATCCCTGTCGGAATCATTGCGTATTCCGCATTCATGTTCCTGGATAAGTATTATTCGAGTGAGAGAAAAGAAGCTCGCCGCATGGGGGCTTTAAAAGTTTTTTTCATAAGCTTTATCGTAATCCTTATCTGCCGCATTCCTGTGTTTTTGGCATATTATCCCGCAGCCATGTCTTACGATTTCGGAAGACAGTATATCGAGGCTACGAAGGGACATATATGGTTCTATGATTACCAGCCCCTTATTCATACCGAGCTTATCAGGATCTTTTATCTGATCGGTCTTAAGCTGGGAAGTGTTGAAATCGGAATGGCACTTCTTTGTCTTTTCCAGATCCTTGTCACATCTGCAATCCTTGCTTATACCATTTCCTTCATGGTAAGAGTAACCGGCAGGACATTTTTATTTCCTGTCTTTACAGTGCTCTATGCACTTCTTCCCATGCATGAGATCATATCCGTCATCATGACAAAGGATGTTTTCTTTTCTGCATTCTTTGTGCTCTTTATATGTCTTCTTTATGAGAGATCGCTTAAAAAGTCGATCACTCTTGATATTGCCATAGTTCTTACCGCTGTTCTTAACATCACCTTCCGTAAGAATTCCGTCTATGCCATGGTCTTTTTGATCATCGGTTTTCTTATCTATGAGAAAAAAATAAAGGAGAAGATCTTATCCGTCATCTTAATGATTATCTGCATCGCATCGGGACTCGGTGCGCACAATGCAATGGTGGTTGGTTTCAACTGTATCAGAGGCGATAATTCCGAGATGTACAGCGTTCCCATGATGCAGCTTATGAGAACGTATGAGAATCAAAAAGATAACCTTACAGATGAGCAGTATGCCATGATATACAAAGTGATTCCCCTTGAGGAAGCGGGCATCAGCTATTATCCCTATTGCTCCGACTGCGTTAAGAATTATTCCGGAAGCAGGGACGGTGTATGGGACGGAGGCCTCAGCGGTTTCTTCAAAGAGTGGAAGAGCATCGGTCTTGCTTATCCCAACGAGTATATCGACGCTTTTCTTTTCCTGAACAAAGGATATTGGTATCTTCCCGACAGGATGTATGCGGAAGTGTTTGGCGTTGGCGCGGAGAATGGAAAAGGCCTTCTTCATACTTACAACTGTACTGCGGGACTTGAGAACGGTGTCAGTGAAAACTGTTATGCTCCCGGTGTCAGAAGATATTTTGAGCAGGCCATCAATGAGAATGCTTTCTTCACATGGCCTTTGTTAAATCAGCTTTTCAGGCCTGCGTTCTATTTCTGGCTTTTGATCTTTACGTTTTTTGAATCGCTTCGCAAAAAGAACCGCAAGGGATGGATCCTTCTTACCTATCCCATGTTCTACATGGCTACGCTTTTCTTCGGACCTTTGGTCTACCTGAGATATATGTATCCGATCATCTTATCTCTGCCTGTCCTTATGTCCGTAATCATCTTCGAAAAATCCCGTGAAAAATAAGAAAAAAATCTTGCCTAATCATCCCGTGTAGACTACAATAACAAGTGGAAAACGGTTTCCAACATGGGAGAACAGTTATGGCAAAACAGGAACATATCAGAAGAGCAGGTGTATTACTTCCGGTTTCGTCACTTCCTTCGGAATACGGCATCGGAACATTCGGTAAAGCGGCTTACGACTGGATCGATTATCTCAAAGCATCCGGTCAGTCATATTGGCAGATCCTGCCACTGGGCCCTACCGGTTACGGAGACTCTCCTTATCAGAGTTTCTCTACATTCGCAGGCAATCCCTATTTTATCGATCTCAATATCCTGATAGAGGAAGGTCTTATCAGGAAGTCTGAATGTGATGCTCTGGATTGGGGCGGAAGCGTCAGATATGTTGATTACGAGAAAATGTTCGCTTCCCGTTTTGCAATCCTCAGGAAGGCGTATACAAGAGCCGTAAAAGCAGGCCTTTTACAGGATAAGGATTTCATGTCCTTCTGTAAGAAAAATAAATCATGGCTGAATGATTATGCACTCTACATGGCTCTTAAGAATCATTTCGGTGGAAAGAGTTATCTTCTCTGGGATGACGACATAAGACTTCGCGATAAGAAAGCGATGGAGAAGTATACCAAGCTCCTTGCTTCCGATATCGGCTTCTATATGTTCCAGCAGTTTGAATTTGACGTTCAGTGGAAGAAGCTTAAAAAATATGCCAATGACAACGGCATAATGATAATCGGTGATATTCCCATCTATGTTGCTCCCGACGGAGCCGATACCTGGTCCGATCCAAAGCTTTTCCGGCTTGATGAAAAAGGTTATCCCATCGCGGTTGCGGGATGTCCTCCCGACTGTTTTACAGAAGACGGACAGCTTTGGGGCAATCCGCTTTATGACTGGGATTATCACAAAAAGACAGGCTATAAGTGGTGGATCAGAAGACTCAAGGCATGCTTTGACATGTATGATATAGTCCGCATCGATCACTTCAGAGGATTCTATTCATACTGGTCCATACCTTACGGAGATAAGAATGCACGCGGAGGAAAATGGATCAAAGGCCCCGGACTGGATCTGTTTACGGAGATGAAAAAGCAGCTGGGTGAAAGACCTGTTATAGCTGAAGACCTGGGCTTTTTGACAGACGGTGTTATCAAGATGGTTGAAAAGACCGGATTCCCCGGAATGAAGATAGCTCAGTTCGGATTCGACCCTTCCGCAAACAGCGAGCATGCGCCTCATAACTACGACAGAAACTTCGTAGTATATACCGGAACTCATGACAACGATACCATCCTTCACTGGGCACTTAACTGTGATAAGAAGACAGCAAAGTATGCCATGAAATATACCGGTGTCAAAAAGAGAACGGATCTTCCTGCCGCAATTATAAGAGAATGCTACGCAAGCTGTGCCGACACCTGTATCATTCCCATTCAGGATTTTCTTGAACTAGATAACGAGGCAAGAATCAACACTCCTTCCACTCTCGGAGATAACTGGAAGTGGAGATGCATCTACTCCGACTGGAGTGAGAAACTTTCGAAGAGAATGAACAAGCTGGTTAAGCTCTACGGAAGAGACAATATGACAGCACCCAGATAAAACAACTCCCGCAGCTTCAGCTGCGGGAGTTTTATCGTATTTTTATGCCTCTTCTTCGGTGTCGTCGAGAGTGAAATTCTCGGCCATTGCCATGTGAGAGTTGTGATATTTGGGTTCGTAAGTAACGTCACGTCCGAACCATTCGGGAGGAAGGAAGTTCTGTGCGGCTTCGATACTTCCGAATTCAACCTCTGCGATCATAAGAGGTGCAAAGGGCTTTTCAAATACATCCAGCTCGATAAGGAGCGTATACTCATCGGGGGGCTTGGGCGTTCCCTCAACTACCTGGGGATGCTCAAGCGGTATGAGATATCTTTTCTTGGTTATTACATTTCCGTCTGCCTTGGTAAGAAGGTGATAATAACCTTCGGATGTGAGAGAAAGATTTGCTTCCTCTCTCTGCATGAGACCGGAACCTTTATATGTGAGAATGAAATCATCATCCTCTCGTCTGATCCTTACTACGGGATTGGTGCACAGATAAGCCTGCTCTATCAGGTGAAACGGATAACTTTCGATGTCATCCGGTAATTTGTCTATTAAAAACTTTCTTTCGATTTCCATTTAGTATTCCTGCCTTATTCGAAAGCGGGCGTATGATGAACTATTGCCTTCGCTATCTTTACGGCTTCTTCCCTTCCTGCACATATTTCAACAATGGTCAGTGCAAATTCGATTGATGCGCTCATTCCCTGACCGGTGATGATCCCGGAGTCGATCTCGACGGGAGAGTGGGTTACTGTTGCGCCGCCTTCCTGCAGATGAGATTCAAAAGCGGGGTGGCTGGTTGCTTTCCTGCCTGAAAGATATCCTCTGTGGGCAAATATGCTGGGTGCCGCACAGATAGCAGCGATATATTTTCCCGCACCGTAGAAATTGCCGATCATGTCGAGAAGTTCTTCACAGCTTTCGAGATTTTCCGTTCCGACTTTTCCTCCGGGGAGGACGAGCATGGAGTAATCCTCTTTATTTATATCGGCTAAGATCTTGTCTGCCTTTACCTGTATTCCGTGTGAGCCGTTTACTTCAAGCCTTCCGTTTATGGAGATCGTATCGATCTGTATTCCGGCGCGTCTTACTATATCAACGACCGTAAGTCCTTCGATCTCTTCAAAACCGTCTGCCAGAAAAATTGCTATTTTATTCATATCATGCCTCCGAATCCGATCTTACGTTGATGCCGTTGACTACGACTTCCCCGTTCAATTCGATAACGAGACAGTCTTTTCCGTCAACTGACTTTTCGTTAACAAGGTCTGTTCTGTCGGGTTTTACCTTGACTACGACGTCGGGAGTTCTTACATCGAAAGATCTTGAGTTGAAGACATTACTCATCATAAGGGGCTTGTCTTCGGGAGAGATCTTTTCGTACTTGTCGTTGAAGCTGTCCATCTTCTCGTTGCTGGTTCCGCCGGCTTCAAGCAGATTTCTTATATCGTGCTTTTCCATTGTGAGAGGAAGGAGCTGCTCTTTGTTATCCGCGATCATTCTCGACATTTCTTCGTGAATGTTCTTGACACTGCTGAATTTACATTCATCCCCGAGGGTTTCTTCGACTATCGCTTCGAAGGTTTCCTTTTGAGATGTAGCGGTCATGGGTTCTCCCGCACCGAGCATGAGCTCGATAAACTGTTCATTCAGATTCTCCGCATCCTTGGAATAGTACATTATCGAGTGGATGTCCGAATTACGGTCGTTAAATGCGGGGAAGAGATATCCGATGATGGGAAGCTTTACGATCCAGTCTCTTTTCCTGTCATGGAAATCATTGGTCTTCGGATCGAATGAAAGTCCCGCGTCGGTCAGGTCAACCGGGCAGATGACAGTGAAGATATAGTTGTAGATATCTTCGGATGCATCCTCGTTAACGGAGCCGTCTCTGGTCTTCTGGGGGATGTCATAAACATCGTGAGCTACCAGTATCAGATAGTTTCCTACGTATTCGAGGGAGGAGATGATGCGGTTATAGTAATCATCCAGAAGCTCCTCGTCCTGAAGAGCGGAGTCTCTGAGCTTTAACAGGAAATCCTGCTGACCTCCTTCTTTTTCGGCTTCATTTGTAATATCCAGAGTCAGAGCGCTTTTTCCGACAGTTCCGGAAAGGGCCTTTCTGAATATATCGAAGTATTTATAGGTCTCTTCTTCGGGAAGAGAATGGAATGTCTTTACAAATGTAGCTTTCTTATTTTTGTCTCCGTCAACGTAACATCCTGCTATTTTGGTTACGGAGCAGTTTTTCGGTGTATAGAGCTTTTTGATCTCGCTTAATTCCGATTTGATCATTTTAAAACCTCCGGCATATTTTTGCCCTAAGGCAACAATTAATTCTATCACATTTTGTCTTCAATTCCTAATCCGCACCCAAAAGAGTCCGATCATTTTGATCTGACGAAAAGATGGCTATAGGCATAGGTTATAGCTCATTATTAAATAAGGGTATAAGCCAAATTCATAACTGTACTGTATGATTTTATCAAGATAAAACCTATGAGAACTATATGTATAAACAGATATGGCGACTTCACAGTTCACAATCGCACAAAAAGGATATGAGAAGATAACCCGTGCTGCCGTGGAAGCCTATCCGGGCGAAGCTTGCGGAGTGCTGCTGGGAAAAAACGGTGAAACAGTCATTTCGGAAGCTGTTATATGCGGAAATGAGGAAACTTCGGATCTAAGCGGCAGGAATTATCTGATCTCCTCAAAAGCCTTATTGATTATCGAAAGTGAGGCAGCAGAAAAGGGACTTGATGTCATTGGAATATTTCATTCCCATCCCGATAAGGAGGCTGTTTTGTCGGGTAAGGATAAAGATCATATGATTCCGGGACTTATATATCCGGTTATATCCGTAACATCACGAGGCGTGTCTTCTGTAAGAGGATATGCTGCGGGATTATCCGGAGAGATAAACGAGATGCATATCAGAGTGAATTGAACTTTGAAAGGAGAACTATGCAGGTATATATTTCGGCAACACTTAAAAGTTTTTTTGGAAGAAAATCCAAGGTTGATATAAATGCGGACACCGTAAAGGGGATATTGGATCTTTTGATCAGTGAATACCCCGATTCTGAGAAGATACTGTTTGACGAAAACGGAAATCTGAGAAAGTTTATCCGAATTTATTCCGGTGATGAAGATATCACCTCTTCGGACAGATGGAGTGAAAAACTTCCGGAAAATGCGGAGATATTATTACTCCCTGCCATTGCCGGCGGTGCACCGGAAGACAGCATTATTCCCGAGGAGAGGAGAAAAGAGACCGAGCTTGATGATGTTGAGGTTGAAAGGTTCGGAAAACATTTACTTCTTCGTGATATCGGTGTAAAGGGACAAAAAAGGATCAAGGCATCAAAGGTAGCGGTTATCGGTGTGGGAGCTCTGGGCTCGGCCGTGATCCAGTATCTTGCGGCAGCCGGTGTGGGAAATATAAAAGCTGTCGATTTTGATGAGGTAAAGCTTGAGAACCTCCAGAACCAGGTGATCCATACATCCAGAGACATTAACAGGCCGAAGGTTGCATCAGCCAAAGATAAAGTAAAAAACATCAACAGAAATATTTTGTTTGAAGCAGAGAATCTGAAGCTTGAAGCCGAAAACATCGCGCAGGTAATAGAGGACTACGATCTTGTGATCGACTGCACGGATAATTACAAAGCCAGATATCTGATAAATGATGCATGCGAACTTTTAAGGATTCCCGAAGTGTTCGGTGCGATATATCAGTTCGAGGGTCAGGTAGCGGTCTTCGATCATAAAGGAGGACCTTGCTACAGGTGCCTGTATCCCGAACCGCCCGAACCCGGACTTGTTCCCACTTGTGCCGAAGGAGGAGCCATAAGTCCTCTTCCCGGAATAATCGGAAGCATTCAGGCTAACGAAGCTTTAAAACTGATCATCGGAATAGGAGAACATCTGACGGGAAAGGTTCTCAGCGTAGATACGTTAAATCTTCGTTCATCAGTTCTTAATATCAAAAAAGATCATGAATGTCCTTTGTGCGGAGATGATCCGTCGATCGATGCGGTTGAAGATTTTGATTATGAGGAGTTGTGCGGACTTAAGATTCCTGATGATGAGGAACCCATAGAAGGATTCACTCCGGATGAACTGGCACAGAGAATTGATAACGGAGATCCGATGCTGATCGTTGATGTAAGAGAACCCCACGAGAGATCTCTTCTCAGATTTCCCGGTGCCGTTGTCATACCGATAGGTCAGCTTGCCAGAAGGCAAAACGAGCTTGATCCGGATCAGGATACGATCTTTGTATGTAAAGAAGGACTCAGGTCGATCCTTGCTATCAGAACTGTCAGAGAAGCGGGATACAAAGGACCTGTATATAACCTGAAGGGCGGAATAGATGCGATGAAAGATATCATTTTCTCGCACGAGGGGGCCTGGTTGTAAGGTGAAATACTTGCCAAGCGCGCGGCAGGGATTTTCATATGTTTAGTTTTTTAGGAGGTATTAAAAATGG
>JAGCUO010000144.1 GCA_017962825.1 Lachnospiraceae bacterium | reverse complement strand
CGAGCGAAGCGATATCTATTCTCTTGGCGTAACCTTATACGAGATGCTTTCCGGGCAGGTTCCTTTTGCCGGAGACAATTCCGTTTCGGTGGCACTGCTCCATATCCAGAGCGAGGCCGTTCCTGTAAGAGAGCTTAATCCCGAGGTTCCCTTGAGCGTTGACAAGATCATACAGAAATGTATGCAGAAGAAACCTGAGAGACGTTATCAGACCGCAGGAGAGCTTATAGTAGATCTTAAACGTTCGGTCCTCAATCCGGAGGGTGATTATGTAAATATTGCTTCAAATGCTATGGTGGCTTCATCACCTACAAGAAATATCACGGAAGAAGAACTGGAAACCATAAAGAAAACTGCGGCCAGAGGCCCGGAGAAACAGATATCCTATTCGGATCGTAAAACAAAGAAGAAGGTAAAACGTGAGAAGGAAGAGCTTGACACAATGGATTCCGGACTTGAGAAGGTCCTGACGATAGTCAGTGTTCTTGCTGCTTTAGCCCTTCTGGTATTTATTTTCTGGATTGCAAAGAAGATATTCTTCTCGGAGGATGCACCTAATCCGATAGATCTAATAAATCCTCCCGCAACTACGGCTCCCGGTTCTCCTACACCTATACAGGAAACAAATAACGGAGCTCCTAATATAAAGGTCCCGGAGAAAGAGGATCCCACACCCATACCTACATCGCCTGATTCGGTACTTGTAGAGGTTCCCGGTGTAGTGGGACTTACCGTTGAGGACGCTGAAAAGACACTGAGGGCTAAATCGGCTAATTTCCAGATAAAGTGGACCGAAGACTATTCCGACGACTATGAAGCAGGTCTGGTCGCTGCTCAATATCCCATGAAGGAAGCAACGGTTCCTGCTACCCAGACCATCACGCTTACGGTTAGTGCCGGAGCTGAAATGAAGGAACTCAAGAATTACAGGGGATATGATGCTAAGTCTGCAATGGAACTTCTTGAAGCCTTGGGTTACCAGCCGGGAAGTACTGAGGAATACAGTGATACGGTTGAGAAAGGCTGTGTAATTTCTACTGATCCCGAAGGCGGTACAATGCTTCCCAAGGATTCGGTCGTTATCGTACATATCAGCCTCGGACGTGAGATTAAAGAGGTTGAGTGTCCCAGTCTTGTAGGAAAGAAGCAGGCAAGGGCCGAAAAGATGCTGACCAATGCAAAACTTGAGATCGGCGATGTAACATTTGAATACAGTGATGCTTTTGATGCAGGAATTGTTATCAGTCAGGAAATAGAAGAGGATACACTTATAGAGGAAGGTTCATCCGTAAGCTTTGTTGTGAGCTTGGGACCTGAACCCACACCTACACCTGAACCCACACCCATTGATGATGATAACGGTAACGGGGGAAATGATGATGTAACAACCACACCCGAACCTACTCCTATTACTGACGAAGATGACGATTTCTGGGAAAGAGAAGAGTGAGATTAAGGCAGGACTATAAAAAGCCATTTCGGAGAAACCCGTACAAAACAGGCTATGGGTTTCTCCTTTTGCAAAAATAACGAATAAATACATATGACAGGAAAAATCATAAAAGGCGTTGCGGGAGATTATACAGTTATTTCCGAGACAGGCGTCAAGTATATCTGCAGGGCAAAGGGAATATTCAGAAAAAACGGGATAACACCTCTTATCGGAGATAATGTTGAGATAGAGATACTTAGTCCGGAAGAAGGCAATATCCTTAAAATTCTTGAAAGAAAGAACTCTCTGATAAGACCGGCATGTGCCAATATTGACCAGGTGCTTGTAGTTTTTGCGGCAGCTTCTCCCGAACCGAATCTGAATCTGCTGGACAGGTTCCTAATAATGATGGAGAAACAGTCCGTAAAGGCAGTCCTCTGTTTTAATAAGACGGATATAGCTAAAGACGAGAGACTTAAGCTTTTGGCAGAAAATTACGCCGCATCGGGTATGAGAGTTCTCTTCGCAAGTGTTTTAAAGGGTGAAGGAATAGAAGAGATAAGAGAAGTACTCAGAGGAAAAACAACTATTCTCGCCGGACCCTCAGGAGTCGGTAAATCTTCACTTATGAACCGCTTATTCCCCGAAGGCCGTTTTGAGGTCGGAGCTTTAAGCGAGCGTATAGGGCGCGGAAAGCAGACAACACGGCATACGGAGCTCGTGGAAACGGAAAAGGATACTTATCTATGCGATTCTCCGGGATTCAGCTCTATTTAGATAGAAGGAATAGATTACAGGAATCTTAAAGATTACTTTCCTGAATTTGAAAATCTTAAGAGTGAATGTAGGTTCCTGACCTGTAATCATATCGATGAACCGGATTGTGCGGTCAAGGAAGCAGTTAAGAACGGACTTTTGAGCAGAAACAGATACGAAAGCTACTGCATTCTGTTCAATGAGCTGAAGAAAACTAACGGATTTAAGAAATAACAGAAAGAGGATGGTACATATCATGAATAAGCTTGCACCTTCGATACTTGCAGCTGATTTTTCAAGGCTGGGGGAACAGATAAGGGAAGTTGAGGAAGCAGGGGCCGAATATCTGCATATAGACGTTATGGACGGAAGCTTTGTTCCCAGTATTTCCTTTGGACTTCCGCTTATAACTTCCATAAGGAAGATCACCAAGCTTACGTTTGATGTTCATCTTATGGTTACCGAACCGGAAAGGTTTGTCGATCAGTTTGTTGATGCGGGGGCCGATATCATTACCGTTCATCAGGAGGCCTGCACACATCTTAACCGTACGCTCATGCAAATTAAGGAAATGGGAGTAAGGACAGGAGTTGCACTCAACCCGGCTACGGGCGCTGAAACCCTTAAATATCTTTATGATTATATTGATATGATACTGGTAATGTCTGTTAATCCGGGCTTCGGAGGACAAAAATTCATTCCCGAGACGCTTCAGAAGCTTAATGACGTAAAGCAGATGGTAAGAGCAAGCGGAAAGAACATCGATATCGAGGTTGACGGAGGAGTAACTCTTGGAAATGTACGTGAGATACTGGATGCCGGAGCAAATGTTATAGTTTCAGGAAGCAGTGTTTTTGCAGGAAGCATAGGAGAAAACGTGAAGGCATTTTCCAAGATACTTCATGGATGATAGACATTACGTTGACAATTATTTATAGCATGGTTTG
>JAGCUO010000012.1 GCA_017962825.1 Lachnospiraceae bacterium | reverse complement strand
TCTCGGTTTCAAAGAATACGATCGCATGGAAGCTGTTTGAGGAGCTTTCTCCCAAGATCGGGCTTTTGTATTTAAAGAGGATGGGGTTTGGTCATCTGGCACAGAGCGACTATGTTCCGGCAGCGTCTCTTGGAGGACTTACTTACGGAACTACGGCACTGGAGATGGCAGGAGCCTATGCGACCATATGCAATGACGGCATATACAGAGAGCCCACCTGCATTATGAGAATTTCGGATGCGGACGGTGAGACCGTTGCTGGCGGATACGGAAATGAGAATGACAGGGTAAGGATCTACGAGGCAAATGCTTCGAGGATGATGACTGACGTGCTGAAAACGGTTATGACCTCGGGTACCGGCAGAAGGCTTGCCATAGAGGGCATTACAAGTGCAGGCAAAACGGGAACCACAGAGAATCAGCGTGACGGCTGGTTTGTCGGATTCACAAAATACTATACCACCGCTGTCTGGGTTGGATACGATTATCCGAGGGAAATGAAGGAACTTATGGGAAATACATATCCCGGCTATATCTGGCAGGCGTATATGAAGGAGATACATCAGGGACTTCAGGACAAGGACTTTACGCCGTATACCGACAACAGGACACCTGAGGAGAAGGGTGAAACGGACGAGCCGGAAGCGGATGAAAATATGTATGTCTTTAACGGAAACGGAACGGAAGATGACGGAACATATGCAGGAGAGGATGCCGGTACGGGACTGTCAGGAAGGCTGCTGTTTATAGGCGAGGACGGCAGCAGGATAATCCTTTCCGACGAGGTTTCGGAGGAGGCCGATACAGACCGTGAAGGAAAACCGGTCTATTATGATGATGAGGGCAACAGATATCTGTTTGATGAGAAGGGAAGAAAGGTAGAGGTCGGAGCGGACGGATATCCCGAAGGCTATGCATTGCCCGGAAGCTGGACGTTATATGACCATGAAGGAAACCCCGTTATGAGAAAGACGGAGTGAAAGAGTAGGGAAGTGTACCCTGTATAAGAATTGATTGCATTTTGGAAAACGATAGTTTATAATGAAAAAAAATCAACCGGAGAGGTCTTGAAATATGGAAAATGAAATTATAAATACAAATCAGGCAGCTGAGACTGTGGTGACCCAAGCGGAAACGCCTGTGGCAGAGACAGTGCAAAAGCCTGAGGCGGTCCAAAAGCCGGCAGCTGAGTCAGGGAAGGGCAAACAGAAGAAGAGCCATAAGGGTTTAAAGATTGCCCTTATAGTGATACTGGCGATAATTGTTCTTGCAGGAGCTTTTTTTGCCTACGTTTATTCCACACAGAAGGAGTATGTACAGAATAAATGGGCGCCGATGACGAAGGACGATACCGGATATTTCAGGTACGTTATGGACAGGAATATTGAGAAGGTAGAGAATTCGTTTGTCGAGCATAAGGAGAAAGCCGGTAACGCGGAAATTCCCGAAGAGTGGACCGCAAACGGAAGCCTTAAGGTTACTCTGGATGCGACCTTGGGAAGACTGTTCCTTGCACAGTCATTTGCGGGGTTTAAGGATGTAGGCGCAAAGTATACGGTTTCCGTAGACAAAAATAAAAATCTATCATTGTATCTCATACCGTTTTATAAGAACGTGGATCTGCTGGAAGTAGCGGGAATGGCAAATATCAAGGATCGAAAGATATATGCATCTATCCCAAGCTACAGAAAAGAGGTTGTTGATCTTTCGGCAGTACTTGATCAATATTCGGAGCAGATCGACGCGATAGAGAAAAAACTCGGTGATAACATTGACCCCGATAAATTAAAGCAGCAGTTTGAAACCCTAAAGAATAAGTTCGACAAGGACGAAATCGACAGGCTTATCCATATAGCGTATGACAAGGTTGAAAGTGCCGAGCTTGCGAAGGATGTAAAAGTTACTGTCAATGGGATGGAGAAGGAACTTAATGTTCTTTCGTGCAAGCTTTCAAAGCAGGAGTGTATAGATCTTGTAAAGTCATATGTTAATGAGCTTGAGATCAACATTCTTACCCTTATCCCCGATCTTTCGGGAATGGACCTTTCGGGAATAGAAGGTCTTGACAAGATCAACGTTTCGGATCTGCTGAACATAAAGAAGAAAATAACAGAGCTGAAGGACGATCTTTACAAGAAGATGGAGGAAGCCAATCTTTCAGCGGACTTAAGCTTCTATGTTGACGCGAAGGGTGATATCCAAGGAGGAGCGATCAAGGTTTCATATAATGAGACCAAGGTGAAGATCGATTGTCTGAAAGCTGTTGAAAAAGAAAACGAGAACAAGGCACAGTACGGAATAGACGTTACCCTTAACGGCATGAAGCTTGCAAGCATCATCTGCAATACAGAGAAATCAGACGGAAAGTGTACGTTTGATGCCACAGTTAAGCCCGGAGCAATGATAGAGGCAGTGGTAAAGGGCGGAAGCAGTTATTTTCTGACAGCAAAGGGAAGCTTTACCGATATGTCTTCCGGTACAAGTGAGATCGATCTTGAGGCGGTGCTTAACGGAAGCGACGGAGAACTGGCAAGCATTTATTTAAAGAACAGCTTCTCAAGCGGGCACAAGGATCTTCTGGATACCTAAGAGGGTAACGTTATAGACATAATGGAGCTTCCGGATTCGGATTATATTGATCTTGGTGCACTGCTAAAGCCTATTCTTGATAACGTTGATAAGATAAATGATGAGGGTCTCAACAACTTCCTTGCAGAATTCATGCAGAACACGCTGGGCCTTAAACAGATGGATGTTCCCGGACTTAAGACCATGGTCAACAGCGGACTTATAAGCGCCGGAAATTCGGTGGTTAAGGACAGGCTGAGAAAGTTCCTTGGGATTGAACCTCCGTACGATTATTCGTCACTGAGCGAAAAAGCAAAGGAGAACGAAGGAACCTATCTTTATTCCTGGGATAACCTAAAGGATGTGCCTCTCACGGCCGCAGCCGGAAATCTGACCTTTAAGGTTTATGACTATTTTGACAGACCGGATGAATTTAATCCCGATATAGAGGATGAAAAGGTTAAATTCCTTGCACAGCATGCGGACAGGAGCTTTGAAAGACCTGCTGAGGACGGCGAGTTTGTTGAGATGGGAGACAAGATCGTGTTTGATGTTGCTCCGCTTATAGGCTCTACGGTTATTGACAGCTATACTTATTACGATCAGAAGACTACGCTCGGAAATTATGATTACGGCGCAGGGATCGATGACAAGCTTGTCGGTATAAAGAAAGGT
>JAGCUO010000143.1 GCA_017962825.1 Lachnospiraceae bacterium | reverse complement strand
CCTCGTGTCACTGGTTCGATTCCGGTTCTGGGCACTTGAAGTTTTTTCTGCAGGCGTGGTTCAATGGTAGAACACCAGCCTTCCAAGCTGGTGACGTGGGTTCGATTCCCATCACCTGCTTTTTGTTTTGCCCATAGTTACGGGATTTGTGAACCGTACCAAAGAATTATTCCTTGGTACGGTTTTCAATTTTCATTAGATTACGTATTTGCTCATTCAACCTGTGATTCGGAGATCCACCCGGTTTCCCAAACACCCGGCTCATCCGCTCCGTCAGACTGAGAGATGCCCTCAGGATGCCAGTACGCAACTTTCAGCCATTTTTTGCCTTTTTGGTCCGTGGCGCTCTCACGATATACCTCCATGGACTCGCCGGTCGGGATCTGACAGATCACGTCATACTCAGTACCGGGACCCTTGCGAAGATTTGCGTATCCGTCAGGTGATTTCACATAGATCAGGTACTCCGGGATAATCGGACTTCGTCATCGTATCCTCGAATTCATAGATCCAGACCGGCATATCCGCATCAGGATCTTCTCGAAGACTGGCTTCTAACGCATCCCGCTCCGGACCGGAAAAATCATAATGGCAGAACACATAGTTCCGGTTTCAATATACTCTATAGGAATTGAGTGCGTCAGTGTTCTGCTGCAGGATATCTCTGAAAATCACTATGGCACTCCATATGACTATGGTATAATACCTAGTAAGACACTTAGAAAAGGAGTAATCTGATGTCGGAGACAGGGATAGACAGAAAGTTTTATGAGGCCATAGTGCGTTTTGAGGAGAGCGAAGAAGCGCAGGATTACTACTACAAAGTAATGGAGACCAAGACCGGACGCATAGGCCGCGATGGTCGCGAGGAAACCATAAAGGACAGGATCCTTAAAGCCTATGGACTGCTTTTTTGTGAGGATACGGGATTAAAACCCGGCCAGTGCGCGGGACCGGATGAGGTTACCGATACCGCCGACAGGCTTTACCTTGGAAGCGTCGGATTCGACTCTGAACACTGGTATCGGATGAAGTATCATTTTCCGGTTATAGATGACGATAATTACGACAGATTTGCAGCCCTTGTAATATCTGATCTTCATTCCGGACCGCTTCATGACGCTGCGCAAAAAGACAGGAAAATGCTCATAGTAGGCGAAGCAGATCCGATCGGAATGACAAAGGAACACAGAAGGAATCAGAAAACCAGCTCGGTTGTTCTTCCCGGAGGTGACCGGTAGTGATCATAATAGCCGTTGATGAGAACAGGGATGACCTTGATCTGATATCGGATCTGATATATGATTCCGATCCCGACTCAGAGATAATAGAACATGACGATCCGCTTGTTGCTCTCGGATATGCCAGACAGAACAGGGTGGATGTTGCCTTTATTAGCGTGAACATGGCTGACCTTAACGGTATAGAACTTGCCAAGTACCTTAAGGAACTCAATCCTTCGGTCAATATCATTTTTTTAAGTGATGATGATAAAAACGTCAAAGACGCGATGGATATGCATGCCAGCGGATACGTTGTTAAACCCGCGACGCAGCAGCGTGTTAAATGGGAACTTTCAGAGCTTAGGTATCCCGAATATCAGAAGGAGCATAAGCGTGTATTTGCCCAGACGTTCGGAAACTTTGAATTCTTTGTTGACGGAACACCGGTAGAGTTTAAATATAAGAGAACCAAAGAGATAGTTGCTCTTCTCGTAAACAATAAAGGTGCTCAGACCACAAACGGAGAGATCATGGCTTCGCTGTGGGAAGACGAAGGGGATCCCGACAAAAAGGTATCGTATCTGTGCAATCTCAGACAGGATCTGCAAAACACGTTTACCCGCCTCAAACTTGACGGAGTGCTTGTAAAACAAAGAGGGAGTCTCGGTATAGCAAAAGACAGGATCGAATGTGACCTTTATGACTGGCTGGAAAACAGAAGTCATTCCAAATACACTTATACCGGAGAGTATATGAACCAGTACAGCTGGCCTGAATTCTACAGGGCTGAGCTTGATGATCTGAGCTTCGAGGACTAGATTGGGGGCCGGTATGACCGCTAAAGAGATCGTAAGTATCAGTTTTATAATGAACAGCATTTCCGTGCTGATAATGCTGGGTCTGTTTATTTCGGTCGTTCTCAAAAAAGAGAAGAAGAATAAAAAAGACCGTATCTTTCTTGCTGTTACCGTATCGGTTCTGATATATGCACTTCTGGATACTGCCGTTTCAATTCCGGATTTTACTACCGGATCGATACAACTTACCATTCAGACCGAACGGTTGATCGGGTTTATTCCTCATTTTGCATGTTTTCTCATGGCTCTATATATGCGCCCTGACGGAGAAGATAATAGAGGTTTGAAACCTTCCCGGCTTATAACGGTGCCTGTCATAGCGGATTTCGTGCTGACCGCAACCCTGATCGTGATCTATTCCGATCGTTCATTTATCTCGGCTGCCGGTTCCGGGGTCATAACGGCCATAAACATCTTATCATATGCGATCGCATATTATTATGTGGGAATATGCCTGTTTGAAGTATGGAAAACGGACAGGGTACTTTTTCTGCTGCCCACTTTTTTCGCATGTCTGGCGGTCTATTTCACGATATTTATGGGAGGCCCGCTCTCCAAGGCACTGCTTATGTCGGGAGCGGTAGTATATATATACGTTTCCCGGAAGTTTAGGAGCCTGATCATTCGTATCGGCGGTATCGTGCTTGTAATGTTTATATTCATTACGCTGGTCATGGGAAATGAGATCACTTCGGCTGCTTTTACCTCTTATCTTGTAACTTTGCATGACAGGAATGACGAGCATCTCAGGGAAACGGAGGACTACATTGAGAGTTTTGCCGCACTGCCCTGGCTTGTTGATTACTGGGAGGATAATCCCGAGAAGATCAAAGAGCGGCTTCTTGCGGATACTAAGATCCCTTCGGAACAGGAATTGTTTAAGATCGGCGTCGATGAAGCCGAAGAAATGTCGAAGGAGGAGCAGCTTGATTTTGCAGCAGCCTGCTATAAAAGCATCGACGGTTTTTTCGTCTGGCAATTCGAACTCCATGATCTTGATGATCTGTTTCTGATCATACCGTACGATGAATATGACGGGACAGTGCTGTTTGATGCAAAACGCTCCCCTGACGGCTCGGTAAAGCTGGGTAGTGACTTTGACGTATTTGAAGAGAGTTTCGAATGGAGTAATTATGCCAGGGAAACAGAAGGGCGGATGCACTGGACCTGGGGTACCTATAAGGAGTCGGATGATTTCGGATTCTACAGACAGATGCCGCCAAGCCGGAGAGGAAGAGTTGCCCGTTTATGCACTTCCCTCAAAAGAAGCGATATATATGAGCATATGGATTTCATCTCGACATTTCGCCTGACAGCTATGACCTATCTGATCCTTGTCGCAGTGGCAGTCCTTATCATTCTTTACAGAATGATACTCAGGCCGCTTTTGCTGATGAGGGAAACAATGAGAAGGTATCATCATGACAAGGATCCGGACAAAGTTTCTTCCGATATGGAGCGGATAACCCAGAAAGATGAAATAGGCTCTTTTGCAAGTGAGTTTTCCTTGCTTACGGGAGAGATGAGGCGATACACACAGGAGGTCGAGCTTCTTGCAACTGACAAAGAGCGTGTTGCATCCGAGCTTCGCATGGCAGCGGATATACAGAACAAGGCATTGCCAAGTAAATTCCCGGCATTTATCGATAAGCCGGAGTTTGACATATATGCCAGTATGAATCCGGCAAAGGAGGTTGGGGGAGACTTTTATGATTTCTTTCTTACGGATGAGAAACATCTGGCATTCCTTATAGCAGATGTTTCGGACAAAGGAATTCCCGCCGCGCTCTTTATGATGTCGGTGAAAAATCTGATCGACTACCGCGCTCAAAAAGGCGGTACTCCGGCTGATATCCTCACTTCGGTCAATGACCAGATCTGCAGGAACAATGAGTCAAAGATGTTTGCGACGGTCTGGATGGGAATACTCGATCTTGATACGGGAATTGTCATATGTGCAAATGCCGGTCATGAACGGCCTGCAATTACAAATTCAAACGAAGAGTTCGAGCTTATTGAAAAAGATAAGCACGGTCCCGCAGTGGGAATGATCCCGGGAGCAAAGTATAGCGACTACGAGATCAGGCTGCATCATAAGGGTTACATTTTCCTTTATACCGACGGAGTTATCGAAGCGAAAGATCCCAAAGGTGAATTCTACGGTGCTGATAATATGCTTTTGAATCTGTCGGATCCTGAAGATGCATCGCCGAAATGGATTATAGATACGTTGTATGATAGTATAGATTCATACGTTCAGGATGCGAAGCGGTTTGATGATATGACAATGCTCTGTCTTAAGTATCTTGGAGAAGAAGAGTCCACACAATAAATGAGATCGGAGGGAACGAGAATGTTACAGAAGATAAAGGATAATGATATACTCACCGTCAAACCGGAAGGTGCTCTGGATACATTGACATCCCCGGAATTTACCGCCGGGATGGAGGGCGAGCTTGATGGAATTAAAACACTTATCCTTGATTTTGAAAAAGTACCGTATATCTCGTCGGCCGGAGTGCGTGCGATCCTGCTCCTGCAGCAGACCATGGATAATCAGGGGAGCATGAAGCTTGTACATGTCAATGAAGATATAATGGAGTTGTTTGACACGATAGGGTTCTTTAATGTGGTTACCGTCGATAATGACTGAAAAACCGGATCGGTATTGCCTTTAAGATCACAACGGAACAATCCGTTGTGATTTTTTGTTGAAATAATAGGGTTTTGAGCTGAGTGATAAATCTGTGATAGTTCTTCTGTTATCATTCAATCATCAAAAGAAAAGCACCCGCGAAAGCGGAAAAAACGGAGGAAAAAAATATGAAGGCAAACAAGATCAGATTTATAGCAGGAGGACTCGCAGCAGTGATGCTCATGTCCAATATCACGGCAACAGCAGTATTCGCAGAAGAAGCAGAAGTACAGGCAGCAGTTGAGGAGACAGCGGCACCCGCAGTTGAGGAGGCACCGGAACTGCCCGCAGCAGTTGAGACGGAAGCACCCGCAGTTGAGGAGGCACCGGACCTTCCGGCAGCAGTTGAGACGAAAGCACCCGCAGTCGAGGAAGCACCGGACCTTCCGGCAGCAGTTGAGACGGAAGCACCCGCAGTTGAAGAAGCAGCACCGGAAGTCGAAGAAGCAGCACCGGCAGTCGAGGCAGTTGAAGAAGCAGCACCGGCAGTTGAGGCAGTTGAAGAAGCAGCAGCTCCCGAACTGGAAGAAGAAGTCGGAACAGCCAAGGCAGGAAATATAGAAGAAGAGGCACCGGCAGCAGAAGAGACAACGGTAGCGGAAGAGACAGCAAACAGCGCAACCGAAAGCGAAGATCAGCTCACGGAAGCATTCGAAGACAACGCAAATGGAGCTGCAGCCGAGGCACAGGCAGACAGGATAGTACAAGAGAACAAAGAGAGAGTAGCAAAGCTTGAGGAAAGATTCTCCAAGATGACGGCAGCAGAGCTCCTTGACTACTGGAAGAAAGTAAACAAAGTCAATACAGCTCTTGAGAACGGAACATATGTAGCACCCGAAGAAGACGCAGAAGTCACGGAAGAAGATGATATCGCTGCAGCTATCAGGGAATTCGGGATGGAAATTATCAAAGAGGCTATGAGCAACGGAATCGACGAAGCGGTAGATCTCGTACCCGGAGCAAAATATGTAGGCGGACCTTTTAAGACACTCTTTAAGAAGGCACTCGGACTTGAAGGAGACGACGAGAAGGTATCGGTTGACGAGACCGTCAGGGAGGAAGCAGACAGGATAATCGCACAGCTCGAGCAGATGCAGAAGGATAACAAGAAGGATAACATCAATGCCAACACTGTATCATCTTATAATGAAACTCTCAATGATCTCGACGAGTTCGTTGACAGCCGCATGGAAGAGATCGAGAACACGAACAACAACAGCGAATACAACGAGATCGACAAGCTCGTAAGAAACGCTT
>JAGCUO010000142.1 GCA_017962825.1 Lachnospiraceae bacterium | reverse complement strand
CAGGCATTCAAACAGTGGTTTTCGGATTACTTCCTCAACAGCAGTGATGTGACATTTGATTACAGAAACGGTGAAGAGTCCACTACGATTCATGAATGCCATGCCGAGCACTGGAAAGTTACTGTTGTTGACACCGGTCTCAACACCATGACCGGCGGCAGGATCAAGAGGGTTCAGAAGTATGTCGGAAATGAACCTTTTCTGATGACATACGGTGACGGTGTCTGCGACGTAGATATGAATGAACTGGTCAAATTCCATAAGGGTCACGGTAAGATAGCGACTCTTACCGCCGTTCTTCAGGACCAGTCAAAGGGAGTGCTCGATATCGGCGGAGACAATGCCGTTAAATCCTTCCGTGAGAAGAAGATCAGCGACAGTTCGCCCATAAATGCCGGATTTATGGTATTAAATCCCGAAATCTTTAACTATATCGATGGGGATGATACAATATTTGAAAGAGATCCTCTGGAGAAGCTTGCCGACGAAGGCCAGCTTATGTCATATATGCACAGAGGATTCTGGCAATGCATGGATAACTTACGCGAAAAGGAGCAGCTTGAAAAGCTTCTTGAAACGAATAACGCTCCCTGGAAGAAGTGGGAAGATTAAGAAACGGACTGATGAATTTCGATCCTTCATTCTATAAAGGCAAAAAGGTTTTGATAACCGGACATACGGGATTCAAGGGATCCTGGATGTCCGCTTTGCTTGTTAATGCGGGTGCTGAGGTGATCGGATATTCGCTTGATGAGAGCGAATTATTCGTCCTGAGTGGATTAAGGGATCAGATTACGCATATCAAAGGCGACATAAGGGATCTTTCGTCCCTTAAGGCTGTATTTGAAGAGCTCGAGCCCGAGATAGTGATCCATATGGCTGCGCAGCCGCTTGTAAGGCTCAGTTATGAGGAACCCGTCCTTACATTTGACACTAATGTTATGGGTACGGTTAATATTCTCGAATGTGTCCGCCTGCATCCCTGCGTAAGATCTTTTCTTAATGTCACGACTGACAAGGTTTATGAGAATAAGGAAAGAGAACGAGGCTATACGGAAGATGAACCGTTGGACGGATTCGATCCTTATTCCAATTCTAAATCCTGCTCCGAACTTGTAACCCACAGTTATAAGAAGAGCTTTTTCTCTTCCGGAACTACAGCTGTATCAACCGCAAGAGCCGGTAATGTTATAGGTGGCGGTGATTTTGCCAAAGACAGGATCATTCCAGATTGCGTCAGGGCAGCGGTTAACGGGGAAGATATAATTGTCCGTAATCCATATTCCGTAAGACCTTATCAGCATGTTCTTGAGCCGGTATGTGCATATCTGATGATCGCTGCTAAGCAATATGAAGATATCTCTTTTTCGGGATACTATAATGTGGGTCCCGATGATAAAGACTGTGTCAAAACCGGTGAACTTGCTGATCTGTTCGTGAAGCATTGGGGCGATGGCCTAAAGTGGATCGATAGATATGACGGCGGTCCTCACGAGGCGACATTCCTAAAGCTTGACTGCACCAAACTGAAAAAGACATTCGGTTGGGCACCGAAATGGGATATAGATAAGGCTGTCGAAAAAACCGTTGAATGGACCAAAAACCGGAATTCAGGCGGAAATGTCCGCGAATGTATGGATAAGCAGATCAGGGAATATATCGGATGAAAGATTATCTTGGCAGCAAGATCATAACCACAGATATGGAAGAAATATATACCAGGGGATATGACTGGGAGGCTTTTTCGGGTAAGAAGGTTTATATATCCGGTTCATACGGAATGCTGGCTTCCTATATTGTCTATTTTCTGATCTATCTGAGGGAAAAGAAGGGTATACAAGTAGATATCCTTGCCCAGGGACGTAAGGAAGATAAGGCAAGGGATAGATTTGGGGTATATTTTGACAGAGATTATTTCACTTACATAAGTGAAGATATAGTTTCAGAAGATTGCGAAGCTGTTTTTGAAGCGGATTACATCATACATGCAGCAGGGCTTGCTAATCCGAGGTTTTATGAGACGAATCCGGTGGAGGTCATCGAGCCAAATGCCATCGGGACCTATCAGCTTCTGAAAAACTGCAATAAGGATTCGTTAAAAGGATTTCTTTTCTTAAGTACCTGTGATGTTTACGGTGCCGTCGATGATCCGGATCGCATAACAGAGGAAACTACAGGAAGGATCGATCCGCTTGATCCTCACAGCTGTTACAGTGAAAGCAAGAGGATAGCGGAAACACTTCTTGCATCATATTCTAGAGAGTATGGTGTCAGGACTGTTATGGCAAGAGTCGGACATACATATGGTCCCACAATGGATATTGAGAACGATCCGAGAGTGTTTGCAAGCTTTATCCGGGATGCAGTAAACGGTAATGACATATGCCTTCATAGTAACGGTCTCGCAAAAAGGGCATTTTGCTATCTGAGCGATGCGGTTGCGGCGTATATGCTTCTTCTGTTAAACGGCAAGTCCGGGGAAGCTTATAATGTTACGAATACCGATCAGATGATCGCCATAAGGGATCTTGCCTCGGTAATTGCGGGCATTCCCGATAATAAGCTAAATGTTACGTTCAAAAACAGGGAAGATAACGATGCTTATCTTCAGGATACGGTAAATAAGCAGAATCGCCCCGTTGAAGATAAACTGATCGGCCTCGGGTGGTCACATCCGATAGATGTTAAAGAAGGATTTACAAGAGTTTACGGATTTTTCAGGGAATTATCTGATTGAACTTTTGAGGGGAGTATTATGAGTAAAATGATCAGTATAGTCACTCCGTGCTATAACGAGGAAGACAATATCTGTGAGCTGATATCTCAGGTCAGAAAAGTCATGTCCGGCATTGATTATTCCTATGAGCATATCCTTGTCGATAACAGATCGACGGATTCCACATGGGATAAGATCAAAACCGAGTCTAAAAACGATCCGCATATCAAAGGAATACGAAATGTCAGAAATTTCGGTCCCTTAAGGAATGCTATGTACGGTCTCTTCCAGGCAGGCGGAGATTGTGCGATCTCTTTGGCTGCAGATCTTCAGGATCCTCCCGAGCTAATACCCACCCTTATTTCCGAATGGGAGAAGGGCTATAAGGTTGTTCTGGGACAGAAGGACATGTCAGAAGAGAGCAGAATCATGTCCGGACTCAGAAAGGCTTATTACGGTATAATCGCTCATTTTTCCGATACCAAGCAATACAAGCAGACGACCGGGTGGGGATTGTATGATTCATCCGTTATCAAGGTGATGAAGCAGCTCAATGAGCCCGAGCCTTCGCTCAGACACATTGTGGCTGAGCTGGGATATGAAGCGTCTCTTGTTAGGTATTGTCAGCCTAAGAGACAGCACGGAAAGAGCAGTTATAATTTCAAGAGCTATATCGAGTATGCTTTCCAGACGCTTATCAGTACATCTCAGGCACCGCTGAAGCTTGCCGTAGTTTGGGGATTTACTATTTCATTCTTTTCGTTTGTAATGGGCATCGTATACTTTGTATGGAAACTCATGGACTGGTGGAGGTTTGATACAGGTCAGGCACCTATGCTCATCGGTCTTTTCTTTATTGGCGGAGTGCTTCTTATGTTCATCGGCATCATCGGTGAATATATAGTCGAGATATTTAAGAGAACGAGAAATTTCCCCCTTGTAATTGAGCAGGAGAGAGTGGGCTTTGATGAAGACGAAGGATGAGGCTAAAAAGGAAATACTTGATCTGGTAGCGGAGTATGCCAGAAATTATCATAAGCCGGACCCGGGTTTTAAGGAAGGTGACCGTATTCCGTATGCCTCCAGGGTTTATGATGAAAACGAGATGGTAAATCTGGTTGATTCTTCACTCGAATTCTGGCTTACATCAGGAAGATATACCGAAGAATTCGAGAAGAGATTTGCCGAGTTTCTCGGGATAAAATATTGCAGTCTCGTTAACTCGGGTTCGTCGGCAAACCTGATAGCGTTTATGGCTCTTACATCGCCGCTCCTTGGAGAAAGGAAGGTCGAGCGCGGTGATGAGATCATTACCGTAGCTGCAGGTTTTCCTACGACTGTTACTCCGATCATTCAGTACGGTGCGATACCGGTCTTTGTTGATGTGACTGTTCCGGGTTACAATATTGATGTACGTATGCTCGAGAAGGCTTATTCCGTAAAGACTAAAGCTGTTATGATCGCCCACACACTCGGAAATCCTTTTGAGCTAAATGCTGTTAAGAAATTTTGTGATCAGCATGCATTAT
>JAGCUO010000141.1 GCA_017962825.1 Lachnospiraceae bacterium | reverse complement strand
GGATTCTGAAAGAGATAAGATGTTCGAATATGTCAGGGATATTCCGTGGGCTATGGAAGAACTGTTAGGGATTGAAGATACCCTTGTGAAAAAATTGGAACCGTTAGTATCAAAGATAAAAGAACTTGAAGATAGAGAAGATTCTGATGATCTGAACAACAAAAGGCAACGAATAGAGCTGATTTTAGAGTGTAAGACAGCCAGAATAGAGTCCCTGGAAGCAAAATTACGCTTAAAGGAAAAAGTGCTGGCTTATCAGGAAGATGTAATCTCGGAACTTAAAATTGAAGAGCGTCGTCTCCGGGAGGAAAGAAACTCTTTGATGAAAAGGCAGATTGCATTAGAAAAGGCAAAAGAAATAAAGGAAAGAAAAATAATGAAGGTTTATCCTAATGACCCATGTCCGTGTGGTTCCGGGGTTAAATATAAGAAATGCTGTGGCAAAAAGAATTGAGCTGAAACTTTGATTAATAAAATAGGGACGACTGGAGATAAAAATGCTTAAAGCAATAATAGAAGCAATAATGATCCTTGTGATGATGCTTACCGGGTGTACAGCATCGGGCAAGGATGACGGAGTAGATACAAGTCAAGCTGTATATACCCAGATAACCCAGGAAAAAGCTAAAGAGATGATGAAGGCAGATGACGGACATGTCATCGTGGATGTCAGGCGGCAGGACGAGTATGATGAAGGGCATATCCCCGGAGCTATCCTTATCCCCAATGAAAGCATAGAGGATACAAGACCGGATGCCCTGCCTGATCTGAAGCAGATTATACTTGTATACTGTCGGAGCGGCCGAAGGAGTAAAGAGGCAGCACAGAAACTTGCCGATATGGGATATAAGAATGTGTATGAGTTTGGCGGTATAATAGACTGGACGGGTGATGTAGTGAAAAATGACATAGAGAACAGAATGGACCCGGTCGCTATCCCGGGATTCCGGATAGGAGACAGGTATTATTCGATAGATCTTGAAAATAACAGTTCTGCAGAAGCATTTCTTGAAAAACTCAAAAAGGATCCGCTGACTGTGGATATGCAGGATTACGGCAATTTCGAAAAAGTAGGTGATCTTCCGTGGAGTCTTCCCACAAATGATGAGAAGATAACTACAAAGCCCGGTGATATAATCCTTTATCAGGGCAATAAGATTACGATTTACTATGATGAGAACACCTGGAATTTCACAAAGCTTGGAAGTATTAACGGTGTGACGGGCGAAGAACTTAAAGAAGCACTGGGTGACGGGGATGTTACCGTGGAGTTTTTTGTAGAGTGGACGGAGTGATATAATGATGAACCGTAAGAGATTGTTAGGTAGTGTATGTATTGTTTTAGTGATGACAACGTTTTATATTGTGTTGGTAGCTTACCAGTTTAAAAGTAATTGGATGAAGAAGTATTCAAAGGGGGCTGATCAATGATGAATTACAGAACGCTGGGTAAAACAGGACTTAAGGTCAGCGAGATAGGGTTCGGAGGCGAATGGCTGGAGCGCCATCCCAAGGAAGAATCGGTAGAATTGATAAAGTATGCCGGAAAAAAGGGGATCAATATCATTGACTGCTGGATGGCTGACCCGAAATCAAGGGATATCATCGGCATGGCCATGGAAGGAAACCGCGGGAACTGGATCGTGCAGGGGCATATCGGTTCCACATATCAGAATGGTCAGTATGTCCGTACCAGGGATATGAAGTATGTCGTTCCTGCTTTTGAAGATATTTTAAAGAGAATGAAGACCGACTATATCGATCTGGGGATGATACACTACGTTGACGCCAAAGAAGACTGGGATAACTGTATGAAGACGGATTTTATAAAGTTCGTTCATAAGCTTCATGATGAAGGCGTAATAAAGCACATCGGTCTTTCAACCCATAACCCGAGGATAGGCAAACTGGCTGTGGAGACGGGTTTTATTGATATGATAATGTTTTCTATCAATCCTGCATTTGACATGCGTCCTGCTACTGAAAGCGTTGACGCTTTATTTGGCGGCTATGATAAGGATTACTCCGGTATAGATCCTGAAAGGGCAGAGTTCTACCGCCTTTGTGAGGAAAAGGAAGTCGGCATAACCGTTATGAAGGGTTTCTTTGGCGGGGCTCTGCTTGATGAGAAGAGATCACCGTTCGGCGTAGCATTTACACCTAAGCAGTGTATTCATTATGCACTGACAAGACCGGGAGTATCATCTGTTCTCTGCGGTTATGACACAAAGGAGCAGATAGACGAGGCTTTTGCATATGAGACAGCCGAAGATGATGAGAAGGATTACGCTTCGGTGATTGCATCAGCTCCCATGCACTCATATATGGGACAGTGTACATACTGCGGACATTGCAAGCCTTGTCCGATGGATATTGATATAGCAATGGTGAACAAGTTTTATGATCTGGCCATTACACAGCCAACGGTCCCTGAAAGCGTAAAGGCACATTATGAGGCACTCGGGATAACGGCATCTTCCTGTGTGGGATGCCAAAGCTGCGAGAGTAGATGCCCGTTCGGGGTAAAGATTGCCGAGAGGATGGCAAAGGCTGCAGAATTATTTGGATGTTAATTGTGGGAAAGACGGATTACAAAGGTGTTTTGGATT
>JAGCUO010000140.1 GCA_017962825.1 Lachnospiraceae bacterium | reverse complement strand
GACGGTTCTCTCTGACTTGCTCCGGAGTAGCAAGTCAGAGAGAACCGTCCCTATTTATCTCATTATCTCTTATCAGCGTTTAATCCTTATATCCGTCAGCGCTACCTGATCACCGGTTATCGATACATACACTTTCTCTTTCTTATTCTTCAGAGTCGTGGTATTGATGATGGATATTCCGCCGTTTTCGGTTTCGGTGATTATCTTATTCTTATAACGGGTAAATCTCACACCGCATTCGAAACCTTTACGGTTAAGTTTCTTCCAGTTATCCCAGTTTGTGAATCCCTTACCCTTATTTACTTCCGTCTTATTTTCAGCTTCGGATCCGCCGCTTTGCACCTCACCGTCCAAACGGATCATGGCAAATTCCTTATATCCTCTTCCCATCACCTTACCGTCATCGGAAGTAAACAGGAGAAGATAGGGGCAATGCCATACCAGATTCGATGAAGGAAGACTCATGGTATGGAATATAAGTCTCATACCGTCTTTTATCTTAACGCCTTCGGTATTATCACTCCTGATACTGTCTATCTGGACATTCGGAATATCGCTCTCAAGTCTGTTGATATAATTGATCTCCTCAGAGATTCTCGGTATATCCGATTCAGGAACTCTCTTTCCGGTTTTCTCCACCTCTATCGAAGATATATGGCAGTTCTCACCGGTAAGGCCGATATAAGCATATTTGGAGCTGTCGGGAAGTGACAGAACAACTTCACTCCTGTATCCCTTACCTTCCAGTTTTACCTGAACATGATCTCTGTTTCTCGCAACTTCTATGAAATAAATCTCTTCTTCATCCTGTTCTATCTCCTCAAGCGAGATCAGCTTCATATTTCTGGCTCCCGAGCATACAAAATGTCCGTCAAACCAGATCTCTCCAAATTCTGTATACCTGGTATCTTTTATCGCCCTGTCGGTATCATGTACTCTTTCATCAAGAGAATCGAATAAGATAACCGCGGGGGCCGAGAACGGATTCTCTTCATTCAAAGGACTTGCACTAAAAGCGATTATCTTTTTCTCGGGTCTGATCCTGATTCCGTACGATATGGCACTCCTGTATTCTTCACAGGAAAATTCATTCTTAAATATGGTATCTACATTTTCGGTCTCTTCCTTCATCTGATAATCAACATCGCTGTCGATCAGCTGAAGCATGTAGCTCGTATATAAAGGATCGTATTTAAACCCGGATTCTTTGATGAGTTCTTCTCTTACAACGGACTGCGGAAGCGGCTCTCTGTAACTGTTTCTTGTGGTCATGGAATCATATGCTTCCGCAACGGCGATTATTCTGGCCGATTCCGGTATTTCATTTCCTTTTAAACCACCGGGAAAACCGCTGCCGTCATACCGCTCCATATGATATTTTGCACCATATGACAGATGAGGATAATTCGAGATGCCTGACAGAATCCTCTCTCCTATCAAAGGTTCCTGTCTCATTGCATCAATTTCTTCCTTGGTCAGATTCTCTTCCTTTTTAAGTATTTCATCCGGAATACCTATCTTACCGACATCGTGCAACAGAGCTGCCTGATATATCTCCTTGCACTCATCATCGCTCTTTCCGTTCATCTGAGCCAGCATATAGGAATAATCCGCCACTCTCACGGAATGACCTTCTGCGTAATCGACGCGGGCATCAATGGCATTTACAAATGCTTTAATGGTCTGTTCAAACAGATTCTGAATCTTTACCTGATCTGTTTTCAGATTCTCCATTTCTGTGTTTTGCGCCGCAGCTATTTTGTCATTGATATCTTCATATGCGAACACATACAAAAAGACCGAAACAATGGAGATTGAAATATTGATAAGGGACAGACCGTACAAAAGTGCCTGGATCCCTCCCGCAGCGATCGGAACAAGTGTAAACAAAAGAAGTGACCTGAGTATCTTGGGGCTGATCTTTTTTCTATGCTGGATAATAACCGAAAGATCCAGCAAGGGGCCTGCAAAAGCCAGAATATAGTTAAAATAGAACAATATCTCTCGATGATACACATTGCCTGAATCGATGGTATAAACCCATCCCGTAAACAGATTGACAACCAAAAGAATCATACTTACGGATGCAAGCATTCCGGCAAGTTTTAATCGCTTGGGAATAACGAGATTACAATCAGATCTGACCACTTCAGCAAGATACAGATTGAAAACAAAACTGATAGCTGAATTCAGGAAGAATACGACAAAGTTACTGAGACGGATCATCACATCGGCGATCTGCCCCACATCTCCGGCATACTTATATGCTTGCCTTTCAAATATCAATATGCAAAATGTCGAGAACTCTATTGCTATGAGAATAGCTTTTTTTCTCGCAGACAGGACACGTGTAAAAATCAACAGAAATACCATCACGCAGCATACTCCGCTGAGTGATAGCATCAGATCAAGTTGAAAGTTTCGAAAGAAGTCTAACATTTCCTATATTCCTGCAGATACAATTTATTTATGCCTGATAAAAAAAGCTTTCAGCTGTTGAAGCAGTTCATCTTTCTCGATCGTTTTGAGAAAATACCCTTCCGGCCTCAGTGACAACACAGCCATAACGCTCTCTTTATCGCTTTTACCGGTGAGGAACATAACGGGAATGGATGCGGTATCGACATCATTCCTCAACATTTCAAGAACCTGCGGTCCGCTGGTTATAGGCATCTCATGATCGAGGAGTATGAGATCCGCTTTATTTTTGCCGAGCCACTTGATAGCCTGCAGACCTGAATTGGCCATGGATACCTTATAAGGTCCCTTAAGCCATTCTCTTACCAAAGCCAAATAGTTCGGATCGTCATCAACGATTAGAATGCTCTTTTTGAACTCACCGGCATTCACCTTGTTCATAACATCCTGAACATCTTTGATGAAAAGAGTTGCATCGATCGGTCTTACATATTCCTTATAAATAAGCTGCGCCGGAATCCTGTCGGTGATGTATTTAATGTCGGGCTTTTCTCCGATAACCGTGACGATCTTCTGATCGTCATTGAGCTTATCTTTAAGAAAGATAAGTGCATCCTCTCCGGGATGTTCTCTTTCTTCAGCATAGAGAGCTATAAGTCCGGCATCATCCCATCCGGAGTTGATGTCATTGACGCTCCAATTTGCAAAATAAGCATCATAACCCGAATCTTTCAATTTTTTGATCAGTACCCTTATGAGAAATGATTCTTTTTCTCCGGTTACCATTATCCGGTTATTTGGCATATACTCTCCTATTTATCCTGAATCAGTTTTTCCATCTCATCCCAATTGAGCGCCTTCAGATAAGTCTTAAGTTTTCCGAATACTTCTTCATCCTTTTCCGGAAGCTTATATGAAAGTACCTGATCGATTATCATTTCGGTCGAATCATAGTCCATTTCAGGAACAACTTCCCTGAGTGCTTTATACGCATCCTTAAGTTCATCCGGATTTACGGCAGGTTTTTCCTCTTTCTTACCGGAATCAAGTTTGGAAAGCTTTGTCAGAAATGCCCTGTGAAGTTCCAGCATCTTAGATGTATTTTCTGCTATGAACTCTTCTTCGTTCTTATTGCCTGCTTCCTCCAGTTTCTCGCACATAGCAGACAGTTCTCCCGCGCCCACTATCCGAGCTGATGTCTTCAGTGCATGTACTTTAACGGTAAACAATTTGATGTCTTTTTCGCTAAATGCATCCTCTATTACCTTGGAGGTTGCATCTATCGTATCGCGGAACATATTGATCGCCGTTATGTACTGAGTTATTCCTCCGGAGGCCTTTATTCCGTCTTCAAGATTTATGCCTTCGACATCTTTCAGCCACTTGAGTTCATCGGGAATCTGAGTAAGATCTTTTACCGCATCCTCTTCTCCGGGCTTCATCATTATCTCTTCGGGCAGATGCCTCATTATCGCTTTTTCAAGTTCGCGGCTGTCAATGGGCTTGGCCAGATATCCGTTAAAGCCCTTAGATACATAAAACTCCGTTCCTCCGGACATAGCATTTGCGGTAAGTGCATAAACAGGAAGATCGGGTTTTATCTCTCTGATCTTTCCGAGGGTTTCTATTCCGTCCATTCCCGGCATCATATGATCGAGAAGGACTACGTTGAATTCATCAACCCTGACTTTATCAAGAGCTTCTTCACCGCTTGCAGCCGTAGTGACAAATACTCTCGTTGCCTTAAGAAGTCCCTTGATGACCGTGAGGTTCATGGGATTATCATCGACAACAAGTATATTTGCATCGGGAGCTATAAACTGAGGAACATAGGGCTTACCGGATTCATCTCCCGCGTGTTCGTCAAATACTCCCAGCACATCTTCTTCATCGAATTTCTGTGTGCATGTAAACGTAAACTCGGATCCTTCACCGTATACGCTTGAACATTCCAGCGAACCGCCCATCAGCTCCGCAAATCTCTTGGATATATCAAGTCCCAGACCGGTACCCTGAATTCCGCTGTTCTTCTCCTCATCAAATCTTTCGTATGCATTGAAGAGCTTACCCATATCTTCCGCTTTGATACCTATGCCGGTATCCTTGACGGAAAACAGGATCTTTACTTCCTTTTCTTCTTTGGACAATATTGAAACGCTGAGAGTAAGTCCGCCAAGATCCGTATATTTAACCGCGTTGGTCAGCAGGTTCATAAGGATCTGCTTTACCTTAGGTTCATCTCCGTACATATGAGCGGGAAGATTTTCATCAATGTCATAATCAAATGTCAGATCTTTTTCATTGCTTCTGATCCTGGTCATCTTGACAAGAGATCTGAGCATCTCAAATGTATCGTATCTTTTCTCGATGATATTCATCTTGCCGGACTCGATCTTCGACATATCGAGCAGATCATTTACCAATCCGAGAAGTGATTCCGATGCATCCCTTATATCAAGAGCATAATTGATGACCGATAAAAAGTAAGGTTTGGGAACATCGGCAGGATCTTCCCTGAGTATCATCTCATCCATACCCATGATGGTGTTAATGGGGGTACGGATCTCATGTGACATATTTGCAAGGAATCTTGACTTGGCAGAATTCGCACGTTCCGCTTCATCACGGGCAACCTGAATCTCTTTGTACTGTCTTCTGATAACGGTTCCGGACATGATCCTCCATACGATAAGTCCGCATATCAGACCGACCACAGCTATGAGCAATATTCTCATACCAAGAAGTTCAGATAGTCTGGGCTGCTTGATTATCGTATAGGTGGTCTCCTCTATGGCGTTTCCGGTCACACCGTCCAGCACCTGTATATGAAGGGTGTAATTACCATACTTAAGCCCGGTATATTCAAGAGAAGAAAGTCCGCTTCTGGGCACCGTTATACCGGCATCTTCAGTGCCTTCCAGATATACCCTGATCATCGGATTTGTCATGGTATAGTCAAGAACCGCAGGCACGATAGTGATACGTGCGTTCGTCGACGGTATAGTATAGACGCCCTCCGCATCAGGTATTATTTCCTCATCACCCACGAAGATTGAACGAACTCCCATTCTCAGATATGATACGGATTCAAAGAAATGATTAATATTAACTTTGTTAACGCCAGTCCTTCCGGAAATATAGAGATTTCCGAATTCATCCATACAGCTGTATGAGTTACTCGTGGGCACACTGGTAAGACCGTTTGCTGTCGTATAAAGCTTGTAATCGGTGATCGTATCATTGATCATGTCACTGGCTTTAACGGAAAAGATACCGTACGAAGAAAGAACCCAGATATCACTGTATTTATCAAAGAACATATCAAAATTGTTATTGTAAGGAAATGATGTGACCGTATGCAGGGCATCATTCCACAAATACTGGATCGAGTTGGAAGTGATGATCCAGATAACACCCCTTGCCTCATCTCTCCTGATCCTTAAGATGACATCACTGGATAATCCGTCGTCTCTTCCAATATGCTTTATCTCTGTTCCGCTGATCACATATATACCGTCACCGTCGGTTCCGGCATAAAGATTTCCTTCCGAATCCGATTCAACCGTAAGGAAGATCGTATTTTCCACACCGTCATCCGCAGTGACGGTTTTTACTATCTTCTCGTTTTTGATAACGGCAAGTCCGCCGTTTGTTCCGACCAAAACAGAACCGTCATCCTCAATGGAAGCACATCTTACCGAATTATCCGGGAGTCCGTCTTCCTCGGTATATGGTGTCAGCTTACCGGATGAATCCATATGAACAATACCCATTCCGGCAGAATAGGTGCAGATCCACAGATCATCATCTGTTCCCTCAAGAATGCATCTTATTCTCGCAGTTCCGAAATACTCGGATATGTCTTTTTTGATCTGCTGATAATAAGGATTGATGATATGAAGTCCGGAATCTGTTCCGATATAGAGATTATTCTTGTAATAACAGGTTGTGTTAACCACTTCTTCTTCAAGTCCGGCCAGTTCATAAAGATCGATAAAATTATTGGTGACGACCTTCATTACTCCCTGTCTGGAAGAAGCCAGCCAGAGATTTCCCTGGTAATCCGACGCCACCATCTCTATGGCATTATGCATGGGAATATTTCTGAGTTCATGAAATCTGTTATCAATATCCAGGTATCCTATGGTGGAATTTGTTGCAACCCATATACGCTCACAGGCATAGGCAATACTGACAATGCCCTTACCGAAGGATACGTTGGTTTTTTTCATACGCTCGGTCAGATCTCCGAACATACCATAATATACGGTGCCTTCTTCGGTTCCCAAATATACATATCCTTCGTTACGGGGATCGGCAAAAATCGTGGTGACAGTTTCCTCGCCAATGTCATGTTTTCCGTAGAAATGTTCAATCTCCCCGGCATTGAGCATGAAGATATTGCCGTTTTTAGTCACGCCATATACATATCCTTCCGGAGTTGAGGTAAGTGTGGAAATGATCTCATTATTGATCCTTTCGTCATCAACGATCCTTAATATTCCGTTTCTGTCTATATAGGATAATCCCGCGGTTGTTCCGATAAAAATATTACCGGCCGTATCTTCCGCAAAACATCTTATGGATGAGGAAGGCAATCCGTCCTTATATGTATAATGGGTGCGGATATTTTTTTCTATTAAAACGACACCGTTGTCATTTGTCCCTATCCACACTCTTCCCTTTGAATCTTCGAATATGGCTCTTCCGCTTGTAAGCCCCTCAGAAGAATCAAGCCTTTCAAAATTCAATCCGTCATATCTTATGATCCCGCTGTATCCTCCGATCCATACATAGCCGTCTCTTGTACCAAGAATACAGTTGGCATCGGAGGTAGGCAGACCGTTTGTCGCATCATACAGCTTGGCGGTATATCCTGCTCCATCAAGCTGCCCCGATGCGGAATATCCTCCGCCTATACGGTTTTCGGACATTTCTTCCGATAATGATTCGGGAGCATGAATGTTTCCGGCAGCCACAGGAACGGATAATACGACTGCGGACATAAATACGCCCGCAATCACTGCCGCTATATATCTTCCGGTTTTTCTGTTAATTCCGATCATTAACGATTTCCTCCGTTAACTTTCCTGGTACTTCTTAAGAACAACCTTGATCTCGGGCATTGCATCCATAAACGCTTCAACAACTTTCGGATCAAACATCTTACCGGAGCCGTCGTTTATTATCTCAAGTGCTTTTTCAATGGAAAAAGCCGGTTTATATACTCTCGGGGAAGTAAGTGCATCAAACACATCGGCAACAGCCATGATACGTGCCGCAAGCGGGATGACCTGACCGTGAAGTTTCTCAGGATATCCTTTACCATCCCAACGTTCATGATGATACGCCGCCATATTCCTTGCTTCCTTGAGGTAGTTTTCACCGTTTACGGTGTTTATGACTTTTTCGATTATTTCCTTACCGTATATGGTATGAGTCTTCATGATCTCATACTCTTCATCGGTGAGTTTACCAGGCTTGTTCAACACATTATCGGATATACTGATCTTGCCTACGTCATGAAGAGGCGCGGACTTAACGATATCCGACATGAATTTGGGTGTGAGTTTTTCGGAATAATATCCCTTCTTTTTGAGAGACTCAGAAATGATCTTGACGTATTCTGCGGTTTTTGCAATATGGGCGCCCGTATCCGAATCTCTGTTTTCTACAAGATCCGCCATGGTGATGATCAGGCCGTTTTGCATCTTGTCGGAACTTTCTGCCAGATATCTTACGCTTCGCATCTGTTCAGTTGTTTCCGAAGCCATCTGACAAAGAGAGTTGTACAGTTTCTCTATTTCATTGTTCGTTTGTATATCAAGAGATCTGAGCTTTCTGACCTTTTCGTCGAGAGCTTTCTGATCGTTTTCGCCGATCGTAAAATCGCTGATTGCCTTGGCCATGCTTCCTATGGGATAGATCATATGGTATTCGGACACCCACAGACCGTAGCCGAGTATAAGAGAGAAAAATCCCGAGAAGACAAGTATGGTTTTAAGAGCATATTTTCCGACGTATTCGGAAGCATATGACAACGAGGCGTCGGCCCCCACATATCCGACTGTTACACCGTCCTCATTTCTAATGGGGACATAGGACGAAATTACCCATCCGAACCTGTCGTTTGACTCGATGGGCTCAACCGCTTCGCCCGCAAAAAGCCGGGGAAGATATGGAATAAAGGCATCTTCAAATTCAACCAGTTCTCCGTTTTCATAACCGGGATCTTCTCCGGCATCAAGATCGATTATGAATACACATCCTTCCTGTCTGATCTTGATCAGATACAGATATTTAACTCCGGGAATGCTGTCCCTGATCCTGGTAAACTCTTCTTTGACATCATAATATCCGGGCGTATTAACTCCTCCTGTCAGGAAAGAATCCACCTTCTCAGGATCAATCACAGAAGCAGCAAATACCGCGGCATTTATTGCATTTTCCTTGTATTCTTCTTTCTTGTCGTTAAAATACTGGGATATGTTTATTATGCTGAGGCCTATGGTGAGGGAGAATGCCGTAAGAAGGAGCATATAGGTCAGTCTTATCCTGAGAGAAGACTCGTCTTTCTGCATGCGGACGCGGATATCTTTGCACTCAGCTTTAGAAAGCGGCTTCTGTCTCCACTTACTGTTTCTGATCTCAACCTTTGTATCTTCCGGAATAAACCACAGTACCAGCATAGCAAGAGCAAGGGAAGCGGCTTTATCGACCAGATTAAGGCCGACATTCAGGATCATAGAAAACAGGAAATAAGAAAATCCGTCACCACCCGAAAGAGTGGAGGCTGCGTTTGCTACATCCTTAAACTGAGGTCCGCCCAGAAGAAGCCATTGGAAGATAGTACCCAACACGCCGGCAACACCGGCTATGGAAAGTAACAGCCAGATAAAGTTAGCCTTCTTTTTATGGAATTCATGTTTTATAAAATGTGACGTGCCAACGGCGATGATAACTCCGATGACAGTATAATAAACGGCAAAATTATTGAACAATGAACAGAAAACATTGGTCAGGACAGCCGTTATCAGTCCGGGCAGCATTCCGGCGAGTGCCGCAACAAATATACTTCCGACACAATCCAGATACAGCGGTATACCCGACATATCAGTCAGATACGCCAGAAGCACGTTGACCATTATTCCGCCAACGACCGCCGCAAATCTATAAATGCTGTTTTTTTCGATTCTCAGCTTATTGATCTTCATCATTCCTCCGTACATACAAAAAATGCCCGGGCGTATTTTCTGCTAAAACAGCAAAAATCCGCCCCGGACATAATTTGATATCTGTCTATTCGGCATAACACAAAAAGCAATATTGAATTTCGAATCTATGGTACACATTCCCAGCTTCCCGCCTCAAAAACCGATCAATGCACACTACAAAATATTATAACACATTCTATAAATATCTTCATTGTGACAAAACGGTGTATTTTCGGCAAAAAAGCCGTATTTTGACAATAAACCCCGGGCTAAAGAGCCCGGGGCTTGAAAATTAACATATATCTTCTTTTAAAACATCTATGATCGTGTCATTTTTGACCTTATTCATGCTCATCAGCATACTTAATCCGATAACTCCGAAAACCGCTACGATAACGATGGGATACATGCGGTAATTGGGAACAAAAGAAAACAGATGCTCTTCCATTCGTGCATACATCAGGTAACTGAGGAGTATCGAGACCGGTATTCCGAACAGGATAGCCTTAATTCCGTACAAAAATGTCTCCAATCTTATCATCTTCCTGAATCCGCGCTCGTCCATTCCCACGGACCTGTACATCGCGAATTCTTTTCTCCTGAGAAGAATCCCCGTTGAGATGGTATTTACTATATTGGCTACGGCAATGAGAGTAAGCAGTGTGGTGAATCCGTACATGCTGACCTTAAGTATCAAAGTGATCGTATTCATGATCTTAAGAGACTGGGTAAGATTCGAACAGCTATAGTACTCATACTTTCCTTCGGAAAACAATTTTTCTATGGCAGCTTCCACTGCATCTGCATCATCCGCCTCGATGCCGAACGACACTATAGGCCTGACATCCGGAAACACCTCTAAAGTGCACCTTATTACTATAGATTCCGGCACAACAATTACTATGCTCTCTTTGGGAACAACCTCATAAACGTAGCTTCCGCCCTCATAGGGGATAAGATCTCCGACTTCCACCGCAGGGGGATTTCCCATAGGCTCGTCGTAGAAAAGAGACTGTCCGATGACGCTCTCATTAAATACAGGTTTATCACCCGGATTATGGAAGTAGGAATTGATCAGAACTCCTCTTAAGACATCACCGAAATATTTGTCTTCCAACAATCCGTTTTTGGACAGAAGCTCTCTGAAATCATCGTCACTGATCACCAGAACTGCCATGGCACTTATGTCAAGACTCTTGTAATCATCGGTTCTGAACGAAGAATCAGTTATGGACGCATTGGCAAGTACAGTTTCTTCGACTTTTCCGTCAGGTCTGACCCTGGCTTTGAATTTGTAAGATATGAAATCACACATATACATATTTTTAATGCCTTCGATCCCGGCCAGATCTTCTGCCAGCATATCCTGTTGATCATAATAGCAGGAGGCACTTACCTGATAAGGTGCGTCGTAATCATATTTGTTTACCTTCTCAACACTTTCACAGAAATAGTCTATGGAAAGAAACAGGATGACCGATACGGTTATGGAAAAAGTAATAACCTTGGATTTTATTCCGTTTCTTTTGATGTTCTTAAGCGCAAGTTCTCCCTCATATCCGAGAATCTTACGAACAAGAGGATTTGTCCTGAGACTTCTCGCTTTAAATTTCACTGTATTTGTCTCTCTCAGCGCATCTATGGGCATTACCCTTGATGCCCTTACAGCAGGCGCAAGAAGTGATATCAGAATGGTAAAGCCGGAAATGACGATCACCGCCAAATAAACCATGGGTGAATGGTAAAGCGGAATGCCTCCCTTCAAATTCGCTCCCTCATTAACCATTCCAGATGCCAATATTTTGGACCCCAGTACCAGAAGTGTTATCTTGCTTCCGATAATGCCTGCGAGTATTCCTAAAGGAATTCCGATGATCCCAAGGGTAAATCCCTCAAAATAAACCGAGAACCTTTTCTGTTTTCCCGTAGCCCCGACGCTGGCAAGCATTCCCAGATATCTCATTCTCTCCGCAAGAGACATTCCAAAGGAATTAACTATCAGCACCACTGAGGTAGCAACCACTATGCCAAGACCTATCAGCATCATGGAAAAGAAAGCTCCGAATGCTCCCATTCCTCTTCCAAAAGAAAAACAACTTATAAAGTATTCTCGGTTCTTAGAATAATGTTCAATACCATATGAACTTACAATGTCATCAACCTGGGCATCCGCCGTATGGTCACATTTTTTAAGAGTAAACGCAACCTGTGTATTATCCAGCTCGGGAAAGTAATTCTCATCAAGACCGCGCAAAACATCATATCCCCTGGTAGGATAATTACCATGCGTGATCGCGGTAATGGTACAGGTTACGGTATCAATAGTTTCAAAAGACTCTTCTGAGCGGTAATTACCGGCCCAATATATTATCTTGCCATCAATATCATAAGAGTATCTGTTTCCCTCTTCAAAGGTAATGGTATCCCCCACGAACAGGTTCAACCCGTTATCATCCAAAAACTCCTGCTCCACCGCAACTTCGGAAGACGATACGGGAAGAGTACCTTCGTATTCACAAGTCACTTTAGCATTTAAATATTCTGCATCTCCGTGTACAACATTTCCTATCCTGAATCTTTCTTCGCCGTCAGTGCAAAGCCTGACAGCACTTATCGTAGGATCAGAGTCCATAATCCCCACAGATTCGATGCGAGGGTCATCTTTTAAAGAATGATATTGCTCTTCGGTAATTTTGTAGCATACCGTATGAACATATCCGCTCAGATCCAGCTCTACTTTACCGAAAAATTTAAATGCGGAAAACGCTCCGAGACAGATGGCAGATATCAAAGATGTTGCCATAACGATCCCGAGGATCGTTACCACCGTTCGTTTCATATTTCCCCGCAGATGCCTCAGGGTAAGCTTGGCCATTACGTTCATACCGCACTCACCTCCACTCTGCCTGAGTCTTTAGTGATCCTTCCGTCCTCGATCGTGATGATGCGGTCCGCGGAAAGGGCGATCTTTTCATCATGGGTTATTATGATAACGGTCTGATTGTTCTCTTTGTTAAATTTCCTGAGAAGCGAAACTATCTCCTTACTGTTTTCACTGTCAAGATTTCCGGTAGGTTCATCCGCAAGAAGAATTGCAGGATTATTCATCAGTGCCCTTCCTATGGATACTCTCTGCTGCTGTCCTCCGGACAGCTGATTGGGGAGATGCTTTAACCTTTCCTTAAGTCCGAGTTTTTCAAGAAGGTCCTTCAAGAGCTTTTTATCCGGCTTCTTACCGTCCAGAAGAAGCGGAAGTGTCATATTCTCTTCGACATTAAGGATCGGGATCAGATTATAAAACTGATAGATAAGGCCGATCTGTCGTCTTCTGAAGATCGCAAGTTTGGTTTCATCCAGCTTGCTGATATCCGTACCTGCGATATTTACAACACCTGAAGTGGGAGAATCAACTCCGCCCAGGATGTGAAGCAATGTGGACTTACCGGAACCGGAGGGACCGACTATTGCAACAAACTCTCCCTGTTCCACATCAAAAGAAACATTTTTAAGAGCATCAACCTTTATCTCGTCTTTTCCATAGACCTTACAAAGGTTTTTAATCTCAAGTATTTTCATTCCAAAAACTCCTTTCTCAAACACGCAGTTCCTTACTGCCTGAGAACAGGTTAACAATATCACATTACAATCCTGTGACTAATATTATTACAATTTTGTAATATTAGGGATTTGTTTCGAACGGTCAGATTATTGTCTTATAAAATCTCAGACAGAATGTACTTCCATTGGTGTTACTCTCTACGAGTATGTCACCGTGCTGGGAAGTCATGATCGTCTTGGCAAGTGCAAGCCCGATACCGACGCTGTCCTTAGATGCATTCTTGCCCTTATAGAATCTTTCAAAGATATGGGGCAGATCAGCCTCATCTATTCCGCATCCCGTATCGGATATGGCAATCTGGGTATAGATATTCGTCTCGGATGTTTCGATCCCGAGCCTGCCGCCTTCATCCATATGCTCAATGCAGTTTTTTATAATGTTCTGGATTGCTTCAAGAGTCCAGTTTTTATCGCACAGGATCGTAATATCCTTTCCCGATACGTTTTTTTCTATATTCCGGAGTTCCATCTGTATCTCAAATGCCTTCAAAGCATCGGATACAAGAACGGAACTTTTTATTTCATCTTTTTTGATAAGTGCGGTACCGGCATCCAGTTTGGACAATTTGAGTAAAGTCTGAATAAGCCAGTTCATTCTTCCAAGCTGACTTGACTGTGTTTTAATAAACTCTTCTCTCTTTGCTTCATCGTCCTCGTTCACCAGAAGATCGTTCATCACCATCATGGAAGTGAGAGGCGTTTTTAATTGATGCGAAATATCCGCAATGGCATCCGCAAGCATCTTCTTATCATTGGCAAGAAGTTCTTTTTGAAATTTTAAAGTGGTGGTTGCTTTATAGATATTGGTCTTCAGAATGGAAAGTTCACCCTCCTCCTGATCCGTTATATCCGGAACATCATTACCGGAGAGAACCTTGGAAAGATATGTATTAAGATCGTCTATATCCTTATATCTTTTTGCAGTATACAGTGCAAAAACAATACATAATATTATCCCGGTCAAAAGCACTATGGAGCCTGCCACGGGTCCATACAAGCTAAATCCCGTTGCCGCAGATACCGCGGTTACTATGCAGGCGATAATTAACATCTTTAAAAAATCAGTATTCTTGATCATGGCAAACCTTTACTTTTCGATCATATACCCCATTCCGCGAACCGTTTTTATAATGCAGGGATCGGCAGGGTCTTCTTCGATCTTATCTCTGAGTCTCTTGATATATACGGTGAGGGTATTGTCGTTAACAAATTCCCCGCTTACGTCCCACATATCTTCGAGCAGTTTATTCCTGGACATGACAATTCCTCTGTTATTTACAAAATCAAGAAGGAGTCTGTATTCCAGAGCGGTAAGCTCCACATTTTTTTCTTTTCCCGTTTTCTTATCGGAGATATAGACCTTGGCTTCGGCTGTATTGATGATGATATTTTCAATCCTGATGATGTTATCTGTCACGCCGGAAGCTTCCCTTCCTTTTCCGGATCTTCTCAGAACGGTTTTGATCCTTGCCATAAGTTCTCCGACTCTGAATGGTTTGCAGATATAATCATCCGCACCCATCTCAAGCCCCATTACCACATTGACTTCGGCATCACTGGCAGTCAGAAATATTACCGGAACATCTTCTTTTTCTTTGATGAATTTACATACATCATATCCGTTACCGTCCGGAAGATTGATATCCAGAATGCACAGATCATATTCACCTGTTTTCCACGCATTAAGAGCTTCCGCCTTCGACTTGCACAGGTCGGCCGTGTATCCTTCTTTTTCAAGAGAATACTTGAGACCCATTCCGATGGCATCATCATCTTCAACCAAAAATACTTTCATACACACTCCTAATTTGTGACAGTGGGGACGCTTCATTTTTGTCACCG
>JAGCUO010000139.1 GCA_017962825.1 Lachnospiraceae bacterium | reverse complement strand
GAGCGTGAGCATGACCCTGGCTGCCGTATCCGATAATGGCAATGGTCTTGCCCTCGAGAAGGGAAAGGTTACAATCTTCCTGGTAAAAAATCTTGTTAGCCATAAAATAATACCTCCGTTGATTAATTGGCTTATCTTAAACTGCGTTATGGCAGATAAGTGACATTCTCGGAACCTCTTGAAAGTCCCGCAATTCCGGTACGTGCAACCTCGAGGATCTCATGTCCGTCGAGAAGGTTGATAACTGCATCTACCTTGGAAGTGGTACCGGTTATCTCGATGATGACGGAATCGGGACCCACATCGATAATGCTTCCCCTGAATATTCCGGCAAGAGAAACCATATTCTCTCTTTCGGAAGGAGCGGTACGTACCTTTACAAGGCAAAGCTCCCTGTGAACGGATGAATCACCGGGAAGCTCTTTGACATCCCTTACATCCTCAAGCTTTGCGACCTGCTTTTCGATCTGCTCGATTATTTCTTCATCTCCACAGGTTACTATGGTGATCCTGGAATACTTGGGATCCGCGGTAACTCCGGCGGTGATGCTCTCAATATTATATCCTCTTCTGGAAAAAAGACCGGAGATCCTGCTCAGAACTCCCGAATTGTTGTCAGCAAGAAGCTGAAGAACTACTTTCTGCATATTTTTTTCCTTCAAAAATTATGTAAAACCGTAACTTTAAATACTTTACCGCTTTACTATAGTAATGTCAACTTTCTGAGGCCTAAAAACTCAATTATTTCGCACGGTTTTCGGTAATACTGACCCAAAATGTCGACAGGGCAAATACCGATATGGCAAAAATCCTGCACGTGTATATCCAGTGCTGCTCGGAATGGTTCTCAAGAGCCGCAAACCAGATAAAGGGATATATAGCTATAAAAAGAATTACCCATGCGGTTTTTAAATTGGTCAAAACCGATTTAAAGTTGAAATCCTTTTGGCGTTTTATAAGCAGAGCGGCTGCCAGGCCAAGAATAATCAAACCGAGATAAATGAAAAAACCCCAATTAAGATAAGGCTTAAGATTCAGGCCGATAACCCGGAAGAACCCTTTTACCCTGCTCATACTCTCGGCGCTCTGAAGCCTGGTATTTACGGTGGTAAATGCATTGCCTACAAGCCCTTTATATCCCAAAAGAGCTGCGATCAGCCATTTGGACATCCACATAAAGCCGTAGCCGATAAACCACGCGGCGCTGTTTAGAACGGTCGAAGCAAAAAGGAAATTCTTCTTTTCCCCTGAAGGAGTATCTGAAATCTTCCTGTATGCATAAAAGACGAGCGGATATCCGAGAGTAACCAGAGGATATGTCAGGAAATCAAAATATGAAGTCAGTATTCCGAAGATAAGAAAGATCTCAAAGAAGAACTTCTTTTCCTCAAGCTTATCCCAGAATCTGATAAGCACATACATTGCAAAGATCACAAGATAAAAGCATACGCTCAATGAAAGTGATGCAAAGGTGCTGAAGAAAAACATGAAAGGCATCGAGATCAGAAATGCCCACGCAACTCTTTTCATTCCTTTCGATGTAAGTTCGATCAATATGAAACAAAGAAGAATAAGCTGGAAAGCCGAGAAAAACAATCTCAGCGATCCTAAACTCGTCATCATGAGTAAGGGCTTCAAAAAGATCAGATAACCGTGCCAGTATCTGCCGTAACTTACTTCCCTGTTTATATTATTGTTTAAGACATAATCGACAAGGGAATTGCCGGGCTGCCAGCCGTCGGGATTCAAAGGGTCATTGAGAAATTCAGGACGATACATCATGATCGACTGTTCAAGCGCCGAATGACCGGGATGATCATATAAAGCATGAAGGATCATGATGCAGTCGGTAAAGTTACCGGTCAGTGTAGCCCTGTATCCGTCAACGAGAGTTTCATCTTCAAACTCCGGAACTATCGTATCCATCGACCAGTAAACATGTTTATACACATTTACGTTAGGAAGCAGATTGACAATAAGAAGCAATACCAGACCGATAATGGGAGCACCGATCAGAATTATCAATTTTCTAATGACTTGTTTTTTCATTTAAAAGAATAATTATCCGATCAGTTGGTCTCGTTCTCGGAACATTTTGCAAGAGCCAGGGTTCCGGTACGGGCAACTTCGACTATTGAAATGCTCCTGAACATCTCCAGAAGGAGTTTGATGCGTTCCGGAGAAGCACAGATCTGAATCATCATGTAATGAATGCTCAAGTCAACTATCTCCGCTTTCATCACATCACAGATCTCCATGATCTCCTGACGGTTATTCTTGTTATATTTGACCTTCATCAGCATAAGTTCCCTTGATACGCATTGGGACTCTGTGAAGGTCTTGACCTTGATGACATCAAGCTTTTTGTTGAGCTGCTTTTCTATCTGCTCAAGAGTTCTCTCATCTCCGGACGAAACTATGGTCATCGAAGAAACGGTGGGATCGTCCGTCTCACCTACCGCAAGTGAATCGATATTAAAATTCCTGCGGGAAAAGAGTCCGCTCACTTTGCTCAGGACACCGGCTCTGTTTTCAACATTTACTGAATAGATTCTTTTATCTTTCATATCAACCTCAGTTTCACCGCTGTGCGGCATTTGTTCAGGCAGTCAGTTTAAACGGTAAGCTTCCCGGATCACTCGGGCTTAACAACATCTTTGGGATCCACAATGCACTCGAGAAGGACATTCTTTTTGTCATTAAGGAATTTCTTGATGACAGCTTTGGAATCCTTCATGTTTTCGAGTCTGAGATAATCGAATCCGTAAGCCTTTGCGATATGCTCAAGATCCGGATCACCGTCAAGCTTTACCATCGAATATGAATCTTCGTATGTGTAATGCTGGTATTCACGGACCATACCCAGATAACCGTTTCTGAGAACGACTATCTTGGCCTGGACATTATGCTGTACAAATGTTGCAAGCTCGCACATGGACATCTGGAATCCGCCGTCTCCGCAGACAGCAACGGTCTGACGCTTGGGAGCGGCTATCTTGGCACCTAGTGCGGCGGGAATTGCATAGCCCATTGTTCCCATACCGCCGCTCGTGAGCATTCTTCCTTTTCCGATTACGATATTGGCACAGGACCAGATCTGGTTCTGACCTACATCCGCAACATAGATGCTTCCGTCGATCATATCGGTAGTAAGCTGTTTAACGAACTCGGCGGGATCGACATATTTGGATGAGGGCTTTCTGTTGGGCTTAAACGCTTTCTTTGCAGCGGTAAGTTCCTTGACCCATGCACTGTAATCTCCGTCGATATCGGAAGCTGTAAGCTCTTCAAGAATAGCCTCGGCATCTCCTACAAGGGGTATTGTGGAAAGTGCATTTTTACCGATCTCGGCAGGATCGACATCCATATGGATGAGGGTCTTGTTGCCGTTGCTAATAAGCTCGGGTCTGTTAACAGCACGGTCAGCGACTCTTGCTCCGATCATGATGATGACATCCGCATCGTTCATGGCCTTATTGGCATAGGGCTTTCCGTTATTTCCGACCATTCCGAAATAAAGGGGATGAGCTGTGGGAAGAACTCCGATACCCATCATTGTGGAGACAACAGGGATGTTCTTCTCTTCCGCGAATTTCTGAAGTTCATCATCGGCATTGGCAAGGAACACGCCTCCGCCTGCACAGATAATAGGCTTCTTTGCACCCTTGAGTTCCTTGATGACCTTCTTTATCTGAGCCGCATTTCCCTTAAAGGTGGGCTTATATGTTCTGAGATTAACCTCGTCGGGATAATGGAAGTTCTTGAGAGACTGATTCTGGATATCGATGGGCACGTCAATAAGAACGGGTCCCTTTCTTCCGGTGGAAGCGATATAGAAGGCTTCCTTCATAATCCTGGGGATATCCTGTGCATCCTTTACGAGATATGAATATTTAACGAATGATTCAACCGCACCGGTGATATCGGCTTCCTGGAAAACATCGGATCCGAGAAGCTCGGAATTAACCTGTCCGGTGATTATGATCATTGGAATAGAATCGGCAAACGCGGTGGCGATACCTGTGATGACATTGGTTGCACCCGGGCCGCTGGTTACGGCACACACACCGGGCTTTCCGGAAATACGTGCTTCACCGCTTGCCATATGAGCTGCATTCTGTTCGGTACGCACCAGCACTGTCCTGATATCCGAATCAAGTATACTGTTATAAAAGGGGCATATAGCCACACCGGGATAACCGTATACGTTCTTTACTCCCTCGAGTTCAAGACATTTTACTATTGCATCTGCACCTATCATGGGGCATCACCTCCGAAACAAATATTTAACAGGCATCAGCTTACGCTGTTTTTCTTTAATGATCTATTCGGGCATTCCAAGTAAACTTTTTGCCACCTTCACGGCTTCGGCAGCATCCTTGGAATATCCGTCGGCTCCTATTTCCTGTGCATACTCTTCGGTAACACAGGCGCCGCCTACCATCACCTTTATATCAAGACCTTTCTGTTTAACAAGTTCAATTGATTCCTTCATATGGATCATTGTCGTTGTCATCAGTGCTGAAAGGCATATGATCTTCGATCCGGTCTCTTCCGCCTTTGCAACGATATCTTCCGCTTTGATATCCTTGCCCATATCGATCACGTTGAAACCGTAATTGCCGAGCATCATTGCGACAAGATTTTTACCGATGTCATGGATATCGCCCTCAACGGTTGCGATAACGACCGAAGGAGCATCCTCGGAAGATCCGCTGCCCTTAAGTTCGGGTTCAATCACCGCAATGGCACTCTTCATGCTCTCGGCGGATGATATCAGCTGGGGAAGGAAATACTTGCCGGAGTTAAAGAATGCACCGACCTGATTTATCGCGGGGATAAGACAGTCATTAAGAATATCCGCAGCCTTCTCTCCTTTTTCAAGAGCAGCCTTTGCGGCAGCAGGCGCGGCATTTCTGTTTCCTCCAACCACGGCCTTATAAATGTCCCTGAGGCTTTCGGGAACCTTATCAAGCATTTCATCACCCGAAGACTTTTTGGGAGCTGCGCCGGGATCGGATGTGTTAGTAGCAGCGGCTTTTAAAAGTTCCTCTTTGGCTTCCCTTGCTTCCTTAAGCCTGCCCGCGGTTTCAATGTATGCGATATCGCTTTCGGGCTTGTTCAAAAGAAGGTCCGTAGCTCTTGCCGCTGCAACCAGAAGCTCCTGTCCCGGATTTGAGATTGCCATCGTAAGACCGTTGGCGATCGCGAGTGTAAGGAATGTGGAATTCACATAGCTTCTTTCCGGAAGTCCGAACGATATATTGGAAAGTCCTGTAATGGTAGCAAATCCGTTGTCATGGGCATACCTGATCGTTTCAAGTGTCTTTACACCCTGGCTCTGGTCAGCACCGACAGTCTGAACAAGTCCGTCAACAACAATGTTATCTTTGGTAAGGCCAAGTTCAACGGCTCTCTTATATATGATATCAATTATCTCTTTTTTCTCATCAAGATCCTTGGGTAGACCTTTTTCGGAAAGAGGTAAGAGAATGAAAACAGCACCGTATTTTGCAACTGTGGGAAGAAGTCTTTCAAACTTCGCGGGCTCGAGTGAGACCGAATTGACAAGTGCTCTTCCGGGATAATGTCTGAGCGCCGCTTCAAGTATCTCGGGAGAACTTGAATCAAGGCACAAAGGAAGGCTTGTTGCCTGGGTCACTTCATCAATGACACGGAGCATCATGGCACCCTCATCGATACCGCCCATACCTACATTTATATCGAGGACACCCGCTCCGTTTTCTTCCTGTTCGGTAGCAAACTGTAATATACGGTCGGTATTTCCCTCACGGAGTTCAGCCTGCAGTGCTTTCTTTCCGGTAGGATTGATTCGCTCACCTACTATGATGAATCTTCCGTCAAGTCCGAAGGCAAGCGTCTTTCTTTCACTTGAAAGATATCTGATGCCATCCTGCCTGAATTCTTTCCTGCGGACGGGACCGCGTCCGAATTTCTTATTAACCGCCTCAATGAACTCGGGAGTTGTTCCGCAGCATCCGCCGATTATCTGGGCACCTGCATCAACAAGAACCTCCATCTCGGATGCGAAAGTATCGGCATCCATCTTATAGACGGTCTTATTATTCTCATCCAGCTCGGGAAGACCGGCATTGGGCTTGGCGATGATGGGAATCCTCGTATTGGCCGCCATATCGGAAACAATTGAAACCATCTGTGCGGGACCGGTTGAACAGTTGACACCGATTGCATCCGCTCCGAGGCTTTCGCAGACAACAGCCCCCGTTACGGCATCGGTTCCGAAAAGAGTTCTTCCGCTTGCTTCAAAAGTGAGTGTGACAATGATGGGAAGATCCGTGGTTTCCTTTGCGGCGATAAGTGCAGCCCTGGTCTCTGCGAGACTCATCATTGTCTCTACAACAAGAATGTCACAGCCGTATTTTTCAAGCAGCTTTATCTGCTGCTTATATACATCTATAAGGTCCTCAAGCTCAAGATTTCCCATGGGCTTAAGCTGACGTCCTGTCATGGTTATATCGCCGGCTACAAGAACTTTCCTGTCCTTACATTCAGACGCAGCCTGTTTAGAAATGCCAACAAGAGTCCTGATCAGATCTTCCTGTTCGTTCTCAAGGCCGTACTCGGCAAGCTTAATGGAATTCGCTGTAAATGTGGGAGCATAAAGGATATCGGAACCTGCGGAAATAAATCTTCTCTGCAGTTCAAGCATGGCATCCGGATTCTCGGATACCCACTTTTCGGTACATACGCCTCCGGGCATTCCCGCTTTGGCAAGATTGGTGCCGGTCGCGCCGTCAAGATATACTATTTTGTCCTTAACAAACTCTCTGAATTCCTGTTTGGTCATAATGCATATATTTTATTACATTTACGTCAAAATATGAATACTTTAAAGTATAAAAAAGGCTCCTGCATTGCAGGAGCCCGGTCAGGTAATTTATCTTTCTTCTATAGGCTTATATGCAGTGTGTTCACCGACATATTTGAATGCGGGACGAACGATCTTGCCGCCGTTTACGATCTCCTCGAGACGGTGTGCACTCCAGCCTGACATACGTGCGATTGCAAAGAGCGGTGTAAAGAGCTCTTCGGGAATTCCGAGCATGCTGTAAACAAGTCCGCTGTAGAAGTCTACATTTGCACAAACAGGCTTAAGGATGCCTTTGTTCTCGGTGATGAGCTTCTTTGCGATCCTTTCAACTCTGTCATAGAATTCGAATTCGTCGACAAGTCCCTTTTCAACCGCAAGTGTTCTCGCATAATCCTTGAGGAGAACCTCTCTGGGATCGGAAAGTGTGTAGACAGCATGTC
>JAGCUO010000138.1 GCA_017962825.1 Lachnospiraceae bacterium | reverse complement strand
TTCCGCACTTCAAGGACAGTGCCGTCCATAGGGAAGTGATAGCGGTGATAATCGTTCACATCCAGAAACGTATGCGTGAATGTTCCGCCATTGAATGAATCGGTGTAATCAGAATCCGGGCCGATCAGCTGGGCGATCGAAGTAAGATCGGCTGATTTGATGACCACATCCTCTTTCTGAACCAGATCGCCGTTGTCGTCCACATCCCAGATCCCCTGCGGACAGGAATCTGCCGGAGCTACCACTTCGGTATCAGCGATCGGGCGTACGGAAGGATCGACAAGATGTCTCGAGAACCACTCGTTAAAGGTGGTCCATTGATTGGTATCCCCGTACCATCCCTGCTGCATGTTCATGCTCGGATCATTGCAGACCTTTTCATAGTATTCATCGTTCCAGCTTTCCGTCGTGGAAAGGAAATCCCCCCATTCATCGGAATAATCCCTGCACCAGGTTGCGATGGGTTCATGGTACTGCAGCGTGGGATAGTAGTATCCTTTTCCCTCCAGCTCATCCAAAGGCTGATCTAAAAGAAACCATAAATAATCAATGCTCTGATCGATATGGTCATACAGCGTGGGATATTCCGTATCCGTCAGAAGGTTCCAGGGCATACCCTTCACATTCCAGTCGATAAAATCGTACAGTTCTTCTACATTGGTGACAGGATTCGTATCCGGATCCGGATTGTTCTCATGCGCTTTGGCGATCGATTTCTCCATCAGGGTCATGAGTTCGGGATCATCATCAAGTGCCTGTTTGATGGCAAGCGCCGCTTCAGAGTGCTCAGTCTCCTGCGTCTCTTTTTTTGCTGTCTTTGTTATTTCGTTTGGGTTGATATTGATATCCACCGTGCATGCTGACAGCATCAGGGAGATCATGACCGATAATAAGATCGCTGCTTTTTTTCTGAACATTATTTTTTCCTCCGTCTTTTGGGTTATGTCATATTATTTCTCATGTATCTTGCATCTTTATAGGTTCCTATCTTTTTAATCTTATTTTCCTTAAGCATTTTACTCAAAACCAGTTCAATAGTCTTCACACTTATATCCGGAACTTTCTCTGCAATATCCTGCTTCGAAATTGGAACAATTGCTCCAAGCAGAATACTCTCAACTCTTTCGGATTTTTTTGCTTTTTTAAGAGAAATATCCGTAAATGATTCATCCAAATCCTTAAAACATCTGTATATTATCTGTAAGAAATTAATTATAACAGGCACATAATCATTTTTGTTTTCATGCCATCCGCTTGATGATTGTTCCAGTGATTCATAATAACTAGCTTTATATTTGTTTACCTGTCCTTCATAAGAAACATATCTAACAATATCATATCCGGAAAGATAAAGAAGAAGAACCGTAAGCAATCTGGACACTCTTCCATTTCCATCTGTAAAAGGATGAATGCATAGAAAATCTAATATAAAGCACGGAATAAGAAGCAATGGCGAAATTTCCGAATTCTGTCTTGCATCATAATAGGCTAAAATAAGTTGCTCCATATTTTCAGATACATTTGCAGGCGAAATCGGTTTAAATCTTACACGTCTGCTTCCATCAGGTCCATACTCCATGATAAAGTTTGGCGTCTTCTTATACTCACCGGCAGCAGATGCATTTACACTCTCTTCTATCATCCGATGAAACATTCGAATTACATCTTCATCGATGTCCATATTTTCATGATTCATATGAATAGTATTAAGTGCATCTTTATATCCGGATATTTCCAGCTCATCATGAGTAACAGGAGTCGATCCGTTAATGATATCCCTGATTCTGTCATCGGTTGTGACAATTCCCTCAATAGCATTACTTCCTTTTACGGACTCGATGATTGCCTTTTGCCTTAGTCTTTCAAACGTCTCACTGTATTGCAACTTACGAAATTCTTCCTTAGACTTTAGGTCGGCAATGATATCTGTCAATCCAACTATATTTCCTGGGATTTGATTTATAAGAAATGTATAATCATACTTTCTCATATTTTCTACCTCGCATTTGATTTACTACCTAAAAATTATCATTTTTTAGGTAGTAAATCAATAGTTATTTGCTTCCCACTTAGAAAGTTATTATGGAATATATTCTCCAAGTTAATGTGTTACGACCAAAAAAACCATACATCATCTCCCATACCTATTATCCGATATTATTTATTCACCAGCGGCCACCTCAAACGCAAATACTGTCTCCTCTTCATTCAGGTGGTAAATCTTAGGAGAATACGGTGCAGTTACCGCAGTCCACAGCTTCTTTGCAGGAGGGTTTTTCTCATTATACTTGATCTCCCATTTGCCGGGATGAGTGCGAAGGATCATCCCGGCCGTTTCTATCGCCAAATGCCTTCTGCGATAGGCAGGGAATATGGTAAACTCTGCCATAATGTAATCAGGCTCCTCCCCGATGTTTGAATATGGGCAGATCATCGCAAATCCTGCTAATGTATCCCCGTTATAAATGAAATATGCTTCTCTTCTGGGATCCGTAAAATACTCTTCAAAATATCCGTAATGATAATTCCCGCTTTCATCCATGGGATCATCATAGAAATTCGTCATTTCATACAGATATTTTTGATTTATGTTCCAGAGTAAATCCCGGTCTTTTACCTGAACTGTCTGTAATCTGATCATTTTTACACATTCCTTTATCTCACTTTTCCTATTTCTTCCATACATCCGGCTGGTAGCTATGTGTAGATTGCTTTCCATTTCTTACGATAGGTATTTTCAACACATACTGATTTTCAAGGATCTTATATTATCATATATCCTATTTGTATCAACAGAACGAAATAGAAAATGCACCCGGATCAACCCTGAATGAGTCAGTCATGGGATGCATTTATTATATCATTTCCATGATATGTTATAAAGAGAAAAATCAAACGGCGTCACTGTCAAGTA
>JAGCUO010000137.1 GCA_017962825.1 Lachnospiraceae bacterium | reverse complement strand
GTAATCTCTTTGTATGTTGCCTTGGCTTCAGCCCTTGATAATTCAAGGTCTTCTTCGGTCATGGTTATCTCAATAGACATGTCGGGTTTTCGTTGGGTTAGAAGAACAACACACTCGACGTTCTGACGCATAGGATTTCTATTGTCCTATCCTGTCGAACGCCTCTGACAGCCCGGAGATACTCTCTACGCCTTCAGGAACAGTCTTTCCGAAACGATTCAGCCACAGTGCTCTGATCCCGACCTTTGCCGCACCCTGCACGTCACTGCTGACGGAATCCCCGATATGGAGTACTTCATCCGGCGCAAGACCGGTGGACTTTAGGGCCAGTTCAAATAATTCTTTTCTTGGCTTATAACTCTTTGCATCTTCGGAAGTAAACACTCCCGCCGGATTCAGACCATGATAGGCGATCGCCTGTAAGATGTCAGAAGTATCGATATTGGAAACTACATATACCGGAAGCGGACTCTTTTCGAAAAACTCTTTCGAATCTTCAAAGACGGGAGGTTTGATCCAGTGCGCGAACATCATATTGCTCAGTTCTTTTGCATCGGCATCAGAACCAAAACGCTCCAAAGTATGTACTAATGATCTTTCCTCCAGTTGCCTTTGCGTTTCAAATGCATCACCAAAGGAATTCATAAACATAATCTGAAAATCCTTCCACCAGAATGTATCTACCTCAGAAGGATCTTCCACTTTTCCGGTTTTGCATATGATATCTGTGATCTTTTTGATCACTTCACCGTCTTCATGCACAATAGTTCCATAGAAATCCACAAAAAATGCTTTGATACTCATTTGCACCTCTTCCTACATTTACAGCAATCTCTATCAGTTCAGGTATTCCCTGTGCGGCATTTGCTTTTGCCTTAGCATTTGCACCTGTTATACTATGAGTATATTTTGAACCAGAATACTCGTTGGGCAAATCTGAACCAATAAATACAACATCTCCGGTTGCAGCGATCGTATAGAATTCGCCAACAAACTCTTTTAGGTATTCTCTAACATCTTTCCAATCTACGGAACCTGCTACTTACTCATCCTGTTTCTTCTCAGAATCCTTTATTCTATAGTAATCCTCAGCATCAATTGTAATCTCGATATGCTCCTTCGCTGATCTTAACCTCTCAAGCAAACAACAGACTTCGACGTTCGGTCGTGTGAACAATAAAAAAACTATATTATTGAAGGTCCGTGTCTTTGTATCCCTTAGACTTAAGTATGGTGTATTTATCCGGAAAAATTTCCCTGCAAATTGCCAGTTCCAACTCCTGCCTGTGAGAAAAATGCTTTAGCATATCCTCTTCACCCACCAATCCCTTTTGCTTGGCGTACGGCGAATCATTGAAATATCTGAGCATCAGCGGAAACCACATTTCTCTTCCCTGCTCATCCGTGCGTTCTTTTCTGATCACATCGATATTGGATCGGATATCTTCGCTCAAAAGATATGCGATATGATAATCCCGTCTGCCCAGAACGTTTTTGATCTCTCTGTAAAATGCAATGATCTCTGCGTCGGAAGCATTTTGAAACAGGATCATATCCTCTACGATATTCTGGAACAGTGAACATTCGAAAATATTCCCGTCCGTGTTCCAATTGGAAAACCTGCTCAGAATTATATTTTTGAAAGATTCCTGCGATACACGAGCATTATATATCTCGTATTGCTCAAGATCCTTGTGGAATCCGGGTATATCCGCGATGATCTGTGTATAACAGATGATCATATGCCCGTCTTCTTCATAACTCTTTGCGATGATATCTTTCTTTATTTCAGCATATTTATCCAGGATAGCCCGATAGGCATCCCGAGTTGTATAAGCACACCAGGCCAGTTCCACCGGAGAATAATCTCCTTCCCGAAACACTTTGCATTCCGGATGCTTATCGCACATTTTCTTAACAAGGGTGCTTTTTCCGCTTCCCTGCAATCCTTCAACAAAATAATTCATGCCAATCCCTTCTCCAAATCTTTTATCCTGTAGTATTCAAGATAATATTATGAACAGGTCGCTGAGATACATTAACCAATCGTGCACAGCTTGCCACACAGAACATACTCATCTATCGGTTTTTCCGCCCTTTCTTCCATTCATCACGAGTGATCAAACACGTATATTCTCCCGATGTTACCCCCGTTCGCGGGTATGTACGGGTACCTTTATCATTGATACACTTCATTCCGATCTTGCGCATCACTGCGAATGAGGCCGCATTATTTATGTCACACTGTGCATACACCTTGTCTATCCTCAGATTTTCAAAAGCAAATCCAAGGACAGCAGCGGCAGCCTCTGAAGCATATCCTTTCTTTCTGTATTTCTTGTTAATTATCCATCCGAGAGTGGCGTAAGATCTGTCTTCACTATGTCCGAGATCACAATCACAGCCCCCGATGATCTTTCCGTCTAACAGAATCACAAATTCAAAGTTCGTCTGGTCTTCCAAATTCCACTCCTCTGCGTTCTTTTTGACAAAATCGACGGTTTCTTCAAAAGTGTCATTTGGCAGCCAGAACATCATTGTAATCTCTTTATCACCGGCATATTCATGTATCTCTTTTTCATCACCTATACGAATCGGTCTGAGTATCAAACGTTTTGTTCTTATTTCCATTTCATTTCCCTTATTCTTGCCCTTACCGTGATTCCT
>JAGCUO010000136.1 GCA_017962825.1 Lachnospiraceae bacterium | reverse complement strand
TGACTTGCTCCGGAGGAGCAAGTCAGAGAGAACCGTCCCTATTGTTTCAGTCTTATGATAACTCCGGCATTTTGCTTTTTCTTATGATGAACATTCCCATGAATAAGAAGACAATGCCTGCGACTACGGATATTATGATGACGCCCTTTGGATCTCCGCCCAATATCTCACTTACCGTGACTTCAGAAGATGTAAATATTGTCTTTATGAAAGATGCAATATCCACGAAAAAATGAAGAACGATGTTGTACCAGATATTGCCTGTTCTTGCATAAACGGCTGCGAGATAGAATCCCACACCTATGGCGTAGATCACCTGACCGAAGGTACCGATGACATCATCTGTGGAAAACAGGTTTGTCAAGTGAGTAAGTCCGAACAATACGCTTGATACGGTCATTCCCAGGATAAGTCCGTTACGTGACTTATAACCTGCGGCTCCTCTGATCATGCTCATTATCATCCCGCGGTACATGAGTTCCTCACCTATACCTGCGCCCATGAAGAGCGCCGAAATAAATATCGCTGTGAACAGGGGAGACATGGCAGTGCCCGAATGTGATCTGATGCATGAGATCAGGTTTATGCTGAAAGTGACGATGCAGTAGATCACTAAGATGATACTTATCTTGATACCGTTGATAAAACTTCCTTTGGGGGTGTTCTTCAATATATCAAGTCTTTTACTGACAGCCAGGATAATTGTCATTCCTATAAAGTTCAATCCTGCTACCGTAAAATATCCGAGGATACCGTATTCCTCCTCGCTCATATTACCGTGGGGAATGAGCGTTGATAAAGCGGTGAATGCAACGGAAAGCAGTACCGCCGCTATGATGGCTGTAATACAAGTCAGCCGGTTATTTCTTTTATCCATTGTAAAACTAAAATCCTTTACGACATATTAATACTTTTTAATCATCCAGATTGACGAGACCTAGGGATGTATGTGTTTTTACATTACCGATTTCGCCCTGGAGAGATATATTACCGAGATCGGTATTGACTTCTCCGCTGTTAATAGTGCAATTGTCGGCATCGATATTTCCCGCATCGGCATCTGCATTGAAAACATCTATTGTACATCTGTTCAGCCGGATGTTTCCGGCATCTGCATTAATATCTACAGTATCTGCAGAGCAATCGGTCACTTCAATGTTTCCGGCATTTACGTCAACTCTCAATGTGGTGAATTCCATATTATCAAGTTCTATATTTCCGGCGTCACAATTAACGGTTGCTTCTGTACAGGGAATATCGGCAATTTCGAGATTTCCGGCATCAAGATTAAGATCCAGTTTCTCGAGGGTAATTCCTTCGGGAATGTAAACGGTAAGTGAATAATCATTCCAACCGGTACTTCCGAGCCTGACAGAGTTTTTCTGGATTATGGAAAGTGTTCCGTTCTTAAGCTCGATCTCGGGAACAAGTTTTTCGGGAAGGTCATATTCCACACGTACTTCATCTCCGTAAGCTATGGTAACACCCGAATAGTTCATATCAATTTTGATTGTATCGATATCGCCTGACAGCTCTACCGCGTCGCTGACGGAGTTGCCCGAACTGACGGACACAGGGTGCAGGGAAAAATTACCTCTGTTGAATATATGAATGTAACATCCTAATAATACAGCTATGACTGTTATGATAGAAATTATTGTTATATATATCTTAGTCATTTTTTCTCTCCTAGTTTTCATCCGCTATACAGTTGATGGTAACGACTCTGTGGAAAACACCTGCGATGACCCAGATGATCCAGGTTGAGCCCCAACTGAAAGTCAGGAAGCTGATTATAAGATAGATGCATGTAACAGTGGGCCAGTATATTTCAACGATCGTCTGTGCGGTCTTGCTCTTATACTTGACGGGTCTGTTATAACTGCTTCCGTATGCGTATTGTCCGCTGATGGTGCTTTTTTCGTTTACATTGAGAAGTCTGTCGAAGCCTTTTGCGATTGAATTGGAGTATACGATGAGGAAAACTCCGAATCCGACTACAAAGAACATGATCCCGGCGCCAAGAGGCTGATATCTGAAGGGGATCAGGATATTAGGTGTCCAGCAGACTACACACAGGACGACACCGAGGGATACGCAAAGCGCTCTTATGGGCTCGAAACTGCGTTTCTTCTCCTTAACATAAGCTGCGGTGTTCATATCGATACTGCAGGATTCATAACCGATGAATTTCCATTCGTGGTCCGCAAATCCGGAATAGACTAGAAAACCGACGCCCAGCGCAATACTTATTATCATCAGGCCTATACCGCTGAATATTTCCGTTCCCTTAGGACCAAGGATTATGACAAATGACACCGATATGATGCAAAGGAGTATTCCGAGTGCTCTGAAAAGAGCTTTTATATTTCTGTTAGAAATGTATGATTTTACCTCGTCGAGAGAGATAAATCTTCGGGGCATTTCGGTTTCCATGCCTCTTGCAACTTCGACTTCCTTGGTAAGACCCAGGCTCTCAGCAAGTTCGTCAAGATTTCCGAATTCGGAGATGACAGTTCCTACTGCGGCGTTTTCGCTTGTTCCTTCGGAGATGAGTTCATTATATTTATCTTCCATCATCTGAAGGAGTTCTGCCTTTGCCTTACGCACTTCCGGAGTGTTGGGCATGGAAGCAAACATCGATTCCAGATAATTTTTTATAGTTTCCATTTTTCTCTCCTTAATGTTGGATGAACTTCTCAATCACGTCTTTGGTCAGGGCCCATTCTTCGCATTTTTCCCTGTAGTACTCTTTACCCTTTTCGGTTATCCGGTAATACGTTCTCTTTTTACCGTTACCGTCGGGATCCGGGTCTGCCACAAATGACTCGATATGTTCGTTTTTTTCCATTCTCGTGAAGGCCGAGTAGAGGGTTGTTTCCTTGATAACGTATTTTTCTTCCGAGATCAGTTTGATCTGTTTGGAAATTTCGTAGCCGTATGAAGGACCCTTCATGAGAATGCAGAGAATCATTGTATCGTTGTAACCGCGGATCACATCACTGCTGATCTCTACCATTTTCTTCCTCCTGTTAATAGGTTTCTTAGGTTTTACATGGTACTGCGGCCGGCCGGACCGCTCACTCACCTCGTCAGGTTTGTTTTAGTACCACGTCAGACGTACTACGACAGTCGTACTATGTCTGATGGGGTAAATATACTACGACAGATGAAGTATGTCAACACATTATTTAAAATTTGTTGTAAAGGTCTTGTGAATATAGGCCGATATAATAGATAAGAAAACTGAAAGTGCCCTTATTATGCCTTGCCGGAGGCTGATGAAACGGATTTTTGTCATGGGCGCTTAACCCGGTCCATACTACAGGGAGGTAGAAGATTATGTCGGGTATCCACGAAATTTCAGCATATCAGCAAGCGGCCGAAGCCTGGAAAACAGAACAGAAACGTATCGATTCGGCCAAAACCACAGAAACTGTCAAAACTTCAAAAAGCGATACCGCTGCAGAGGCTAAAAACACCAAGGTTTCATTAAAACCCTGGAATCCTTTGAGTGAAACAAGCAGCCTGATACCACGGAAGACCGATTACGGTTTTGCCATCGGTGATGTTAAGCTGTCCGACACCGCTGCGGATTATTATTCCAAGCTGCAGGCTAAGTTCGGAAACATGGAGTTCATAGTCGTCAGCAAGGATATGAAGGCACAGGTTCAGGCCAATGCAGCTTCATACGGAAATGCAAGAAAGCAGGTCGTTCTTATAGACGAGGAAAAGCTTGAACGCATGGCTACGGACGAGGATTATCGCAATAAATACGAAGGCATAATCGCCATGTCTCAGGCAAAGCTTCTGGAGGCCAAGAATTCTCTGGCAAGCAGCGGAGCTGCCGTCAAGAACTTCGGTATGAGCGTGGCTTCGGACGGTACCGAGAAATTCTTTGCAACTGTGGAGAAATCTCAGGAACTTCAGAAGGAGCGTATAGAGCGCAAGGCAGAGGAAAAGAGAGCACATAAGAAGGCTGAAGAGAAGAAGGCGCGTAAAGAGGCCGAAAAAGAGCGCATCGAGAAAAACAGGGAAGAAAGAAGAGCCGAGAAGAAGGAAGCAGAGGAACACATAACGGAAGATCTTAATGATGCTTCCTTGGGAGATGAGATCATTCCGGATGAAAAAGAGTACGTAACCCTTTCCTCCGATTCTCTAAAAGACCTTGTACGTGACGTACAGTCTTACTCATATGACAGCGCAGCGGGACGCGTGAAGACCGATGCGGAACGCATGGTGGGAAGTCATATCGATTTTAAAGGATAAGAAAACAGAACACGGAACTTACAAAGGCCGCAGGGGATCACCCCGCGGTCTTTGTTTAATTGTCGCCCCGAAAACCGGCAAATTATGGTAAAATTATAATGATTTTTATCCTGCCAAAAGCTCCCGGTATCCTGCAGGAATGCAAAAGATGGATCCTGTACTGTTTTACGGGACGTATGGTGTAATAAGGTGGATTTTTGATGTACCGTATTCTGAGTGAAACGGAAGAGAATACAATATTGATCCCCGCTACTTTGGATAATCATTTTCCCCTTCTCAAGTATATGTTTTGGAGTAAGGGCTACTCGGTTATCCCTTTGGATGAGAGCGACGAATTTGAGATACGACAGGAAGGCCTTAAGTATTCCAACCACGATATATGTTATCCGTTCGTGCTCATGGCGGGACAGGTCGTAAGGGCTCTCAGAAGCGGTAAGTATGATCCCAAGAAAACCTTTATCCTGATGCCGACCGCGGGAGATGCATGCAGAGGTGCGTGTTATCTCGGACTGCTGAGAAGATCTTTAGATAAATCACACTTTGAAGATGTACGTGTCATGACTATAAACGTGCGTCATGTACGTGATGATATTCAGCTTAAGATCACACTTGATACTGCGATAAGAGGATTGTTCGGTCTCTTTTACGGGGACATACTGATGCTTCTTGCAAATCAGGTGAGACCTTATGAGGTGAACAAAGGTGAGACCGATGCACTTTATAAGGAATGGATCGATAAGCTGTCCGAAGATCTGAGGCTCGGTAAAAATCTGACTCTCGGTAAGATGAAAAAGAATTTCAGAAAGATCGCGGAGTCCTTTGCAGCGATCAAAAGAGACGGCAAGAAACGTACCGTTGTGGGAGTCGTTGCTGAATTCTATGTGAAGTACTGCGGACTGGGAAACTGGGATCTCGTAAAATATCTGGAGGATAACGGTGCGGAAGCTCATGTAAACGGTGTGTCATGGTATATGCTCTATTACATAGATTCGCATAAACCGGCTAAGTATAATCTTGAACGACTCGGATTTGAGATCGTTAAGAAGCTGATGGTCTCTTGCCAGAGCGATATGATAGAGGCTCTTCACGAGTACGGTTTTCACTGTCTGAATAAATATGAAGATATGGCCAAAGGTTCGGAAGAATATGTATCCCATACTCTTACCATAGGCGACGGATGGCTCCTGGGTGCAGAGGTATGTGATTATGCGCATCTCGGATATAAGAAGGTTCTGTGCATAGCTCCTTTCGGATGCATGGCCAATGTATGTGCGGGAAGAGGACTGTATCCTCATCTCCAGAGAAAATTCCCCGGAACAAATATAGCGGTTGTCGAGACGGATTCAAGCAGTTCCAAATTAAACTACTATAACAGAGTGCAGATGCTTATAAAGTGATCTTTATCCGAAAGAGAGAATCAGACCGGTTATGAGTATTTTATTATTTCTAATCATCATTTTGGTCTTCATTGTTCTTATAGGAATAATGAATGAAAAGTTTTTTCACATACAGTCGGACATTGCCCTTATTCTTTTTTCGTTTATCATTTCCATGATACTTCTCGTTACGAGTAAACTTCTGCAGATAGAATCTCTTGACAGCTTTGTGGCAGGGCTTGGAGACTTCGGTTTTGAAGAGTATCTGATGGACGGAGTACTTTGCTTCATGCTTTTCTCCGGCGCAAGCAAAGTTAATATGAGAAAGTTTCGTGAGAATGTCCGTGCCATAAGTTTGCTCGCACTTCTCACCACAATGCTTTCATCCGTTTTCTACGGAGTATTGTTCTATCTGATCGCATTGATATTTAACTTCAATATGGATATCCTGACATGCATTCTTCTCGGATGCGTTGTATCACCCACTGATCCCATAGCTGCAACAGGTATTCTCAATAAGATCGGTCTTTCCAAAAATGTGTGTTCCGTTATTGAGAACGAATCACTTTTTAACGACGGTACCGGTGTTACGCTTTTCATTTTTGTAAGAAGTCTTGTAATACACAGCGGTGACAGTAACTTTGCGGTATTGATGTTCAAGGAGATCGTCGGTGCCGTTGCTGTTGCGTTTGTGGTCTCATTTATTCTTTTCAAACTCATGGAGGTTACAAGAGACCCCATCAAATATATTCTTATATCGCTCCTTGATGTATCCCTTGTATATATAATCTGTGAACATCTGGGATTTTCCGGTGTCATAGCATCCGTTGTCTGCGGAATGTATTTCTCATATGCCTATTCCAAGATTGAAAGAAGGATCAAAGTTATCGATACCAGAGATCTGTATAAGGATTTTTGGGAGATCATGGAAAGTCTTTTGAATTCGATCCTGTTCGTGATGATAGGCCTCCTTGTATTAAATCTCGATGTCAGCAGATATATATTCATTCTAGCTCCTGCGGCCATTATCATAAATGTATGTGCCAGATCCTTCGGAGTTTCAGTCAGCAGTATCCTGACAGGTAAGAAAAACATTCCCGGCAATTATAATGTTTTTGAATATGTGACACTCATGACATGGTCCGCGCTTAAAGGCGGGTTGTCTCTGGCTCTTGCATTCGGTACAAAAGAATTTTTACCAAAGGATGTGTACGATATTTTCATAAACGTAACTTATGTGACGATCTTCTTTACCGTTCTTGTACAGGGCCTTACCGTAAAGAATGTATATTTTGCACTTGAGAAACATAAAACCGAGAGAATGATCAAAAACAGATAGTAAGGAAAGGAACAATTATGAAAGTCATAATAGTCGGAGCAGGGCGCACCGGAAGATCTCTTGTCGAAGCTCTTGCCAAGAAAAATTACGACATAACCATAATCGATAAACAAAAGAATCTGGTGGATGATATTACCGACAAATACAATGTAAGCGGTGTTGTCGGAAGCGGTGCATCCAAGGATACTCTTATGAAAGCCGGCGCGGATACGGCTGATGTTCTTATCGCACTTACTCCCGTTGATGAGATCAATCTTCTCAGTTGCATGCAGGCTAAGGCTGTAGGAACTCTTCGTACTGTTGCAAGAGTATTCCAGCCCGACTTTGCCGCAGAGAGAAAAACTCTCGAAAAAGAACAGAATATCGATTACATCTTTAATCCCAAATATGACATGGCTGAGGCGGCGGCATTAAGCATCGGTCTTCCCGGTATCGTAAGACCCGAGGGGGTATTTGGTGACAATATGCAGATGATAACAGTTACCGTTATGGAAGGATCGCCTCTAGCCGGTAAAACTCTTATCAATCTGCGTAAAGATCTTGATGCGGAGATTCTTGTGGGAACCGTACTCAGAGAAGGTAAATTGTATGTGCCCGACGGATATTTTCAGATTGAAGCGGGCGACAGCATCGGAATCGCCGCAGGTATTGATGATATCCAGAAGATTCTTAAGAAGATCGGCATCATCAAACATTCAGCAAAGAAAGTTATGATGGTCGGCGGCGGGATCACGGCTGAGTATCTTCTCAACATGCTTCTTGAGAAAAGAAAAAACATTTCGCTTCTTGAATCCGATCTTGATAGGTGCAGAGAACTTATGGAAAGATATCCCTCGGTTCATGTTGCATATCTGGAAGGAGAGCTTTCCGACGTGCTTGAAGATGAGGGGATAGGTTCATTTGATGCCGTGGTTTCACTTACCGATAATGATGAAGCTAATCTTGTTACCAGTATGTATGCTTGGTCCAAGAATGTTCCCTCAATCCTTACAAGAGTTGAGCAGCCCGGTCATTTAAAGCTGCTTCACAGAGTAAACCTGGATATTACACTCTCACCCTCAGAAATATCGGTTGATAAGCTGATCCGTTTCGTACATAACTGTGAAGCGGGAGATGCTCCCAATGAGATAGAAAAATACTGTTCTGTTGCGGATAATAAGGCAGAGGTTCTCCAGTTTACCGCGGGCGATGATTTCACCAAGACCGGACTTTTGTTTAAAGAAAGTTCATTTAAACTCAAGAAGAATATTCTGGTGGCTTCGATCATAAGAGACGGAGAGCTTATAATCCCGGGAGGAAATTCATGTATCCAAAAGGGAGATAAGGTTATAATTGTTTCCGATAAAAAGAATCATATTGAGAACTTAAACGAAATTTTTGCATAAGGTTATAAAGTAATGGTTTTTAATTCTATAGTTCAGGCAATGAGGGAGGATGCATTAAAACTTCCCAATGACAGAAATGTCAAAGTATACATGAGGCATTCCATCAGATTCGATAATCCTCCCGACGGGGATTATTCAAAGCTTCTTCTTACTCCCGAGGGAATAGAGATAGCAAACAGGATCGGCAGAGAATTGGATTATCCCGTGGGATATTTTTATTCAAGCCCCGTGGAAAGATGTGTTCAGACTGCAACGGAGATAGCAAAGGGGGCGGGTATCGAAAACCCGCATGTTGAAAAGATAAAAGAACTTGCTCATCTCGAAGGCCTGGGTCATGCGCAGAACGATCTTGGTATAGGATGGTATCAGTTCTATTACGGACTTCAAAGAAATATTCCCGAGTTTACGGGAGGAATAACTCTTAAGGAAGCGGCGACTCCCATCATTGATAAGGTGTTCTCACTTCCCGAAACCGATAAGGCGCTGGATGTTATATGCTCACATGACAGCCATGTCGTAACTCTTGCGAGCGCTCTGTTTGATTTTAAGACCGGTATAAACGGAGAAGGCTGGATCACATATACGGAAGGTATGTTCATGTACGGAACCAGGGATGACTTCACGGTGCTTTGGAGAGGTGAAGAGAAACGCTTCGTCAATTGGTAACACATACCGAATACGGTATCGGTTATAAGTCAGTAATTGTTATTTAAGGAGGATAAGATGGCAGACGCTAGAAATGAGTACTATCAGAATTCCGAAAACATCCGTCCCGATTCCATGGAGAGGATAACCACCAAAGAACTTGCCGATAAGTTCATCGAAGAGCAGATCGGTAAATTAAAAGCTCAGATAGGTGACGGTAAGGTGTTGCTTGCACTTTCCGGCGGTGTGGATTCATCGGTTGTTGCAGCACTTCTTATTAAAGCGGTGGGAAAGCAGCTTACATGTATCCATGTAAACCACGGACTTATGCGTAAGGGCGAGAGCCAGATGGTCATAGATGTATTTGAAAAACAGCTTGGTGCCAATCTTATCTATATAGATGCAACCGACAGATTCTTAGATCTCCTTGCGGGAGTCAGCGATCCCGAGAAGAAGCGTAAGATAATAGGCGGAGAATTTATTAAAGTATTTGATGAAGAAGCTGCGAAGATTGAAGGAGTAGGATTCCTCGGACAGGGAACGATCTATCCCGATATTCTCGAGAGCAAGGACGGCATCAAAGCCCATCATAATGTAGGAGGACTTCCCGAAGAGGTAAAGATGGAGCTTGTAGAGCCTTTGAAGCTTCTCTTTAAGGATGAAGTAAGAGTAGTCGGATCCGCACTTGGACTGCCCGATGAGATGGTTAACCGCCCGCCCTTCCCCGGCCCCGGACTCGGAGTTCGTTGTACCGGTGCCATTACAAGGGACAGACTTGAAGCCCTCAGAGAATCCGATGCGATCCTCAGAGAAGAATTTGCGAAAGCAGGACTTGATAAAAAGGTTTGGCAGTATTTTACCGTTGTGCCCGATCTTAAAGCTACCGGAGTTAAGGACGGAAACAGAGCTTTTGAGTGGGTATGCATTATCCGCGCGGTAAATACCAAGGACGCCATGAGCGCAACCATCGAGCGCATCGATTGGGAACTTCTTGAGAAAATCTCATATCGTATCACTCATGAGGTGCCCGGTATCACTCGTTGCCTCTATGATGTGACAAGCAAACCCACTGCCACGATAGAATTCGAGTGACGATCATTTTTTAAGTTTGTTTACTACAAGCTCATAACCTTTAAGAACTTCTTCGTGATGCTCCCTTATAAAGGTTTCGTTTCCTTCATTGGAAGCATATTCCATTCTCTTGGCAAGTTCGGACAGGTTATCAGCTCCGATATTTCGTGAGTTTGATTTAAGTGCATGCAGAAGTACGCCGTATTCCTTCCAATCGGATGCGGCGTATTTTTCATTTATCTTAGCCACATTTTCATCGTGATCATCCACATATATTCCGCAGATCATTTCGTAGAAGCTGTCATCGTTGTTGCAATATTTCATCGCGGACTTCTTATCGATGTAGTCGATGGAAAGCACATCCGCAGCTTTCAGGTATGTGGGCTCCTGTATAACAGTCCTGCTTCCGCCCTTAGGAGACTTGGTTACCATGCCCTCGGGGAGATATTGAAGGATCATTCCCAGCATCTCATCTCTCTTGATGGGTTTGCTCAGGTAATCTGTAAAGCCCGCATCGATATATTCTTTTTTCGCTCCTTTTATGGCATTGGCGGTGAGAGCTATGACGGGAGAATCACTGCACTTATTAACGGGCAGATCGCGGCTCTTTTCGAGAGTCTCGATTCCGTCCATTTCGGGCATCATATGATCAAGGAAGATTATGTCGTAATGATTATGTGCGATCATATCCAGCATCTCACGTCCGCTGAAGGCTTCCTTGATATGAATGAGGGTATCTTTGAGAAGTCCTTTTACGACTTCTATATTCATCTTGTTGTCATCAACTACCAGTATTGAAGCAAGAGGCGCCGTGTAGGTGAAGGCATCGTCAACGACGATCAGATGATCTTTGGTATATTTCTCTTCTATGTCACCGACGGGCTCCCGGTCTTTGATGATCTGATCTAACCTTACAGTAAAGACGGAACCTTTGCCGTATGTGGAATCAACCTCGATGGTTCCGCCCATGAACTTGACCATTCCTGCACAGATTGCAAGTCCCAGACCGGTTCCTTCGATGTCTTTATTTCTCTTTTCATCGATTCTGCTAAATTTTTCAAAAAGCTTCCCAAGATCTTCTTCCTTGATACCGATACCGGTATCGCTTACTTTGATCTCAAGGCTGACTGTATCTTCATTAACAGTTCCGCTTATATCAAGGGATACGCTTCCTTTTTCTGTATATTTGACGGCATTGTTCAGCAGATTGATCATGATCTGTCTGATCTTATTTTCATCACCGTATAATCCGTCGGGAAGATCTCCGGAAACACTCAGGTTCATCTGCAGATTCTTCTGAGTCGCCTTGACTTCGATCATCTTAACAACATCGATGGTGAGCATGGAGAGGGAATAGTCTCCGTTTACAAGTTCCATCCTGCCCGCTTCTATCTTGGAGAAATCAAGTATGTCATTTATGAGTGACAACAGCGAATCGCTTGCACTCTTTATATTGGATGCACATTCCCTGACTTCCTTGGATATATTCTCGCGAAGGATTATTTCGTTCATGCCCATGATGGCATTGATGGGGGTTCTGATCTCATGGCTCATATTGGCCAGGAATTCGGATTTATACTTATTGGCTCTTACGGCTTCCAGGATCTGGTCTCTGCTTACTCTCATCTGCTTGATGGTCTGGCAGAGCATCATAAGGATCATGAAGTACAGGCCTATCAAAATATACAATCCGTCAATCCTGTCTGCGATAAGTATCATGAGAACCGCTTCAACAAGGCTTCCCGCAGAAAGTCCTATCATTCCGATCAGCACATAGAAATAATCTTTGGCCCTGCCGTTTGCTATATCAATGCCGATGGTGGTGAGCACACATATTATGGCTACGGAAACGACAGTGTTTATGATAACGGTTGAATATCTGAAGTCGTATATTTCCGCGACGTGCAGAAATGAGATCACTGCAAAAGAAACAAACAGTACCATCAGTAATACGATATAAACTTTTTCGTAAATTCTCTTCTGGGTTTCGTTCATGAAATACATGAAGGGTGCGATCATGACCATGACAAGAAGATAACCCCATACGCCGTCCACATAATACAGTCCTGTTATGTACTGAGGCATGATGTTATCGACAAGAAGCCAGAATGTTACAAGGGCAAATGCAAAACCGATGGACAGAAGAAGCTTCCATTCATCGTATTTACCGATAAGGAACAGAGAGAATATAACGAGTGCGACTGAAAAGAAAAACAGCAAGAACGCCAGCATAAACTGGACGCCGGCCATGCGCACGACCTCGGAAAATACACCGAGGGAATCTCCGTAAAATACTGTTGCCAAACCCTCCTGCATGGAGGAGTCGTGGTTGATCTTTTCTATTCTGATGGTCTTGCCGGCATCGGTGGGATAGAGTTTAACCTGCAGAAAGACAGGCTTTTGGTTTTCACCCGGAAGAGGGTTGTTCTCATTGGTGAACTCGGCTCTAAGTTGTCCGTCCACGTAAATGAATGAATCATTATAGGCAAATATACAGAAGATGGTTCCTTCTTCTATTTTATCCGGAAGGACGGACTCGATCACAAATAATCCGAGTTCTCCCGTTTCCGTGAGAATGGGGAGATTCTGGGATTCGCGGGTTCCGTCGGGAAATACTCTTTCCCAAGGTTCCTCATATACTCCCGAACTTCTGATGATGGTATCTTCTCCGTCAAATTTAGCCCAGGATATTGCTATGAATCCGAATATCAGAATGGTAACACCGGCAAATACGGCGAGCATGAATCTGAATACTCTGTGACTGGTGACATGTTTTTTGAAATTAAGAAGCTTTTTTTCGGACATGATATTTACCTGAGAATTAATTATTCAACACAAATGAAAAGATACTTGAAATAAGTGTGGTTTCTGGCTTCATCGTATAGGTTTATCAAACTGATGGAATACAGATCCGACACGGCTTTTAAGTTATTTTTGTTTATCAGGGAAAGCATTTTGCGGTATGTTTTTTCGATGTCGGGTGATTTGTTGTCGTGATAACAAAGAACGGCTTTATTCCCCTTAAGAGGAAATGTTCCTATATTATCTGCGGGAAGAAAAGAAAGACTGATTATATTATTGTAAACATACTTACCCTCGACCAGATCTTCGAAATCAATCGTAACTCCGGCCGGAAACATAGGGAGTGAATCGTCGCTGGATGTTCTGGACAGATGCGTGGAGATGTCGGAAGCTATATCACCGGTGTGGAATGAAGAAGCTTTGTCTGTAACCGGAGTGGAACAGACACTCATTGGAGGCATTACATCGACAAAGGGTACACCGGGTTTATGGGAATTGAATTTTCCGAGTATCCACATACCCAGCTGCAAAGCCGAAACTTTTTTGGTTATGAGAAAAGCTTCATGCTGCAATTCCCGTATCTTGGAATTGCCCAGTTCCTCTATTCCGTCTCTGGACAGATTGTGAAGTATCTTTCCAATCTCGGATATGGAGCAGCCTGTCTGTCGCATTGTCGTGATAAAAAAGAAAGATCCTATCTGCGCGGAAGAATAGTAATGATATCCGTTTTTGGGATTTTTCCAAGGTACAAGAATATCCTGCTCGTAATAGTATCTGAGCGTGTCTCTTGTGGTATTGCACAGAGAAGCAAACTCGGATACCTGCAGAGTGTATTCACTGCTTTCGTCTGAGGTGTTTTTGCTCATGGGTTTATCTGTTTCTTCCATAATAAAGGTAAATAAAAATTCTCACGGCTATTGTAAATGATAACGGTAAGAAAAGCAAAGAAAACCTTGGGGTTAGCCCCAAGGTTTTTGATACTATTATCCTTTGTTTTGTGGCAAAGCTCCATGATTCTGACTTAAAACGGGTAAAATCAGAGGATTATTTGACAGTTGACTTGGGGGTAAGCCCCGGGCATATTCTCGAAGAGCTTAGGATGAAAATCCGTATTGAAAATAAAACAAAGCCAAAAGAAGGAGTATGAAAATGAAAGACGTTACTGAAACAATCATTCGTGTTATCGCTGAATATCTTGATAAGGATCCTTCAGAGATCAAGGCAACCGATACTTTCGCGGAGATAGGTCTTGATTCTCTGGACATCATGGAACTGGTAATGCAGCTTCAGGAAGAACTTGATTGCAAGATCGAGCTTTCACAGGAGATCACTTCCATCGAAAAGCTCGCTAAGTTCATTGAGGAACAGTAATGAATAGAGAAGATCTCATGAAAAAGAATCCCATCTGCGAAATGCTTGGGATAAAGTATCCCGTTATCCAGGGAGGAATGGCATGGATAGCTGATGCATACCTTGCCGCAGCGGTTTCCGAGGCAGGCGGTCTCGGACTTATAGCTGCCATGAATTCCAATGGAGAGCAGCTCAGGGAACAGATTGTAAAGGCTAAGGAGCTTACGGACAAAATCTTCGGAGTAAACCTTATGCTCATGAGTCCCTACATCGATGAAGCCGTTGATGTGGTATGCAGTGAAAAAATAAAGGTAGTTACCACAGGCGCCGGTAATCCCGCAAAGTACATGGATAAGTTGAAGGCTGCCGGAGTAAAGGTCATCTGTGTCGTAGCCAGCGTTGCACTTGCAAAGATGGTTGAAGAAATGGGAGCGAGCGCTGTTGTTGCCGAAGGATGTGAGTCCGGCGGACATGTGGGTGAGACCACAACCATGGCACTGGTTCCTCAGGTGGTTGATGCCGTAAATATTCCTGTGATTGCTGCAGGCGGTATCGCTGACGGCAGAGGAATGGCTGCCGCTTTCATGCTTGGCGCATGTGCGGTTCAGATGGGAACAAGATTCCTCACCGCCAAAGAGTGCAGAGTTCATGAGAATTATAAAGAAAAAGTATTATCCGCTCGCGACAGGGATACGATCGTGACTGGAAAAAGTCTGGGACATCCGGTACGTGCACTTAAGAACAGGATGACCAGAGAGTTCGCAAAGCTTGAACAGGATCCTCAGACCAAACCCGAAGATTTGGAAGCCATGGGAGCGGGAGCTCTCAGACGTGCAGCTATCGATGGAGATGTCAAAGGCGGTTCATGTATGTGCGGTCAGATCGCAGGCCTCGTAAACAGTGAGGGAACCTGCGAAGAAATCATTACAGGAATCTGCAGTGAGTTTTCCTCACTGTTGGGGACCCCTATCCCCTGATTCACCCCCCTTCATCCCGGACGGGGCAATCTGAAACACATTTAAAGGAAATATTATGGGCAAGATTTCATTTTTGCTGGCAGGCCAAGGCAGCCAGTATCCCGGAATGGGAAAAGAGTTGTATGAAGATATACCGGAGGTTAAGTCGTTTTTCGATGCGGCCGAGGCGCTCCGCCCGGGTACCCTCAGGCAGATGTTTGAGGGTAGTGATGAAGAACTTAAACAGACAGTAAATACGCAGCCGTGCTTATTCCTGACGGATATGGCAGCGGCGATCGCACTTTAAAAAGAAGGAATAATTCCCGATATGGTTGCGGGCTTTTCTCTCGGAGAGATCGCAGGCCTTGCTGTAAGCGGTATTCTCCGCAGGGAAGATGCTTTCAGGCTTGTTACCGTAAGAGGCAGGCTGATGCAGACGGCGGCCGAACAGGTAAAGGGCAAGATGGCAGCGGTCCTTCGTATGGATAAGGATGAGCTGGAGGCCCTATGCAAGGAGGCGGGAGTATATCCCGTCAACTATAACTGTCCCGGTCAGATCGTCGTATCGGGAAGTGAAGAAAAGATGGATGCTTTTACCGAAATTCTCGGTGCCGGAAAAGTACGATTCGTAAATCTTCCTGTGGGCGGAGCATTCCACACCCCCTATATGGAATCAGCATCCCTGGGACTGGAAAAGGAACTGTCCGAAGGCGGATATGAATTTTCCGATACGGAAAGGATCCTGTATTCGGATCTTACCGCATTGCCTTATCCTGCCGGAAAAGAAGATAAGATCCGCACCATATCAAAGCAGGTTTCCGGAAGCGTCAGGTGGGAAGATATCATTGGAAAAATGGCTGAAGAAGGCGTCGATACTTTTATTGAATGCGGTCCCGGAAATACACTCTCGGGCTTCGTAAAAAGGACACTTAAAGATGTCAGGATCTTCAATGTTAGTGACAGAGAGTCTTTGAAGAATACCTTGGAGGGACTTAAATAAATGTTATCTGATAAGAATGCCGTTATAACCGGCGGAACGCGCGGAATAGGAAAAGCCATAGCACTCAAGTTCGCAGAAAACGGGGCGGATGTTGCAATCATCGCCACATCCGAATCAGATGCGGCCAGACAGACCCTTGCACAGCTTAAGAGCCTCGGAAGCGATGCAAAATTATATGTGTGTGATGTAAGAAATCCTGAAGAAGTGACAAGAATGTCTGAAATGATCCTTGCGGATTACGGACGCATAGATATCCTGGTCAATAATGCGGGTATAACAAGAGACAATATTCTTCCCGCACTTAAAGACTCTGATATAGATGATGTCATAGATGTAAATCTCAAGGGATGTATGTACGTGACAAGAGCTTTCATCAGAAGTTTTGTAAAACACAGATTCGGAAATATCATTAATATCAGTTCCGTGGTAGGCCTTATGGGAAACAAGGGTCAGTCCAATTATGCGGCTTCTAAAGCGGGCATAATCGGATTTACCAAGACCGTTGCCAGAGAGTATGGAAAAAGAAATATAAGATGCAATGCCATTGCTCCCGGTTATATAGCAACCGAGATGACGGCAGCACTTAGCGAAGAAATGACAAAAGCGATTGCAGAGTCTCTCCCTCTGGGAGTATTGGGAGAGCCGGAGGATGTGGCACAGCTTGCTCTGTTCCTTGCCGGAGATGCATCGAAATATATAACCGGTGAGGTGATCAAAGTTGACGGAGGAATGTATGTCTAGAGTAGTAGTTACCGGAATGGGAGTTGTAACACCTGTTGGAAACGATATTGATACTTTTTGGAATAGTATTACTGAGGGCGTTTGCGGGATAGATCATATAAAAAGATTTGATGCATCACGCCTTAAAGTCAGCCTTGATGCAGAGGTCAAGGATTTTGAACCCAAAAATTATTACGATACGGTTCAGGAGATCAGAAAATCCGATCTGTATATGCAGTACGCCATGGCTGCCGCAAAACAGGCGGTTGAAAACAGCGGGATCCTTGACAGTGAGCTTGATAAAGAGCGTTTCGGTGTTTATATCGGATCCGGAATCGGCGGAATCAATTCTACTTTACGAGAGACAAGAAAGCTCGATGATAAGGGCCCGGAGATGGTATCTCCTTTCTTCGTGCCCATGATGATAAGCAATATGGCAACAGGAGTCGTATCGATAAAGTTCGGAGCAAAGGGTCCAAGCCTTCCCGTAGTAACCGCATGTGCAACTTCTACTCACACGATCGGTGAAGCATACAGAAGCATCAAGCACGGATACGCAGATGCGATCATTGCCGGCGGAAGCGAGGCATCCATCAATGAACTTGCAATGGCCGGTTTCATAAATTGCCAGGCACTGAATCTCTCCGATAACCCTGAAGAAGGAAGCCTTCCCTTCGATAAGAGAAGAGGAGGCTTCGTAATGGGTGAGGGTGCCGGAATACTTCTCCTTGAAGAATATGAACATGCGGTAAAAAGAGGAGCAAAGATCTATGCCGAAGTGGTGGGATATGCCAATACCTCCGATGCATATCACATCACTGCTCCCGATCCCGAAGGAGACGGTGCGGTCAGAGCAATAAAGTCCGTTGTAAAAGAAGCCGGCATCAAAGATGACGATGAGATTTATGTAAATGCACACGGAACCGGAACTCATCTTAATGATGCCATGGAAACAAAGGCGCTTAAGACAGTATTCGGAGATAAAGCTTATAAGCTGCATGTAAGTTCCACCAAGTCCATGACCGGTCACATGATGGGAGCAACCGGAGCAGTTGAAGCGATTGCTTCAGTACTGGCTCTTAAAAACGGAATTGTTCCTCCCACCATCAACTACAGGGAAAAGGATGAAGAGTGCGATCTTGATTACACTCCGAACAAAGCGGTTAAGGCTGATATCGGATATGCGATCAGCAACTCTCTCGGATTTGGCGGACACAATGCCGTAATAGCATTAAAAAAGATCTGATATAGATTAACGAGGAACGATATGGGTTCATTACAGGAATATGCAAATTTGTTTGAAAAACTTGATCTGTCGGAACTGAGCGTTGAGGAGGATGGCCTTAAGCTTACGCTGAAACGAAACTCTGCAGCTGCCGTTCGAAGCAACCCTCAGCCCGCTCCTTTACCTGAAGCTCCCAGGAAAGAGACGGAGGCTGTGAGCGGAACCGAGATAAAAGCGCCTCTCCTCGGAGTATTTTATGACAGAGAAGTTCCGGTCAAGGAAGGTGACATTGTAAAAAAGGGAGATGTACTTTGTTCCATCGAAGCGATGAAAATGATGAATGAAGTAAGATCGAGCGTCGATGGAAAGGTCGTTAAGATACTTGCGGAGAACGGATCCCTTGTTGAATACCATCAGACACTTTTTATTATCGGATAGGACCTTATCATGAACAGAGAAGAGATTAAAGAAATTCTTCCTCACAGAGAGCCAATGCTTCTGGTGGATGAAGTTGTTTTAAATGAAGACGGAAGTGCAACAGGTTATTACAATGTCCGGGGCGATGAGTTTTTCCTTCAGGGACATTTTCCCGATAATCCCATTGTGCCCGGAGTGATCCAGTGCGAGATGATGGCGCAGTCAGCCTGTATTCTTTTTAAGGACAGGATGAATTCCGGAAATGCACTTCCCGTTTATACCGGTCTTGATAAGGTGAGATTCAGAAAGCAGATAGTGCCCGGAGATAAGATCAGGATAGATGTAAAGATCATAAGAGGATGTCATCCTCTTTACCAGCTCAGCGGGGAAGTTTCCGTAGATGGAAAGAGATGTATGAGCGGCGAGTTTTCTTTTGCGATATTGGATAAAAAGAAAGGGGAGTAGCATGTTTTCCAGGATTCTCATTGCCAATCGCGGTGAGGTTGCGGTCAGGATAATCAGGGCCTGCAAAGAAATGGGAATAGAGACGGTTGCGGTTTATTCCGAAGCTGATAAGGATGCCCTTCATGCGGAGATGGCAGATATGTCATATTGCATCGGCGGGCCTCTTGTTAAGGACAGCTATCTCAATATTGATGCTCTTATCACGGTTGCGAGAAAAACTGGCGCCGAAGCTGTTCATCCGGGATACGGAATGCTGTCGGAAAATCCTGAGTTTGCGGCTGCGTGTGAAGAGGCGGGGCTTGTATTTATAGGACCTTCATCTCAGGTAATGGAGAAAATGGGTCAGAAGGAAGTTGCAAGAAGCATCGCGGAAAAGTGCGGTGTACCTGTCGCGAGCGGAAGCAGGATCCTTAAGGATGCTGCAGATGCAAAAGAGCAGGCTCGTAAGATCGGACTTCCGGTGATCCTTAAAGCAAGAGCGGGCGGAGGCGGAAAGGGAATCCGTATCATCCGTTCGGAGGATGATATTGAAAACGGATTTTCACAGGTGCAGAAGGAAGCACTTAACTCCTTCGGCGATGACGGGATATTCATGGAAAAATACCTCGAGCATGTTAAGCATGTGGAGGTTCAGATACTTGCGGATAATGCGGGTAATGTTCTGATACTCGGGGACAGAGACTGCTCGGTCCAGAGAAGAAATCAGAAGCTTATCGAGGAATGTCCTGCACCGGTTTTAAATGATAAGACAAGGGAGCGCATGTATGATGCTGCGCGTAAGCTTGCTGCCGAAGTGGGATATGTGACCGTAGGAACGGTCGAATTTCTGGTAAGGGGCGAAGAGTTTTATTTTATGGAAATGAATACGAGGCTTCAGGTGGAGCACTCGGTAACGGAGCCTGTGTGCGGACTCGATATAGTTGAGTGGCAGATCAGGACGGCTGCGGGAATAACTCTTCCTTTTGCTCAGTCGGATATCGGAAGAAGCAGACATGCCATAGAGTGCAGGATCTGTGCGGAGAATCCGAAAGACTTTACTCCTGCGGTAGGCAGAGTTGAACTGCTTCATATTCCCGGCGGTGTCGATGTGAGATTTGATTCCGCTTTGTATCAGAATTGTGAGGTCACTCCTTTTTACGATTCCATGCTGGGTAAACTCATAGTATGTGCCGATACCAGGGACGGCGCCATCCGCAAGATGAAGAGTGCTCTGTCCGAGTTTGTTCTTATCGGTGTAGATAACAACAGAGAAATGCATATGAAGTTTCTTGAAAATTCCAAATTCATAGTCGGTGATTATGAATCGGATATTTGTGAAAAGGTTCTGTAAGAATGGAATTAAAGAGATTATTCTTAAAGGCTAACAATGAACTGGAAAATTCAGGGAAGGGATGCCGTGACAGAAAAGTCGCATGCAGAAAATGCGGCAAAAAAAATACCGTTACAAAAATCCGTAACAATAACTTTATATGTCCCGACTGCGGTCATTATTTTCAGATAAGGGCAAGACGCAGGATCCTGATGCTGACCGACAGAAGAAGCTTTATCGAAATGAACAGGGAAATGAAGTCTGTCAATACGCTCGGTTTTCCCGAATATGATGACAAGCTTCGTGCTGCTATGGATAAGAGCAGGGAAAACGAAGGAGTCATCTGCGGTGAAGCGGAAGTAAACGGACATAAGATCTGTATCTTTTCCATGGATTCGAATTTCATGATGGGATCCATGGGTGCGGTGGTCGGTGAGAAGATCACATCTTTATTTGAATACGCAACTCTTCGTGATCTGCCCGTTCTGGGCATTACCGTATCGGGAGGAGCCAGGATGCAGGAGGGAATGATATCCCTTATGCAGATGTCCAAGGTATCCGCTGCGGTAAAACGTCATTCCAATGCAGGAAATCTCTATATAGTTCTTCTGACCAATCCTACGACCGGAGGCGTGGATGCGAGTTTTGCAATGCTCGGAGATATTACTCTTGCGGAGCCCGGAGCAAGGATTGGCTTTGCGGGACCCAGAGTAATTGAGAAAAGTTTGAACAGATCCCTGCCGAAGGATTTCCAAAAAGCGGAGAGAGTTCTGGAATGCGGTTTTATTGATGCCATAGTTCCCAGACAGGATCAGAAGTCATATATAGCCAAGATTCTTAGGATACATGGAATGTGATCTGTAATAGCGGAGATAAAAGTGTTTAAGAATTCCAATGAAACAACTGATGATTATGAAATAGTACTTGGTGCCAGATCCGATAAACGACTTACGGCCACCGACTTTATAGATGCACTTATATCGGACTTTACCGAATTTCACGGAGACAGACTGTTCGGAGATGATAAAGCCGTTGTTGCGGGAATAGGACTCCTTGATAAAATGCCTGTTACCGTTATCGGAATAGAAAAAGGAAAGACCACTGATGCCAGGATACTTCACAATTTCGGAAGCGCACATCCGGAAGGATACAGAAAAGCCTTAAGGCTCATGAAGCAGGCGGAGAAATTCAAAAGACCAGTACTTTGCTTCGTGGATACTGCCGGTGCGTTTTGCGGAATAGATGCGGAGGAACGCGGACAGGGCAGGGCTATAGCAGAGAATCTGTTTGAAATGTCGGATCTCAGAACCCCGATCATTTCAGTGGTTATCGGAGAAGGCGGAAGCGGCGGAGC
>JAGCUO010000135.1 GCA_017962825.1 Lachnospiraceae bacterium | reverse complement strand
TTTCTTATGGTCTCAACGTCATATAGTATGTCTGCTGTTGTATCTTGTTGATTATCATCTGCGACACCTATAGAAGCATTGCCTAAATCATCGCTGTTTTCAACGATATAATCCTCAACCGGGACCGTAACGGTATTATTATTTTGACACCCAGCTATGCAGGTTATGATAATACCCGTAAGAACAAAATACTTAAATCGTTTCATATATATCACCTCATCTAATTAGGAAATTAATAATTTCAGGTAACGCATTCATTTTTGAATAGACCTCACTTGAATTGAACGGTCCGTAGAAACCTTCTTTCCCAACGCATATCCGATTGTTACGTAGGCTCTCCATCTTTCACCACTCAATCACTTTATTGCTACAACGCCAACCAAACTATAGCCATATTTATTATCCGATTCTACTATTGTCACATCCACCGTACTGTATGGTGCCAGCATGTCAGAAAAATCACTGTAAAGATCATACGTGATTATATAAGAGTCTCCTTCTCTGTTTACCTCTCGTACTTTTGCCTTTTTATAGTCCCAGCCAATAGCACCGACTTCCATGTAAATGTAATCATCATCGGGACTGTAATATACCTCCATCTCACCGACAAACTCGGTGTGCATCATATCCTCGAGCTTCTTTGGATCCTTTTCTTTTATAACCTCTCTCAAAAGATAATCCCATTCCTCATATTTGATTCTCCATTGTTTTGTCGGGATTTCTGCTCCTCCATCGTAATCATGCATGAATTCTACATTTTCATTATCTATACTGATAAAATATATAAGAAACTCTTCGATGTCGTCCCATTCCATAGAGCTTAATAAATCTTCATTATCGGTATTGCTTCCGCTTTCCAGATATATTGCGCAAGGAGCAAATAATTCCAGAGTTTCTTCAGATAATTCTTTTGTATCTACTTCATCATAATTGAAATCCATGAACGAAGTTGTTTCGGAATCTGATTCTTCGAAAATGTCACTCAATCCCTCATCAACATTTTCTTCGACCGCCTCGACAGTAGTTTCTTCAGTTATCTGTTCAACTTCATTCGTATCCTGATTAACAGGTTGTTCAGTCGGTGATTGTTTTTGGCATCCGGTTACGCATGCCAAAATACCGATAATCAATAAGCACTTTAATCTTTTCATATTTGCCTCTTATCAAATCAAACCGGAAAATAATACTCTGACGTCAATTATATCAGAGATCCTACAAAAACCGACTTCCAAGCAGCCATTAAGGACAATTTCTTTATAGTCACGTTTTTCATAACAATCTCCATCAATCGTAAAACGGAAATATATTCTGGTTTAATGCTATATCACGTACTTCCTCATGGTCTGTGCCAGTAGCTCATCGTCTCCCATGGCAAGTATTTCTTCCTTATCAGCCCACTTATAGTCACAGGTCTCCCCTTCCTGGAGAATAACGCTTTCCTTGTCACAACTCGTGATGCATACAAATGCATAATATGCGCTATGTGTTTCATCCTTGACAAAACGTTCCTTTTCTTCGAGGGTATCAGCGATTATTCCCGTTTCTTCTCTCAGTTCACGTAATGCACCCTCAATTGCGGATTCCCCTTGCAATACCGAGCCACCCGCAGTTGCTTCCCAGTACAAAGGATAAGCCTTACCGGGGGAACGTCTCATCAGCAGGTATTGGCCATCGACATGACGCACAAGTATTAAGACCACCATGTGATAAATCCCCTTGGGTATGCTGCTCTCCTCTCCACGGATAAGTGTAATGCCTTCTATCTTCTTAAAATTTCTGTCATATGCATCCCAAAGTTCCATTTTCTTCTTCCTCTCAAAGTTAAAGTATAATTACTGATTAAGCAGAACGATCCTTAAATGCACTTACAGAAATCTAAGATTTCCTGCTTTCTTGATTCTACATCCGCTTTATATTTGATAACTGTTCCGAAACCAGCTTAACTATTTCTGCAGTTGCCCCTGTGCGAACAGGGCTGCAATTAATTATCAAAGCTAGCATTCCACAAAACTCCTTCGTACATAATTCTGTTTATTTAATCGACTAGTTACACACGTATTATATCAGTTTATCTACATGGGCATTCTTTGCCGCCTGTTTATTCGTGAAGAAGCCGGATCACCGGTTCGATCATCGGGACATCCAGCGTCACCTTATATTTCAGAGGATCGATCATTAATCCGAGCTTGACGGGAGCATTGCCGCTGTTTGCTTGCGCCGCTGCCTCGATGATCAGAAGGAAAGAAGCATTCATGATCATATATCCTACTCTTCCCGCCTGATCATAGTAATTCCGCATGTCCTCTTCCGAAAGAAATAAAGGCATATACCCGGTATTGTCCGGTCCCGGGATCGCGAAAAGCCTCATGCCGCCATCTTTGTGGTCGCCGACCGGAGTCGTGTAATACAGCACCACTCCCCGGAATGCTTTTAAGAAATCCGTATCGTTCAGTTCCTTTTTCTCATGCTTTTCCAAAAGCACCTGCGCTTCGTCGTTTTCCTTCTTTACACCATCAAACAGTCCCATGAGATTATTCCTTCCTTCCTAAAACACATCCAACCAGAGCAAAGGCAATCAAACTTACGGCTATAAAAGCGACCGTCGCGGGGATTCCATATCCCAGAGGTATCATGGTCAGGTCAAATGCGCACCATACCAGCAAAGCATATTCGGTAATAAACCTGCCCTTGGCTTTTGGGGAAGCGGCCTTATATGCATAATAGGCAACAAGCGTTCCGGCCACGATAAATCCGAGTGTCATTACACTATAAAAGAAGGGCATATTCTCTTTTGCGACCTGAAGTCCCTCCGCCATATTCGAAAAACCGAATACCGGCAGGACCGCTTCATTTAAGACGACCAGAGAGGCAGAAAAAGCAAGTCCGCACACCAGGCATTTCCACATGGCAGGCCTCTTATCTGTCTTTTCGTTTTTCTTCCGGCACGGCATATACAAGACCATCAGAAGAACGGTAACGACAAGCACGATCAGGTCAAATAATTCCACCTGAATCACCGGAAAGCCGCCTGTGACAAGTGCTTCCGGACCATTATTTGCATCCAGGAAAAGCACCTGGGCAATATAATTGGATGCGTACACGAACAAGGAAAACTTCAGTCCCTGCTTCCATTTGGAAGAAGCCGCGAACAAGTGTCCGTTCAGATAATAGAACAGTCCCAGGGTCATCCCTGCCAGAAAAAGAAAAAACAGTAGTAGCGGCAGCATCTCGTCCGTCAGCGATTGATCCTGCCGCAGATCGATGATCCGGCCCAGCGCCTCGGCCACGGGCACCTGTATGATGCACGTCACAAGCGCATAGATGATCCCTGTAAAAAGGCATTTTACTCCCACGGAAGTTTTTGAATTCACGCGATCGGTTCTCCCCTCATCGGTTAATGACATGCATACACAGGTAACATATTACCTAATGTTTGTCAATGAGAAACCATTTTGACCACAAAAGCATATTTCCATCACCATATGCTATAATAAGGCTGTTCGGTCGGTTTTAAATATTTCCAGGTGTTATATATGGCAGACGATAACGATTCCAAAAAAGCAGCCACCATACCCGGCAATGATCGCAAATGTCCTAATTGCGGCGGCACCCTTACTTATGATCCAAAATCCGAGAAACTGTTTTGTTCTCTTTGCGAAAAGTACAAAGAGATCACTTACGAAGCGCATGAAGATCAAAAAGTCGAGGGCATTGCATATAACGACATCCTTAACTCCAACAGGGCGACCCTGGGAGATAAATGCAGGCTTCTTTCATGCGACGGCTGCGGAGCCGAACTGATCTATGATTCCGCGCAGATATCCGGCTCATGCCCTTTCTGCGGTTCCACAAACATCATTCCCGCTGCCTCGGCCGGAAGCATCATGAGGCCAACCGGAATCATTCCGTTTTCAGTAGCGGAAGAAAGAGCAAGAGCGTCTTTTCAGAGATATCTGGAGGAAGAGCTCTTTTTCCCGAAGCTGAAACATTATGATCTTGAGAATCTGTTTCCTGTGTATCTTCCCTATTTCAGTTTCGATTCCGATACTGAATCTGCTTATCAGATCGAGATCGGGTATCGCGACAGTGATAACAATATTGAATACAAACCCAAAAGCGGATCCTACGAAAGGTCTTTTTCTGAGATCCAGGTATTTGCCGATTCAAAAGCACATAACGGTCAGACAAACAGGATCAGAGAATTCCATCCGTCATCCATACGTCCTTTCCATCCTGATTACATGGCCGGATACTATGCGGAACGAAATTCCATGACGCTGAAACATGGTTTTGAAGTCGCCCGATATGAGATTTCCAAAGTCCTGGACAAAGCAATTCCCGAGCATGCGTTACGCGAATTTAGAGGCGACAAATACCAGAACTTACGATATAAGACCGAATATTCCAAAACCAAATACAAATACATCCTTGCTCCGTTCTATCTTGCTTCGGTCAATTACAAAGGCAAAAAGTACGATGTAGCCATAAATGGGTTCACGGGAGAAGTCGCCTGCGCGATGTCTTCTCCCCGAAAGTTTTTGAAAAAACTGCTTATAACTCTTGGAATAATTGCAACAGTCGCCCTTATCGCCTATCTGATCTACATAGCACTGTTCTGAAATCATTTTACGAACCGGCATTGTAACTTTCCCAAATCATATTTGTATGGTCTCAATGACGCAAGTTTCATCGCAACATCATACTCTGCAGGAAGCATCCTCACCTCAAGAACGTTGGCAAATAGTTTATAATACCTTGAATACTGTCTGATCTTTTCAGTATATGAACTTGTTTTCCTAAAATCCTCATTAATCCATCCAGTCGGTAGTCCGTTCTTATCGCCTACGATGTTTATTGCATCTTTCATAGAAGATGAGGCAAAAATCAGACTATCAATGTCCGTTGTAGATGGACGGAATTGTATTGAGCAATCTGATATTGAAAACTAGTGCGATATATTCAGTATTTTGTTATCTATACGGTCTAGTTAACTATCCTTCAGAGATTCAAATATGTCTTCTTTCACCAGACTTGGATCGCCTCTGTAATACGCCATCAGAGCATAATCTATTCTTTCCAGGTATTCAGCATAATTATCTGGCAAATCCGTTATGTTATATAGATCATGCGGATCAAAATGAAACGCTATGTATTTGAGGACAGTCTGATATATATGATTGATCTGTTCAGTAAGTCCAAGTGTTTTTTCATCGTTGCACTCTACAAGTGCAACGATGCTTTTGTAGAACTTCCAGAATTCCTCTTTGGAAAAGCTGCCTTTCTCATGAAGAGAAAAGATAAAGCTCCCATCACAGCAATTCTCATTCGCCCATATGATTCTTTTCGCGTCTTGAATCGTCATAACGTCTCACTATACTGTTTATATTCTTTACTACAACTCTTTGACCATCAGAAAAGAATCAACTGTTTGTCCGTCTTTATATCTCATGCTGTTTGGAAGCTGACCATACTTATGGAAACCAAGGCTCTCGTACAAGTGAACGGCGCCGGAGTTTTCCGTCA
>JAGCUO010000134.1 GCA_017962825.1 Lachnospiraceae bacterium | reverse complement strand
GTATAAGACCAGGACCATCACTCCCGAAGATTTCGGATTCGAGACCTGTTCAAAGGATGAACTCAAGGGCGGAACACCTGCTGAGAATGCGCAGATCACCAAGGATCTTCTCTCCGGAGCAAAGGGACCCAAGAGAAATGCCGTTCTTTTAAATGCAGGCGCTGCACTCTACATTGACGGCAAGGCTGAAACTTTTGAAGACGGTGTAAAGCTTGCGGCTGAGATCATCGATTCGGGCAAGGCAATGGAGACTCTTGAAAAACTCATTGCAGTAAGCAATTCTTAAGCTCCGGTAAAATAATCGGATGGCCCCTGCGTTCACTGATACTGTGAATGCAGAGGCCGTCCTTTTGCTTTACTTATTCGTTAATGGATTTATTTTATTCTGTGAAGCAAATATTTACAGAGCCGCTGGTGGTGGATATCTCAAGTCTCTTTTCGCCTTCCGCCTTGCTGTCCAGATTGCAGGAACCGGATGTTGTGTTTGCAATGATACTGAAATTATCTTCGTTTCCGATGATGGATCCGCTCACGCTGCCGCTGTTGGCATTTATCTTTATGCTGCGTCCGGCATATAATTCCTCGAATCTGGTAGTGCCGGAGGTGGCAGAGGCGGAGATTGAATCATTTGCTGAAACTCTGACTGCTTTAAAAGATCCGGTAGTTGCATTGGTGGTGATGTTTTCTGCAGTGACATCGGTAAGGTTTCTGGTTCCGGAGGTTGTTGATACTTTTATGTCTCCTTCAGCAGTAACGGTACTCATGTTAATGGATCCGCTGTTACAGTTCAGCGTAATGTCTCCTCGAACGCTCGTATCATCGATAGAGATTCCGCCGGAGGTGTCAGATGCGGTTATTCCGCTTCCTTCCGAATCTTCAATATGTATCGAGCCGGAAGTGCTGGCAAGAATTATTTTTCCTTCGGATACGATATCCTGTACGGAAATTTGACCGGATGTGCAATTCAGATCAAGTGAGCTGACGCTCATGCTTTCCGTCAGGATTCCGCCGCTTGTAGATTTAAGCTCTAATTTTCCGGCAAAAGATTCAGGAACGATTATTGTAACCGGTTCATCCGGAACATAGCCAACATTCACTACGAAATGGATGGGACCGTTTAGATCCTTATAATGTATTTTTAAAGTATCTCCGGATTCGGTTATCACATATTCACTGTAATCCGGTCTGTCATAGCAGGTCACAGTCACATATTCGACATCGCCTGTCCTGACCTCGATATTATCTGATGTGATATCTGCTTCGATGTTCTGTATTTCTGAAGAGCATGTATATTCTTTTCTTTCCGATTCCACATTTGTAGCGGAAAATTCAGTGATCCTTCCTCTTACTCCGATGAATGCGATTCCCATAAGGATAAGTCCTATGAGAGAGCAGCCTCCGGCAATCAATATGATTTTCTTCATGATAGACTTCCTTTCTTACGCAATCCCTTTTTTTATCTTTCTGAAAATAGCCGGTATCATTCCTGCTATGGATTTACAAAGTGACCAGATGGGATGCCACAGAAGAACGGCAAGTCCACCGAGGAAAAGACCTGCGCCCAGAGAAAAGATTCCCAAAGGCCATGGAACGAGTCCGGTAAACATCATTATGAAAATGAACAGTCCCGAAAGGGCTACGGCCCCTATTAAAACCAGAACGCAAAAAACTGCGACCACAATGCACCAAAGGACAATGTAAAGAGTGAGCAGAAGAGTAAATACAACGATCAGTATCGGAAGCCAGATGGGAAAACCGATAATGGCAAGTACGATCCAAAGAGTTCCCTTTCCCTTTCCCTTTGCTTCTTCATGGCTCTTTTGAACCTTGTCCATGATGAGCTTTGCCACCGGCTTTTCCGCTTTGTAATTATTAATTATCGAATCAATGGACTCCATCTGAGCAACAGCACTTTCTTCGTTCATTCCTGATTCGATACGGTCGCTGATCATCTCATCATAGAATTCAATGCACTCATCTATATCTTCGATGCTTGCAGCTTCGAGTCCGGATCTGAGTTGAGTCAGAAATTCCTGTTTAAGCATTTTTTTCTCCCCTTTCATCGGCTATATACTTATAGACCTTGACAATCTCTTCCCATTCACCAAGCAGTTCGTCAATTCTGGCCCTTCCTGCATCGGTGATGGAATAGTACTTGCGGAGTCTTCCGCTGTATTCTGCCTTCCTGACGGTCAGCATGTTCTGGGATTCGAGACGCTTGAGTATCGGGTAGAGTGTCGATTCGGTTATTTCTATAAATGTTGAAATATCGGCAACAAGCTTATACCCGTAGGATTCTCCACGCTCCAGAACCGCCAGAACGCAGGCATCAAGTATGCCTCGTCGTAGTTGAGCATCCATATGCATTACCTCCTGATGCATAATACTATATGACACATAGTATAATGTGTCAAGCAGTATTTAAAAAATAAAACCTTTCAGGCTTCCGGTTCGTATTATTAATAAAGACGTCTTTAACGGAGAGTATAAAATTGCATTTGGATTTTGAAGAGATCACAAAAAAATACGGGAACGGGCTGTATGCCGTCCCCTGTTTTACGTTAGAGTTCTTTTTTCTATTCAAAGACAGTTGTCTTCAGCGATTCAAACGGTACATGCAGTGGTTTTCCGAAGGCTATATGGTCGAACAGGTCGGTTATCAGTTCCATATCTTCATCGATCACGGCATGGCCTTCCTTATGAAAATGGACAAGAAGATGTGAATCCAGGTCTTCGGCTTTCAACAGCTTATCGGCTTCCCTGTAGCATTCCCACATTGCGGGTGCATTCACCCAGTCCTCACCCATGCATGCTGCGATGATGAAATAGTAGCGTGTTTCGGATACTCCGAGTACCGGAAGGCCTGACTGACTGACCGGTATGTCCTCCGGTTTTTGGTATTTCAGGAAGCTATCGTTAAACCAGCCTCTCTCTGCATCGGACTGAAGGCAGTCGAGTGGTTCGTTCTTTCCGTAGGTATAATCTGCGGGACCGCCGATGGATGAAAGATCATAGGTTTTACCCTCGGACACAACACCAAACAGTGCCAGTCCGCCGGCACCTGAGCAGGCAGGGATCGTCATTTTGAATCTTTCATCAAATGCACCGCATACGGCGGTTGCTTTTCCCCATCTTGATACACCTGTGACCAGTGAAAGTTCCGGATCCAGGTTCAGATCTTTTCCAAGTCCCTCATATACGGCATCCAGAATCTTGGATGCACCCCAGGCCCATGCCATGAGAACCCCGGTCTGTTCCTCCGGATCATTCCCGTATGGATAGAGATCATAGAAGGCCCCATTTCGTGCCGTGTCATCGGTTGCAATCTCCGAGGCGGTCATCACCAGGAGGGCATAGCCTTTTTCCAGCGCAAGGTCTGCCGCAGGAATGGGATGCATGCATATAATGAAGGGAGCAGGTCCTTCGGAGGGTTTATTCTTTTCATCCGGAAGATAAGCATGTATGACAAAGGAGGACGAACGGCC
>JAGCUO010000133.1 GCA_017962825.1 Lachnospiraceae bacterium | reverse complement strand
TATGGAATGGGTGCGTATATCACGACACTGTTGATGACACAAACAGGTATGAATTTCTTCCCGGCAACGATCCTAAGTACAGCTCTTACTTCCGGGTTTGCAATGCTCCTTTGTCTTCCAACTTTGAAATTGAGAGGTGATTATTTGGCGGTTATTACTCTCGGTTTCGGTGAAGTTTTCAGACTGTTCTTAACAAACTCCGTATCCATCACAAGAGGCCCTGCAGGAATCCCTAACATTCCGGATCCGGTTATCTTCGGATACGTTATCAGCAGTAAGCAAGCTTACTTCTATTTCGTAGCACTGATAGTGATTCTGTTTGTTGTATTTATGAAACGTTTTAATAATTCCGGTTTTGGAATGTCGATGATCGTTGTTAACGAAGATGACATAGCTGCAACCGCATTGGGGATAAATGTTAAGAAGTATAAGCTCCTCGGTTTTGCACTGGGAGGAGGAATGGCAGCTTTTATGGGCAGTTTCTATGCGGTTTACATGGGAATGATATCTCCCACATCATTTGCTTACGCTGAATCAATCAAGATGGTTTCAATGGTTGTACTTGGAGGAATCGGTTCTATTCCCGGATCCATTTTGGGTGCAGTCCTTCTTACTGCACTTCCTGAAGTGTTAAGAGCATTTTCCGAATACAGAATGGTAATCTACGGAGCATTGATGGTTGTGATGATGATCTTTAGGCCTGAGGGGATATGGTCGAGATCCAGCCGAATGCTTAACGAATACAAGATCAAAGCGTTTGAAAATTACAAAAAGAAATAAACTGCTTTGTACATATGCTAAGGAGGCAGTCGGTTATGAATACAATAATTGAAACCAAAGAAGTAACAATTAAATTTGGTGGGCTTGTGGCTGTGGATAGTGTAAATCTCGTTCAGAAGAAGGGAGAAGTGTTATCCCTTATCGGACCTAACGGAGCAGGTAAAACAACACTGTTCAACCTCCTTACGGGTGTTTATAAATGCACTTCCGGCAATATCTTCTTTGATCACAATAAGATAACGGATCTGAAAGCACATGAAAGAACAAGACTTGGAATAGCCCGAACATTTCAGAATATTAGGCTGATCAAGAGTATGACGGTTCTTGAAAATGTTCTTGTAGCACATCCCGATTGTCAGAATGAGAGCTTGGTAAAAGCGGTATTGAGTCCGGGTAAAGCGAATAAGAAGCGCCGCGAAGTGGTTGATGATTGCATGGAACTTCTGAAAATAGTAGGTCTTGATGAGATGGAATCCGAAATGGCTACATCGCTTCCTTACGGAAAACAAAGGCTTTTAGAGATTGCAAGAGGGCTTGCTACAAAACCCAAACTGCTGCTTTTGGATGAACCCGGTGCAGGAATGAATAATTTCGAAAAAGAAGAATTGACCGATGTTATTCACTACATAACTAAGGAAATGAAGGTAACTGTACTTATTATCGAACATGATATGAAATTTGTCATGGGAATCTCGGACAGAATAATAGTTCTTGATCATGGTCAGAAAATTGCGGAGGGCACCCCGGCAGAAATACAGACGAATCCACGTGTCATTGAAGCTTATCTGGGTTCCGGAGAGTTTAAGGATGAAGAGAATTAATAAGAATCATAGGAAAGGAGCCTTGGTATGAGCAGTGTACTTGAAGTTAAAAACTTATCTGTAAATTACGGAGTGGTTCCCGCTTTGAGAGATGTGTCCTTTCATGTAGATGAAGGGGAAACGGTTGCTTTGATCGGACCTAACGGTGCCGGCAAGACTACTACGATGCATACCATATCGGGGTTGTTAAAACCCAAGAGCGGTGAAATAGAGTATTGCGGAAAGAGCATAGGAGGTACGGAGAGTTACAAGCTTGTATCAGCAGGAATATCTCAGGTGCCTGAAGGAAGAGGAATATTTCCCATCCTGACCGTAGCAGAGAATATCGAAATCGGTGCGTTTCTGAGAAAGGATAAGGCTGAAATAAAAAGAGATAAGGATTGGGTATATGAATTGTTTCCAAGGCTTAAGGAAAGAATGAAACAGATCAGCGGTACATTGTCAGGCGGTGAGTTACAGATGCTTGCGATGGCAAGAGCGTTAATGGCAAGGCCCAAACTGCTGCTTCTGGATGAGCCTTCCATGGGTCTTGCACCGGTTATTGTTGAAGATGTCTTTCATATCATAAGGCAGATCAACAAAGAACAACATACAACTATCCTGCTGGTAGAACAGAATGCTCAGATGGCTCTGACCGCAGCAAACAGAGCATATATCATCGAAGTCGGTCAGATAATCCGAGAAGGCAATGCTAAAGATCTGATGAATGATTCAGAAATTCAAAAATCATATTTGGGATTGTAAGTATGCGAGGTGAAGAGATGAAAGATTTTATTTTTAAGCTTCCTACAAAAATCATATTCGGTGAGGGAACTTCATTAAATATCAAACCTGTCCTTGATCAGTACGGTATTGGAAAAGTGATGGTAGTAACCGATGCGGGAATAGCAGGAACTCAGGGCTTTAAGGACCTTATTGCAGGGCTTGATTCCCAGAAAGTTGATTATGTGCTGTTTACAGAAGCAATTGCGGATCCTCCGATCGAAGCGGTTGATGAGGCTAAGGATATTCTCCTTGAATCCGGAGCTGACGGTGTGATCGCAGTAGGCGGAGGAAGCTCTATTGATACAAGCAAAGCAATGTGCATGCTTGCAACAAATGAAGGATCCGTAAGAGAGTACTTGTTTGGAGGATCAAAGACCGTAACAAACAGACCTCTTCCTTTGATAGCGATTCCCACAACTGCGGGTTCCGGATCTGAAGTAACCGCAGCATCTGTCATTACCGATAATCAAAATAATATAAAGCTTTCGGTCACACATGAATATCTGATGCCGCTGGTTGCAATTGTGGACCCTTTAATGCATATAGGAATGCCACCCATGATCACCGCAAGTACCGGAATGGATGCCCTGACACACGCCATTGAAGCATACGTATCACTGAATGCGGAACCTGTAAGCGATATGTATGCGGAGAAATGCATTGAGATGATTGGAAAGAATATTCGAACCGCGATGTTTAATCCGACAAATATAGAGGCCAGAAGCCGGATGGCCATAGCTTCAATTTTGGGTGCTGCAGCGATGGTTAACGCTGGACTTGGAGCAGTACACGGAATATCCCAGGCAATGGGAGGAATTGCTCATACACCTCACGGAATAGGAAATTCTCTTTTACTTCCTTATGTGATGGAGATGAATGTCCCCGGTAACCCGGCAAAGTTTGCAAAGATCGCCAAACTTCTTGGAGAAAACATAGAAGGATTATCCGAAAGAGACGCTGCAGAGTTGTCGGTAAAAGCAGTCAGGAAAATGGCATCTGATCTCAGAATCCCTGATTCACTCAAAGATCTGGATATACCGGTTACTCCGGATATGTTTGACACGATAGTGGATGGAACCATGGGTTACAGATTACTCGCAGTCAATCCTGTAAAAGTCAGAAGAGAAGATGTATATGCAATTCTTGAGAAAGCAAATCATTAGAACATATTGATGTTTGATGAATATATAACGAAAGGACAAGGTGAAGATTATGGCAGAAGTGATGAAGTTTGAGGATTTTAAGCAGTATCTGAATCCCGTTTTCTACAAGCATACGGATTTGATAGCAAAGAAAGCAAAGGGATGCTACTTGTGGGATGTGAACGGAGACAAGTATCTTGATTTTGTTCAGGGAATTGCGGTCAATGCCATGGGTCACAATTTTGACCCTATCGTAGAAGCAATTAAGGATCAGGCAGACAATCTTGTGAACGCTTCTTTCAACCTTGTTAACTATGAATCAACGCTCACACTTGCTAAGAAACTGGCGGGTGTTGCCCCCGAAGGTTTGACTTCTGTTTTCTTTTCAAACGGAGGTGCTGAAGCAACAGATTCTGCATTAAAGCTTGCAATGTCATATACGGGAAGATCTGCAGGTATTGCATTCATGGGTTCGTTTCATGGAAGAACATGTGGTGCGACATCCATTACCGGATCGAATTCCAAGTATAGAAAACATTATGAAGGCTTGATGGGAAATGTGTATTTTGCTCCCTATCCCGGACGTGATCTGTGCCCTCCGGAAATCGCACCCGATAAGAGAGGCGAGTATTCACTTTTTGAGTTAAAGAAGCTTCTCAGATATATCGTTTGTCCCGAGGACGTTGCGTATATCTACATGGAACCTGTTATGGGAGAAGGAGGATATGTTGTTCCTCCCAAGGATTTCATGCAGGAAGTCAGAAAGATATGCGATGAGAACGGAATTCTTCTTATATATGATGAGATCCAGGCGGGTTACGGAAGAACCGGCAAGATGTGGGCATCACAGCACTTTGATGTCATCCCCGATATCATGACTTGCGGTAAAGCGATTGCGGGCGGTCTTCCTATGAGCGCAGTGCTTACTAAGCCTGAGATTGCAGCAAAATGGCCCGTTGGAACTCACGGTACTACTTTCGGAGGAAACCCGGTAGCGGCAGCTGCCGGATGCGTAGTACTGGAACAGTTTGAAGACGGAACACTTCTTGAGAACGTAAACAAGATGGGTGAATATCTCCGCTCCGAACTTAAGAAGTTACAGGAAAAGTATCCGATCATTTATGATGTAAGAGGTCTTGGTCTTATGACGGCAATCGAGTTTGCGTATGAAGACGGAACTCCGGCACCTGAAATTTGGGCAAAGGTCAAAGCGGAATGTTTCAAGAGACATCTTCTTACATTAAACTGCGGTGTTCACGGAAACGGTATGAGATTTGCAACACCGTTAAATGTTACCAAGGAAGAACTTGATGAAGGCCTTGGAATATTGGCAGAAGCACTGGCATCGATCTGAGGGAAGGGGGAGTGAAAATGGCAAAGGTTTTATATTACAACATTGACGATAATCTTGATTACGAAAAAAGTCTTCTTGACGAGTGGGGAGTTAAGGATATCGAACTGATTGAGATCAAGGATCCGGAAGGGACCAAGAATTTTATATCTCACATTAATGAGGTTCAGGCTGAAGGCCTTGTCGTTGAATATGAACAGGTCACGAGCGAAGTAATGGACAATTGTCCAACCCTCAAGCAGGTCTCACTTCAATCCATCGGTTTTAATAATGTGGATATCGCAGGTGCAACCGCACACGGAATATCCGTAACCAATATTCCCGGATTTTGTGCTGAAGAAGTTTCGGTCCATGCGATCGGCATGATGATCGATCTTGTAAGAAAGATTACTTTCTATGATAAATCTGTAAGATCCGGAAAGTGGGATCCCCTTCTCGGATATAAGACATATCGATTGACCGGTAAGACATTCGGAATGGTATTCTTCGGAGAAATCCCCAAGAAGATGGTGCCTGTATTGAAAGCGCTGGGATTGAAGATCCTGGTATATGCACCGACCAAAACAGCAGAATACCTGGCTGAGTTCGGATGTGAGAAAGCTGAGACTCTTGAAGATCTGCTTAAGACTTCCGATTTTGTATCACTACATTGTCCGCTTATAAAGGATGTTACTTATCATCTTATCGGAGAAAAAGAGCTGAAGCTCATGAAAAAGGAAGCATTCCTTATCAACACCGCAAGAGGATCTGTTGTTGATGAACCGGCACTGGTAGAGGCGCTTCGCAGTGGAACCATCAAAGGTGCAGGCATTGATGTAATTGAAGATGAGACAAATGAAACATCCGAATTGTTCGAATTCGATAATGTAGTTATCACACCTCATGCAGCATTTATCTCGGAAGATTCATTCTATGACGGAAGGGCAAGAGCTCTTAAGCAGCTGGTACAGCGTTTCTCGGAAAAGACTATTCCCACAACATTGGTTAACAAAGATGTGAACATCATCTTTTGATTATTTTCAAAAACAGGAGGATATAAAAATGAGCAGAGTACAGATTACAAGTGAGAAGTGCGGTGAGTGTCATGGTCCTTATGCACTCGGTGTAAAGATGGGAAATATGATCTTTACAACTCAGATTGGAACAGATGTTACAGGCGAAATGGTTCCCGGAGGAATGAAAGAGCAGACTAAGGCAACCATGGAGAATGCCAAGGCGGTTCTTGAAGCGGCCGGAGCATCAATGGCAGATGTCGGAAGAGTAACTATCTACATCTCGGATATCAATCTTATTCCTGAGATGAATGAGGTTTACAAGACATATTTTGAGGAAGGAAATTATCCTGCAAGATGCTGCACCCAGTGTGTAAAGATGGTTGACGGTTGTCTTGTTGAGATGGAGTTTACGGCGGTAATTGCCTGAAGTACTTAAAGTGCTCCTTGAACCGGTTCCGGCGTGAATTAATTGTCGGGACCGGATTTTGAAAATAATTAGAGAGGTGTCTGTATGTGTGTGAGAGTGGAACAGCATTGCATCCTTGATGTTGATAAGAAAGAGAAGAAAGTAAAGATTACGGTTGATGGCAAAGAAATCGAAGCTTATGAAGGTGAACCAATCCTTGCTGCACTCCTCGCAAGTGGCATAAAGGTTAATCGTTATACAGTTAAAAAACATGAACCACGCGGACTGTTCTGCGGAATAGGTCAGTGCTCGGACTGTTCGATGGTTGTTGACGGAAAAGCAAATGTCAGAACCTGCATTACTCCCGTTAAAGAGGGCATGGTGATAATGACACAGGACGGACTGAAATAACCTGACAAAAAGGATCGGGAGAAAGGGACGGTTAATATTATGTTGGAAAGAGATGTATTGGTAGTAGGAGCAGGCCCCGCCGGACTTGCAGCTTCGATCGAAGCGGCAAAGGCAGGAGCAGATGTCTTATTGGTAGACCTGAATATGAAACCCGGCGGACAGTTATTTAAGCAGATCCATAAATTCTTTGGATCAAGTGCACATCGTTCCGGAACAAGAGGTTTTGACATAGGTAAAATGCTTCTTGATGAAGCAGAGAAAGCAGGCGTTGAAATTTGGCTTCAGAGCACAGTCATCGGTGCATTCCCCGGTAATCTCATTGCAATAGAGAAAGGTATCGACGGAGGAGAAAAAGAAGTCATAACCCTTAAATCCAAGAAGGTTATCATTGCAACCGGTGCAAGTGAAAATGTTGTTCGCTTTAAAGGATGGACCACACCCGGTGTTATGGGTGCGGGAGCTGCACAGACAATGATCAACGTCAATCACGTAAAACCCGGAAATAAAATTGTAATGGTCGGATCCGGAAATGTAGGACTGATCGTTTCATATCAGCTTATGCAGGCCGGATGTGATGTGGTTGCACTTATTGAAGCCGCTCCCAAGATTGGAGGGTATGCGGTTCATGCAGCAAAGATTAGGCGCGCAGGTGTTCCGATTTATACGAAACACACCGTTGTTGAAGCGATTCCCGGAGAAGACGGAACAGTTTGTAAAGTTGTTATTGCCGAGGTGGATGATAAGTTTCAGCCCATTCCAGGTACCGAAAAAGAGATCGAAGCCGATACCGTTACCATCGGTGCAGGACTTAAGCCTGCAACGGATATGGTCAAACTTGAGAAATGCCGACTTACTTTCAACGGACCTTTTGGCGGATTTATTCCTCTTCACAATGACAAAATGGAAACATCCAAAAAGGGTGTATATGTAGCAGGCGATGCTACCGGAGTCGAAGAGGCAAATACCGCACTTGAAGAAGGAAGGATTGCAGGTATTTCCGCAGTTGAATCGTTGGGACTCATTGAACCCAAAGAAGCGGAGAAAATGAGGATTGAGATCTGGAAGAGATTGGAAGCTCTGAGAATGGGTCCTTTTGGTGAGAGAAGACAGATCGAAAAAAATAATATTCTTGCTGAATACGAAGAGAAAGTCGTAGCAGCGGTTGAAATGGATTAGGAGGGATGTCAAATGGCATTGATCAATACTGGTTATCTGGAATATGAAGAACTGAGTCAGATTCAGAAATTGCCTTCTGATGAACGTTATGCGAAGGGGCCGGTTGCCGTTATCGAATGCGTTCAGGAGATCCCCTGCAATCCCTGTGAAGCTGCTTGCAGATTCGGAGCAATTCATATAGGGGATCCGATCACGAATCTTCCGACTTGTTCTCATGATAAGTGCACGGGTTGCGGAGTCTGCGTTTCAAAATGTCCCGGACTTGCTATCTTTATCGTTAACAAAGCTTATTCGGAGAATACGGCAACGGTTGCTTTTCCTTATGAGTATATGCCGACTCCCGAGAAGGGTATGGAAGTTACAGCCGTTAACAGAAAAGGAGAGGAGGTATGCGGTGCGAAGGTTGTAAACGTGATGAATCCCGCAGCCTTCGATCATACACCCGTAGTTACCGTAGAAATTCCTAAAGAATATGCCGATGAGGTAAGAAGCATTAAACGCTTATAGGAAAGACTGATAAGAAAGGCTGGGATAAAACTATGGCAGAATATTTTAGTGATGATATGATCGTTTGTCGCTGTGAAGAAGTGACGGTGGCCGAAATAAAAGAAGCTATTCGTCAGGGAGCAAAGGATGTTGTGGGGGTAAAAAGACGTGTCAGAGCGGGAATGGGACTTTGCCAGGGAAGAACCTGTGAAAAAATGGTACAGCAGATTCTTGCACAGGAACTTGGAGCAAAGCCCTGGGAGGTTGGCACTTCATCAGCAAGACCTCCGATCAGACCTATCTCTTTCGGAGATCTGGCTAATGGAGTTGTAGAGTAAGAAGGAGGGTGCATATATGTCTTTAGTATATGATGTTGTGGTCATCGGAGCAGGTGCCATCGGTACATCGGTTGCTTATCATCTTGCTGACAGAGGACTGAAAACTTTGTTACTTGAAAAGGGCGATATTGCAAGCGGTTCATCCAGTCATTGTGATGCTGTCGGACTGATCTGTGATAAACAACCCGGAATAGATACTAAGATGGGGCAGTACAGCATAGATTATTATGAAGAACTGGCCAAGAAGTTTGATTTTGATTTCGAGTTTGAGAGAAAAGGATGTCTGTATGTTTGCGAGACAGAACCTGAGTTTGAAGCAGCTTCCGAGTATATGAGGAAACAAAACGAAGACGGATATCCTCTTCGAATGGTTGAAAATAAAGAGCTGTGTGAAATGGAACCTCACATTTCAAAGGATATATTCGGAGCTCTTTATACACCGCCTTCAGGATGTATTGCAGTCAGTCCCTATAAGGTATGCTTTGCTTTCGTAGAAGAAGGCAAAAAACTCGGAATGGAAGTCATGACCTATTGTGACATCACCGGAATCAATCTTGATCACAAGACAAATGCTGTGGAGTCCATCGATACAAACTATGGCAGGATCTCGACAAAGCGAATCATCAACTGTGCCGGTGTGTGGGCACCTGAAATAGGCAAGCTTGTAGGTATAGATATTCCCATTGAACCCAGAAAAGGAACAAATCTGGTTTCCGAAAAATGCGAAAGACTCTGTAATAATAAGATCCTTGAATATGGTTATATGATGTCTAAGTTTGACGGAATCAATTTTAAGAGAAAAGTCAGTAAGCTGGTTGAAGATCAGAATATTGCATTTAACCTTGAGTACACAAAGGCGTGTAACTTGCTGGTAGGCGGTAACAGATTGTTCAGAGGTTATGATACCAGGACGGAGATTGAAACCGTTAAGGCTATCTGTGAGAGGGCTATGAGATTTTATCCCGAACTCGCCGACATTAAGTGCATAAGAACTTATTCCGGAGTAAGACCTTTTGTTATCGATCATCTTCCTATCGTATCCGATGTAGATTCGGTACCGGGATTTTATATCTGTGCCGGACACGAGGGAGACGGTATTTGTTTCTCTCCTTTCACCGGAAAGCAAATGGCACATATTGTTATGGGAGAGAGTACTGATTTTGATATCAGCAGTCTCGACTATTCCAGATTTGTAAAATAGGAATTGATTAAGAACCTGCTTCGGCAGGTTCTTAAATTTAAATGACAGGAGGGATTATGGTCCTTTTAAATCAGATGGCAATTTTATTCGCTATCATGATGGTCGGATATATATGCAGAAAGGTTCATATCATAAATGATGAAGGCAGCAGAGTTATATCCGGAATCGTGGTTAATGTAGCAAATCCTGCTCTTATCCTGTCATCCGGAATTAATAAAGAAGTTGTTATCGAAGGTAGAAGTCTTTTGATGATATGCATGCTGTCACTTGGCGTATACGCATTTTTGATTGCTTTTTCTTTTATACTTGTCAGATTGCTCGCGTTGAAAAAAAGTGAATACGGAACCTTCGGGGTTATGACGGTTTTTTCGAATATCGGATTTATGGGTTTTCCTTTAATCTCAGCAGTGTATGGCAGTGAGGCTTTGTTATATGCATCATTTTTCGTAATTCCATACAATGTTTTGATCTATACATGGGGAATCCGTGCAATGAGAAAAAACAATCATGAGCATGGAGGCATTCAATGGAAAAAGATTTTTAACGTCGGAGTAATTGCATGTATCTTAACTTTGTTCATTTATATGAGTAAAGTAAGGGTTCCGGGTACTGTTGAAAGTATTGTTAATTATTTGAGTGGATTGACAGCGCCTCTGTCGATGATGGTGATAGGCGATTCCATGTCTAAGATGAAGATCAAGGAAATGATTCTGGAAAAGAAGATACTGATTTTTTCATTGATTAAACAGATTGTTATTCCAATCATCGGAGTTTTGTTTTTCAAACTGTTTGGACTGGATAAACTTCTTCTTGCAGTTTGTATGATAATGCTTGCCACACCTGTTGGAAGTATGACCGCAATGCTTGCACAAAGATATGAGGGAGACTATGAGCTGGCATCAAAAGGAGTTGCGTTAACAACACTTATGTCGGTAGTAACGATTCCGTTGGTTTCTTTTTTGACTGGAATTTAAAAGGAGAATAATATGAGTAAGATCGGATTTATAGGTATGGGCAATATGGCAAAAGCACTTGCATACGGATTTATCGGATCCGGTGAAGTAGAAGGATCACAGATGTATGCCTACGCGCCGAATCAGGATAAACTTTTGAAAAACGCAGAGGAGATTGGCTTTATTCCTTTAAAATCCGCTTCCGCTTTGGTACGCGTTTCCGACATTATTATATTGGCGTGCAAACCGGATCAAATAAAAGAAGTGCTTGAAGAGACCAAAGATGATCTGGCGGGAAAGTCCATAATCTCAATTGCAGCAGGCTGGACATACCGGATGTATGCCGAGATTGTAAAGGATGTCAGGGTTCAGTGCGTTATGCCCAATACTCCTTCTATGGTTGGAGAAGGAATCTTCCTGTTTGAAGAAGAGGGAAATCTCAGACCGGATGAATTGGATGAAGCAAGATCGATTTTTGGAACCCTCGGTCTTGTTGTTACTATGCCTAAGAATCTTATGGATATCGGAACGGCCATATCAGGATGCAGTCCTGCATTTTTTGACCTTATTATGGAAGCATTTGCCGATGCAGGAGTAAAATATGGATTGCCGAGGGATATTGCATATAACCTTATTGCCAAGACCATGGCAGGTAGTGCAAAACTTCAGCTGGTTACCGGAAAACATCCGGGAGTACTTAAGGATGATGTTTGCTCTCCGGGCGGACTTACAATAAAAGGTGTTGTAACTCTTGAAAAAAACGGAATGAGAAATGCATGTATCGAATGCATAGATGCAATTATGAAAGAAGAGTGATAAAGAAATTCAAAATCATTGACATCCGGTATGGCCTAAATTATAATTTGTCATAACAATTTATACAGATTAAATGAAGCAAAGACGTTTCGGTATTTTTTCCGAAGCGTCTTTTTGCTGTGGTGAAAAGATGAAGAATCAGATTATACAGGTTGCAACGGCTATTCCACATGTAAAAGTAGGGGATGTTGATCATAACACCGCTCAGATAACGGAAATGATCAGGTCACTTACGGATTGCGGAATTATAGTTTTCCCCGAATTATCGGTAACAGGCTATACCTGTGCGGATCTTTTTTTGAGCAATCTCATATTGGAAGCTTCGACTTCTGCTCTTTTTGCTATTGCGGACGAAACCAAAAGTACCGAAGCGCTTGTTGTTGTCGGAGTGCCTATAAGATACAGTAACAGTCTGTATAATTGCGCAGCTGTTATTTCGCAAGGCGAGGTAAAGGCTTTAATTCCTAAGACATACATTCCGAATTACTCTGAGTTCTATGAGTGCAGATGGTTTTCATCGGGCAGAGACATAAAAGGAAAAACAGTATACCTGGATGGTACGGAGATCCCCTTCGGAACAGACATATTGGCGGAAGATGCTTTGTCGGGAGCGGTTCTTGGAGCAGAGATATGCGAAGATCTCTGGATACCCGATAAGCCGAGTAATCACGCGGCTTTAGCCGGAGCAAATATTATCGTAAATCCGTCCGCTTCCGATGAACTGATTGGAAAACGCGAGTATCGTTCGCAACTTGTCAGTCAGCAAAGCGGTGCATGTTATAGCGCTTACATATATGCATCATCAGGAACCGGTGAGAGCAGCACCGATCTGATTTTTTCAGGTCATTCCATAATCGCACAGAGCGGGAAAATACTGAGTGAGTCTGTTTTTCCCGAATACCCGCATGCAGAAAAAACGCTTGTGGATTTAGGAATGATCATGCATGACAGGCAGCGTCAGAATACTTTTGAAACTTCCGTGTCGTCCGAATACAGAAGAATACCGGTTCATATAGGCACACTCGGATCTGATGAACTAGATATATATTCCTTATCGGATTTATTGAAAAAGTTTGATTATCCCATCGAAAGAAATCCTTTTGTTCCTAGAGATGATGCAACCAGGAATAGGAGATGCAAACAGATTCTTCAGATACAGGCAAATGGACTGGCTACGAGAGTTCGTTCGACGGGTATTAAGAATCTGGTTATCGGCATATCCGGCGGACTTGATTCAACACTTGCCCTTATTGTTTGTGCTGAAGCAAAAAAGCTGGTACCCGATATCAGGATAATTGCATTGACGATGCCAAAGCACGGAAATACATCCAAAGAAACATATGATAATGCTTCGCGTTTGATGGAACTTCTTGCTGATGAAAAGCATGAGATTCCTATAGAAGAGGGAGTTGATCTTCATCTTTCACAACTGGGACATGACCGGTCCTATCAGGGAGAAGGTGATGTGACTTACGAAAATGCGCAGGCAAGAATGAGGACATATATTTTGATGGATATGGCAAATATGAGAGACGGTCTCGTAGTCGGGACGGGTGACTTGTCGGAACTTGCTCTCGGATGGTGTACATACAACGGTGATCATATGTCCATGTATTCCGTAAACTCATCCGTTCCCAAAACACTTGTTAAATTCATATGCAGTACGTATGCGAATATGAGTGATGGGGAACTAAAAGAAGTACTTTTATCCATTTGTGAAACACCGATAACTCCGGAACTAACACCAAGTGACAATGGAGCTATCGCCCAGCGAACCGAAGATAAAATCGGCAAATACGATCTTAATGATTTCTTCCTGTTCTACACACTCAGATATGGTTTTGAACCGGCAAGATCTGCAGCTTATGCTATCAAAGCATATCCTGAATTGGACAAGGATAAAGTTATCACTGCGGCAGAGAATTTTTTCAGAAGATTTTTTACTCAACAGTTTAAACGCAGTTGTCTGCCGGATGGTCCTAAAGTTGGATCGGTTTCACTGTCTCCGCGCGGTGACTGGAGAATGCCGAGTGATGCGTCTGCAGCTATGTGGCTGAAGGATTTGGAAAGTCAGAGGAGATAAAACAATGCAGCTTTTCGATATTATCGGGCCGGTTATGGTCGGTCCCTCTAG
>JAGCUO010000132.1 GCA_017962825.1 Lachnospiraceae bacterium | reverse complement strand
CAGGATTCTAAACTATGAATCATATTTTTTGGGACGTAGATAAGATAACCATTATGACAGATGTAATGGACGCAACAATCCATCGCCATGCCATGATGCAATTCTTCGTTTGTACAGAAGGAAAGCTGGATATCAAAGTCGGCAAAGAACAACCTGATGCCAAATGTGTCTTAGTCAATAAGAATGTAAAGCATTCTTTCAATGCAGATAAAAGGCTTTGTTTAACTACAATAATAGAGCCGGTATCCGCCCTCGGTCTTGCACTTGATGTGGTTTTGGATAGTAAAGATTACTATGTCGTTGATGGATCAATGGCAGATGCATTGATCAGGCAGGTGATCTGCCTGAAGGAACATCCCTGCAAAGATCGTTATTCGGATCTGATGGATGTGATCAGTGAATGTTTTGGTCTCCTGCCTTCGCCAAAGCTGCTGGATGAACGGATCATCGCCTTTCTTAAGATGCTGGAGCACTGTGATTGCGACGATCATTCAATTGAAGAATATGCCGGAGAACTTAACTTATCGGCCAGCCGGTTGTCACATCTGTTCTCTGAACAGATTGGCATCCCGATCAAGAAGTATCTGATACTGCATCAGCTAGAGAAAGCCTTCGCGGAGATCCTTCAGGGCGTGAGTATCACAAAAGCATCCATGGATTCAGGGTTCGATTCGCCCTCACATTTCGCGGCTGTCGTTAAGAGCCTTATGGGACTTCCTGCGAAGCGCGGTGTAAAAGATAGCGTGTTTTTGAAAGTTTACTGATCATATTCCATATAGAATCAAGCCATAAAACAGAAGGACGGCTTGAACTATGGAAAACAGATATCTTAGAAAAACACGGATGCTCGATTACGGCAATGCGAGGATCAAGGGCCTTGTAAAAGAGCGCAAATGGGAAGCTTTGGATGAATATCAGAAGATAGGTGCGATATACGATTATGTCAGGAATGACATCCGGTTCGGGTATAACAGATCTGATCTTCTTTCTGCTGATGAGGTGCTGTCTGACGGATACGGCCAGTGCAATACAAAAGCAACTCTCCTTATGACATTGTTAAGAGCTGTCGGGATCCCGTGCAGATTACACGGGTCCGAAGTGGATAAGCATTTCCAGGAAGGAGTTACTTCGGGAATAATAGCTGCTCTGGCGCCGGATACGGTCGTTCACACTTGGGCAGAAGTATGCTATCAGGGAAGATGGATCGCCCTTGAAGGTGTTATAACAGATGAACCCTATATATGTGCCGTAAAGAGACAGTATTGGGAGAACAAAGGTCCTTTCGCACATTGCGAGATTTCTGTCCCTGATCTTCAGGGGCTTTCCCTTGAATGGAAAGGCACGGATATATTCGTCCAGAACGGATCTGTCGTAAAAGACTATGGTGTTTTTGATGATCCGGATACTTTCTTTGAGACTCATTCGCAGACATGGAACAAGATAAAGGATCTTGCCTATGTTCATTATGGACGCAAAAAGATGAACAGGACCGTAGGTAAGATCCGCGCACTAAATCAGGAAGACGGTCTCTGATCTGTCTTTAGAAGAGGATAAACATGATATTACCGATTATAGAAAGCTTTGTGCTTTGTTTCACATTACTGCTTATATGTGTTCTCAACGTACGTAACACTCCGGTCGGAGGAGTTCATTTTTATGAAAAGGACGTCCAGGAACGGACAATAGAGCTCGGGCTCATCACCCGTGAAGAGATAAAGAAAAACAAGGTGATATCCGCAATCCCTTTTATGATGGTATTACTGATAGCTGCGCCGTTAATGGTTTTCTTCGTAAATAATGCGGAGAGTTTTCTTGAAGGTTTTTTGCAGCTTGCCGTAATGTACATGCTGTGTGGACTTTTTGACAAGGTGTTTATTGACTGGTACTGGGTAGGACATACTAAAGCATGGGTAATTCCCGGTACAGAAGATCTGATGCCATATATAAATAAGAGGGTATGGGTCAAGAAGATCGCAGCAGTTGTAGTACTTTATCCACTACTCGCAGCACTTTTGTCGTGGATAATGTGTCTGATACTGCACTTGTAAATCTGAAATAACCGACAAAGGAACTGACGGCTTCAAAGCTAAGCAACGCAGAAAAGAAGACTGTTGCTTTGTTTTTCGAGAAATATGGAGAATGGTTGTGAAATCACCGTTTTTCTCCTAACCGCTTGAATATCTCCTAATTCTGACTATAATTTAGGAGAAAGAACTAATTAGGAGAAAAACATGAGATCATTTGATTATAGAAAATATAAAAACTATCGTTGGGATAATGAAATAACGAATTATCTTTCTCTTATTCATGAGTATAAGGGAAAGCAGGATCTTTATCTCAGACAGAAACCAGTAGAGCTTGAGAAGCTGTTAGAAGTCGCTAAGGTTCAATCTGTAGAATCTTCTAACAGGATCGAAGGTATTGTAACAACTGACACCAGAATCGGACAACTCGTTAAGGAAAAAACGATGCCACGAACACGCGATGAACGTGAAATCGCAGGCTATCGCGATGTGTTGAATACTATTCATGAAAGCAACGAGTTTATTCCAGTACGCGGAAACATCATTCTTCAGCTTCACCGAGATCTCATGCAGTACGCTGATACCGGTAACGGTGGAAGGTATAAGATCACTCAGAATTACCTGAAGGAAACCCAGGAAGATGGAACGGAATTTATAAGATTTACTCCGGTTCCGCCGTATGAGACAGAAGCTTGTATTGATTCAATCTGTGAAAACTATAACTTAGCTATTGATGAACAGATTGTCGATCCACTTCTGATCATTCCGGTTTTCCTGCACGATTTTCTTTGTATTCATCCCTTTAATGACGGAAACGGAAGGATGAGCAGACTTCTTACATTGCTCCTCTTATACCGTTCCGGGTATGTTATCGGCAAATATATCAGTATAGAGAAACATATTGAGAAGACAAAAAATAACTACTACGATGCGCTTGAGACAGCATCATCAGGCTGGCATGAAGAAAAAGAAGATCCAACTGCATTCATAAAATACATGTTGGGAGTTATACTTGCATGTTACAGAGAGTTTGAGAGCAGAGTTGAGATCATTGGCGGCACTGTCATTGTTGAAGAAACACCGACAGGCAAAAAACGTTCTGTAACTATAAAAAGCAGTGCAAAAGACATTGTAAGGGCCGCCGTAGACAGCAAGATCGGCAAGTTTACTAAACGAGAGATCGTAAATATCTGCCCCAGTATAAGTGAGAAATCAGTCGAATTAGGCTTGAAAAATCTTCAGGAAGAGGGATATATAAAGAAGTACGGAACAGGGCGCAGTACTTTTTATAGCAAGGTGCAATGATTATCTCCTAAAGCACATTTCTTTCCTAAAATGCAATGAATTTAGGAGAAATACATTCT
>JAGCUO010000011.1 GCA_017962825.1 Lachnospiraceae bacterium | reverse complement strand
TTTCATAGACAGGAAATTGAACTGGCAATCTGTAAAGAAGTATTTCCGGGTAAATACACTCTACTTAGGTCTAAGGGATACAAAGACACGGACATTCAATAATTGAGTTTTTTATTGTTCACACGACCGAACGTCGAAGTCTCAACGCTCCTTGAGCGGGTAAGGAATGCAAAGGAGTATATACAGATTGGGATAGATGCCGAAGACTATTACAGGATCAAAGATTTGCAGAAGAGAGCGGAAGAATAGGTATTATTTAGTTATAATCGTTCTTACTATATGATGCTGTCGGGGCTTCTGATAGTATTCTTTTTGTAAAGGCGCTGATACAAAATTCTACACAATGACAAATGCAATTACGAAAGGATACTAATCATGAACAGAGATATTTTTATCAAAAACCTTACGGGCGATCGCATAGAGATGAGTCCCAAAGGCAGATGTGCAAATGAACTGACGGTGGAAGAGTTTGAAAAAGGATATGAGAGTTTTTTTGATATGATATTTGAAATCGCATCCACCGATGTTTCTTCCGTGACCGGATACGGGGAGTTCACTGAAGATAATAAGGCTCCGTATGCTTCGCTTGAAGAGTTCATCCGGGAAACATTTAATGAGAATCAGGAGGGCTACTGGCATAACTGGACCCAGATGTTTGAAACCACTTTTCTCAAGAAGGATCATTTTGACAGGATCTATGCCAAAATCATGCACTATGCGGATTTCTGTGAGGGCCAAAGATTTCTTGCCAACAACAATACTTTCTTTGTCAATATGATCGTGGACGATGCTGGGAAGACCTATTGTGCCGACTGGGGACGTGCGGGAATCATGGATTTCCTGATGGATTTTGCAATATTGGATCTTAACAAGCCGTATCTGCTGGTCCCCGAGAAACTCCACGCTTATGCAAAGAAGAAAAACATTGAGATAAAGGACTTTAAGGAACGTTTTCTTTGTATGGCGTATTTCAAAGGGCTCCACACTTTGATGTGGCACGCTTCCATCGATGATCTGGAGTCCTGCGAATCCATTACCAGATCTATGGATGAACTTGAAGACCGAATGAACAAACTTTCGATTTAGTATGCAATATGAAAATGCTAAGGATATTCTCCCCGCAAGCCTTCTTGACGAAGTACAGAAGTATGCGGAAGGAAAAGCAATTTATATTCCCAAGCGCAGTAAGCGAGAAGGCTGGGGAGAAGCATCCGGTTATCGTGAAAAACTGAATAAGAGAAACGGAGCGATCCTGAATCGTTATTCATCCGGGGCTTCAATCCTGGAGATCGCGGAAGAGTTTTTTCTTTCTCCCGAAACCATCAAAAAGATCGTATACGGAAAGAAGGTGAACCTTCCCGAGTATTCTCCCTCGGTTAATTCCGCAGGGCAGTATTCCAATGCGGGATTGGGAGAAGAATGGGTACGTATCTATCTGGAGTCCTTGGGCGTAGAAATGCCTGACGGTGAGAGATACTTTTTGTCAGAAATGGTAAGGATTCCTTTGCGTCTGATAGATGATAGTCAGGAAGATCCAATTGCCGACGCAGACGTGGATTTTAGAGAAATCCCGCTGATAATTATGTTTAAAGAGCGAAGGTTTCATGTGATCTGTGGAGGTGATCGTCTGTCAATGCTTCGCAGGGAAAAGAAAAATGCTTATCATGCATTCATATTTGCTGAGAATGAAGAGTATGAATACTATGTAAACAACTTTGGAAAGCAGTTTCAAAGGTGATGCATTTGACATGGACAAACCGGAACATAAATTATCGGGATAAACAGGAGGTATCCGATTGAAGCAAATACTCGAACAAACGAAACATCTTTATGACCTTGCCGACTGTTCATTCACTACAGTACCCGGTCATGAAGGTGGGCGGAACCGGATCTTTATCGTTAGTCGTGACGGAATCAAAAGATTTGTTCTTCGTATCTCTGACATCGGAGATCGAAACGAGATCGAGTATCTTGCGGAAACAGAGTTTGTGCACTTCCTGGCTGAAAACGCAGCACCTGTGGCAGATGTGATTCCGTCCGTTCTTGGCAGGTTGGTGGAGCGTATAGAGACTGATGGAAAAGAGGCGTATGTCAGTCTGTTTGCCTACGCCCAAGGAATGCTTCTTGCGGATAACGGCTACCGTTATCGTGAAGGTGCACCTTTGAGTGAATACTTCTACAACACCGGCAAAGCTTTGGGTGCGATCCACAGACTATCCAAATTATATACGCCTGTTCATCCCCGCACGGATTATTTTGATAAGTATAATATGACCTACCTTAACAGTCTGATCTCTGACGAATATGGTGATCTGAAGAAGTCTATCGCCGGGCGTCTGAATGCATTTCGTTCGCTGCCAAAGGATACAAACTGCTATGGAATGGTTCACTTTGATTTCAGCGACGGCAACTACCATGTCGACATGGATACAGGTACCATCACTGTGTTCGACTTTGACAACAGCATGAACTGCTGGTATATGTTCGATCTTGCCAATCTTTGGATCCATAATGAAGGCTGGACGCGGCATGAAAATGATCCGGGTAAGCGATTTGAGTTGTTGCGGCAATGCTTCGATCTTCAATTGCAGGGTTATAGGTCGGAAACAGATATTGCGGAAGAGATGCTTAAACAGTTACCGTTGTTTATAGACA
>JAGCUO010000131.1 GCA_017962825.1 Lachnospiraceae bacterium | reverse complement strand
GCCTACACCAAAGTAAGCATTTCCAAAAGGATCAAAACTGATAGGCTTTACTTTGGTAATGTCTACAGCCCCATCAGTCACAACGCTCTCATCTGCTGAAACATTTACAATCTCTCCAACGAGAAGTCCGTTTTCAAAACTCTTTACCTTGCACTCCATGGCAAGAGGAAGTTCATCGATAAGCGGAGCATCTACGAACTCACTCTTTGTAGCATGAAAACCTGCTTTCGCAAACTTATCAGGCACTTTTCTTCCTGACTCAACACCAACGTAATCGCAAGGTACTACCTGGTCTTCTGTAGCCATGCTAACAGTAAAAGCCTTCTTTACCTTCAAATTATCAGTAGTCTTATGATCTGAAAGACTGATAGTAATCTCTTTGAAATCTGTAGTAATACCCCATGCAGCATTCATAGCATTAGGAACGCCATTCTCATCATAAGTTCCGATAATGAGTACCGGCTGTGGATACATAAGCGGCTTTGCGCCAAAATTAACTCTGCTCATTTTGATTTCCTCCTCGTTATCTTATAAAGTGTGTTGGCTGCCACTCTTCTTTTTCAGGCAAGCCATATTTTTCTTTACCAAGTGCGATACTCTTCATAAGGAAAGTCATATTTCTCGCAAGAGTACGCATTGTCTGAAGTCCTTCTGCATCCTGCTCTGCCTGTCCTTTTTCTCTGCCATGTACGCTGTTCCAGTACTGGCTGGATGCTACAGGCATTCCACTGATGGTGAAGTACTTGTTTAGTTCATCAAATGTTGCAGATAGTCCTCCTCTGCGAGCCACAACTACACTTGCACCAACCTTCATTGTCTTATCAAAACCGGTACTATAGAACAGTCTATCGAGACAAGCAATAAGCGTTGCATTTGCAGATGCAAAATAAACAGGTGAAGCCACTACAAGTCCATCCGCCTCTTCAAACTTTGGAGCCAATTCGTTTACAACATCATCAAATACGCACTTGCCATTCTTTTTACATGAAGCACAGGCAATACAGCCTCGGATATCCTTGTTTCCAATCTGAACAACCTCTGCTTCAACACCTTCTGCCTCAAATACTTTTACCATTTCATTCAAAGCAATGCTTGTGTTTCCGCCCACACGTGGACTTCCATTGATAATCAATACTTTTGCCATAAGATGAATCTCCTTTTCCACAATAATCCTAGTAAGTTATGCTGAAAAATAATATTTTACCCAAGAGCAATTATATCAGTTTTCCTGATCCATGTAACCCAAAAGATTTATCTTGCGTGCCTCATCTTCTGAGTCTGTGTAGTAAACCCATCTGTCATCCACTGAGTCGATTTCAACAGCAGGATTGTGTCCAGTGGAAGATAAAGGAGCATTTTCGCTACCATCTACCTTAATCTTCCAGATAGTGCCACCATCTGACTCAGGATCAGTGATATAGTCAGCAATGTAATAAATTACATGTATTTTTTCTCATATGCAATTAATTATATTTATCGCCGGCGATAAATTCTTTATGATTTTCAAATAGAAAATCCAGTGTTATGATTGGGTTATTAACGAGAAAGGAGATGCGGACGATGAAACAGATGTATTCATATTGTAATGAAACGATGTATATGCAAATACAAAATAAATGGGCAAAGAAGCGAATGCAGAATATACAGTCTGCATGTCCTAAATCAGCTGGATGTTAGGATAAGTAAAATTATACTTTGAAGATGATAGCCCGGTAGAAAAAGCCACCGGGCTATTTTTATATCAACTACAGGAGGAAAATAACAATATGAAACGTGTATTAACCGTGCAGGATATTTCATGTCTGGGAAAGTGTTCACTGACAATTGCATTGCCTGTGATATCGGCGCTTGGAGTAGAAACTGTTATCCTGCCGACAGCTGTTCTGTCAACACATACGATGTTTAAGAATTTTACCTGCAAAGATCTGTCCGACCAGTTAGGTCCGATCACAGATCACTGGAAAAGCGAAGAAGTGAGATTCGATGCTATATATACAGGATACCTCGGAACAATAGAGCAGATCGAACAGATAAAATCTATATTCCGGAAGTTTAAAGATGATGGGACACTTATTTTTGTAGATCCGGTTATGGCTGATAATGGAAAGCTGTATCCTGCTTTTGATATGGACTATGCCAAGGAAAATGCAAAACTTTGCGGTGAGGCGGATATCATCGTGCCCAATATTACGGAAGCCTCATTTATGACAGGAATTGAATACAAAGAGGAATACGATATCGGCTATGTAAAAGAACTGCTTGCAGGCCTTGTTGATCTGGGAGCAGGCATCAGTGTACTGACAGGTGTATCCTTGGAAAAGGGAAAAACAGGAGTTATGGGTTATGACAGAAGTACCGGTGAATATTTTTCCTATCAGAATCGTAGAATAGATGCCTCTTATCATGGTACCGGCGATCTGTTCTCAAGCACCTGTGTCGGAGAAATCCTCAGAGGGAAAAAATATAGTGACGCATTCAGGATTGCTGCAGACTATACAGCACATACAATCGAGGTAACACTTGAAAATTCGGAAAAACCTTGGTATGGAGTGGATTTCGAAACTACGATTCCGGAGCTTTTAAGGATGGAGTGATGAAATATTTTAAAATAATTCGGAGGATGAAATGGCAGAAGAAGTAACGTATAAAAATATATCACCGGCTGAACTGGCCGGACAGGACCTAAACAAGTTTACCATAGTAGACCTTCGTGAACCTGATGAACTTATCGTGAGTGGGATTTCCGGCGCGATCAATCTGCCATTCAGTACATTTCCCAAAGGTATCGATGACATTCCAAAGGATAAACCGGTATGCGTATTATGCCGGGAAGGCAGTTTCAGCGAAGATGTGGCCGAGATTCTCGCGGACAGAGGGTACGATGTGTATAATCTGGAAGGCGGGTATAAGGAATACAGAAAGCTGAAGGAAAAATATTCGTTGCCGGATGAAACGGCTACGGTTACTGAGACGGCGGCTTCTCACGAAGAATTATTTGTGGATGCAAGGTCATTAAGATGTCCCGGCCCTATTGTTAAGGTGGCAGACACTTTACGGGAGTTGCCGGATGGTAGTGTTATTAAGGTCGAGGCTACGGAAGATGCATTTTATTCCGACATTAAAGTATGGACAGAGCGGACCGGCAATAAACTTCTTTCTTTGGATTTTTCTGATGGTGTGATCACCGCAAGAATTCTGAAAAGTGTCGGAACTGACGGAAAGACAGAACCCGGATCTGCAGAGGTTTCTGCTGGTATAGGAAATACTCATATTCAAACGGGCGATGACAAGACATTTATCGTTTTCAGCGGGGATCTTGATAAAACTATCGCTGCGTTTATCATTGCTAACGGAGCCGCCAGCCTTGGGCGTAAGGTAACGATGTTCTTTACTTTCTGGGGATTGAATATCTTAAGAAGGAAGGAAAAAGTTAAGACAGTTAAGACCTTCATTGAGAAAATGTTTGGAATCATGATGCCTCGTGGCAGCAAAAAGCTCGGATTGTCCCGTATGAATATGCTCGGAGCGGGCAGTAAGATGATCCGAGGCATAATGAAGTCCAAGGGCATTTCCTCACTGGAAGAACTGATCGATAGCGCAAGAGCCCACGGTGTCAGGATCGTGGCTTGCCAGATGAGTATGGATGTTATGGGAATAAAAAAAGAAGAACTTATAGACGGAGTGGAACTTGGGGGTGTAGCTACTTTTATCGGAGCAGGAGAAACCTCTGATATAAGCTTGTTTATATAAGTTAATGGTCTTTTTTCTTTAATGCAATAAACCTATTGACGCAGTAGGTAGATATGTGATATATATAAAAATCTTTTTTTGGGGAAACCTATGGATATAGATTGCAGATTTAATACAAAACTGTTGCACGGTTCGAACAGTAAATACGGACAGCGCGAAATATTGCCTCCGATAGCGCAGGTGACCGCGTTTGAATACGAAAGTATGGAAGAACTTGAGAAGGTATTTGCACATAAAAGTATGGGTTATGCATATACCCGGATCGGTAATCCTACTCTTGCGGCTTTTGAGCAGAAGATCAACTCACTCGAGGGCGGTATCGGGGCAGTCAGCTGCAGCAGCGGAATGGCGGCTGTAACTTCCACGATCCTTGCGATATGTGACAGTGGTTCGGAGATTATAGCTGCGAGCGGTCTTTACGGCGGAACGATAGATCTTTTCCATGACCTGGAGAAACTCGGAATCCACACCAGATTTGCGGATAAACTTACACGTGAAAATATTGAGAAACTGATTACCGATAGGACAAGAGCTGTATTCGGTGAGGTTATCAGCAATCCGTCCCTACGTGTACTTGATATTCCGAAAATCTCAGCTGTGACACATGAAGCGGGGATCCCGTTCATAGTGGATTCCACTACTGCGACACCTTTTCTTATAAGACCGTTGGAACTTGGCGCCGATATAGTAGTTCATTCAACTTCCAAATATATAAATGGCGGTGGAAACGCCATAGGCGGGATCATAGTCGACGGAGGAAAGTTTTCCTGGAATTTTGATAAGAATACGGCACTTTCCGAGTTTAAAAAGTATGGCAAAATGGCCTTCCTGTTAAGACTTCGTACAGATCTTTGGGAGAATTTCGGAGGTTGTATGGCTCCGATGAACGCATTTCTGTCTTTTACCGGAGTTGAGACACTGGGGCTCAGGATGGAACGGATATGTGAGAATGCGGACGCTCTTGCGAAAGCCCTTGAAAAAGAAAGTGATATTGAGGTAAATTACCTGACCCTGGATTCTCATCCTTATCATGAACTGGCAGAAAGAATGCTTTCGGGGTATGGAGGAGGAATACTAAATTTTCGGGCGGGTTCGAAGGAAAGAGCCTTTAAGATAATTAACAGTCTGAAATACGCAAAGATCGCAAGCAACATAGGGGATATCAGGACGTTAGTGATACACCCGGCATCTACTCTGTATATACGGTCAGGCAAGAATGAAATGGAAGCGGCAGGAGTATTTGATGATACGGTGCGTGTAAGTGTAGGTATTGAGGATAAAAACGACCTTATCGAAGACTTTGTAAATGCAGTGAGGGTAAGCAGATAATGAAAGGAATCACAGTATCGTTTTCCGAAGCTGTTCGCATGGAGCTTGGATTGGAAGCTGTAAAAGAGTATCCTTCCGAATGCTGCGGGATACTTTTAGGCGTGGTGGACGATCAGGGAAATACCAAGGTTACAAAGGTCATCCCCATGAAAAACAACCTGATGAAAGACAGTGATCGGAAACATTACATTATAGATCCGATAAAACTGTATGAAACAGAGAGAGATTATAAAGAAACTGACCGGGAGGTCATTGGATTTTATCATTCACACCCGGATGCGCTTGCAATCCCGTCTGTTGAAGATGAGGAGGGTATGATCCCTGAAATGATCTATCTCATAACGGAAGTACGAAACGGGAAAGATACCGGATTGCGCGGATATATAAGAGGACTTGACAGGGACAGTTTGCAGGAACTGGAGATCACAACTTAAGGAGGTTTTCTGAGATGAAGGTAGTTATCTCGGCTACGTTAAGATCATTCTTTAATCGGGAATCGGAAACTGAAATAGAAGGTAATACGATCACAGAGATACTTAACGGATTGACCACAAAGTATCCTGATTCTAAAAAGGGTTTATATGATGAACACGGAGAGATCCGCAGGTTTATAAGGATATTCGCGGATGATGACGACCGGACAGACAAAAAGCGCCATTCGGAATCACTGTCCGGAGTAAAGGAGGTTCTCATTCTTCCGCTTGTAGCAGGAGGCTCTCCGGAAGGAAGTATTATTTCCGACGAAAGACGCAAAGAAGTAACTCTTGATGACAAGGAGGTAGAGCAGTTCAATAAACATCTTCTTTTGCGTGAGATAAGCGTTAAAGGGCAGAAGAGGATAAAAGCCGCAAAGGTCGTCATTGTAGGTGCCGGTGCGCTTGGATCGCCGGTTATCCAGTATTTGGCAGCAGCCGGAGTCGGAACGATCAAAGTGATCGATCATGATTTTGTGGCTGTTTCAAACCTTCAAAATCAGGTCATTCATTCATCACGTGACATCAAGCGCCCCAAGGCTGCCTCTGCCAAGGATACTATCCGTGGTATTAACAGGAATATCGAGGTCATTGCCGAAAACCAGATGCTTACTGCAGAGAATGCGATCTCTTTGTTGGAGGGATTCGATCTTGTTATAGACTGTACGGACAATTACAAGGCAAGATACCTTATCAATGACGCATGTATACTATTGGGTATTCCGCTTGTGTTTGCATCTATTTACCAGTACGAGGGAATGGTCGGGATATTCGGTTACGAAGACGGACCTTGTCTGCGGTGTGTATTTCCGGAGCCCCCGGCACCGGGACTTGTACCCACCTGTGCAGAGGGTGGGACAATCAGTCCGTTGGGAGGGATTATCGGAAGCATTCAGGCTAATGAGGCACTAAAGCTCATAATCGGCATAGGTGAACACTTAAGTGGGAAACTCCTTAAGGTCGATACGCTGGGGCTGAACTCTCACATACTTAAGATCAAAAAGGACTGTAATTGTCCGCTGTGCGGGGATAAGCCTACCATTACCGATGTGATCGATTTTGATTACGAAGAATTCTGCGGGCTGAATACCGGTGAGGACGAGATACCGGTTGAAGGTTTTACGCCCGAGGAACTTGCCCACAAGATTGAAAGCGGCGAACATCTGACCATAGTGGATGTCCGTGAGCCTCATGAGAGGGCCATTATTAAATTCCCGGATGCACTTGTTATTCCGATCGGACAACTTGCAAGACGGCAGAAGGAACTGAATCCGCAGATAGATACCGTATTTATCTGTAAGGAAGGAAAAAGAAGCATCCTTGCCATCAATACATTGCGGGAAGCAGGTTACAAAGGCGCAATGTATAACCTGAAGGGAGGAATGGATGCGATGAAGGACATCATATTCTCCAACGAAGGTGGTGGATTATAAGAGGACTCATGCTCTAAAGAGCTTATTATAGTCAAATATTATAAGGAGGACCATTAAAATGGCAAAAGAAAAAGAAAGCAAGGAAGTTGGAATAAACGCTCTCGGAGCAAATGCTGCCTACAATCTTGCGAATGTGACCAAAACGAAACCCCAATATGGGGCGCTTACACCGAAGTGGCTTACTAAATTTCTTGAATTTAAAGGTCTGGAGACCGGTTTATTCCGTGTTAACAAGGTAGTTGAAGGAGAGACTCCCCTTGACGTACTTTGCAGTCAGACCAAAAAGTCGGATATCATCCCTTCGGGTTATGTTGAATATGAGACAGAGCCCAGGGAATACCGTCTTAATTCCATTTCGACCATTATTAATGTAAATACCGCTATCGAGGATGTTTACAGCGTTCCTTACGATCAGGTTCAGGAACAGCTTGAACTTGCGATCGAATCACTGCGAGAGCGTCAGGAGAGCCAGCTCATCAATAATGATGATTACGGCCTTTTAAAGAACATCGCCGATTCACAGAAGATACAGACCAGAAACGGCGCGCCTACACCCGATGACCTTGATGAACTTATTTCAAAGGTTTGGAAAGAGCCTTCTTTCTTCCTGGCTCATCCGAGAGCTATTGCCGCATTTGAAAGAGAGTGTACCAGAAGAGGTGTTCCGCCGGTAGTTGTTAATATTGCAGGAGGTACCTTCCTTACATGGAGAGGTATTCCCATTGTTCCTACCGACAAACTCCTGGTGGATGGATTAAAGAATCCCACATCCCAGAGCGGTAAGACTAATATTCTTCTTATCCGTACAGGCGAAGCAAAGCGCGGTGTTATCGGACTGTTCCAGGCGGGTCTTAAGAATGAACATTCAAGAGGTCTGTCAGTGAGATTCCGTGGTATTGACGATAAAGGAGTTGCATCCTATCTGCTTTCTTTATATTGTTCTGCAGCCATTCTCGCCGACGATGCGATAGCTGTTCTGGAAGATGTAGAGGTGGGTGAGTACTATGACTACGATTGATCCCTATGCTGTAACGGAAGAGAGTCTGGGACTTCCGAGTGCGCAGGAATTAACCGCTTTGGCAAACAGCCTGTTCCCCGATCTGATGGATACAAGTCTTCCTGCAGAAACAGAGCCTGCCGGTACGCAGGCACCGGTTACCCCCATCGTTCCAACAGATAGATTTGAGACGATTCCGGTTTCCTATTCGGGCTTTGACTGGGAGCATCCCTTTGAATACGGAAGTCATGTGTCAGATCCGAACGTAGCATATTCACCTAAGGTTCAGTCAAAAACTGAGGCCGAAGAATATGACCGGAAGATCGATGCACCTACATCACTGAATGGAGATTCTGCAAAGCCTGCGGAGAATAATAGTGAAAAAGGGACTTCCCGTAATGATTCCATCAGGATCGGAAGCAAGACGCTCGCGCAGATTCGGGACGATTTTCCCATCCTTAAGGAAAGGATAAACGGAAATCCTCTTATCTGGCTTGATAACGGTGCGACAACTCAGCGACCTCAGGCCGTGATCGACAGGCTTAAATACTATTATGAGCATGAGAATTCCAATGTTCACAGAGGGGCACATACACTGGCGGCCCGTTCGACAGATGCCTATGAATCCTCAAGGGATATAGTAAGGGATTTCATCGGAGCACCGAGTTCTGAAGAGATAGTGTTTGTAAGAGGCACCACCGAAGGCATAAATCTTGTGGCAAATGCCTATGTAAAGCCTCTGCTTGCTCCGGGAGACGAGATAATCGTTTCGATACTTGAGCATCATGCAAATATCGTTCCCTGGCAGCTTGTAGCCCAGGAGACCGGAGCTGTGATCAAGGTCATCCCCTGCGATGAAACGGGACAGCTTCTTTTGCCTGAATATGAGAAGCTCTTTACCAAAAGAACGAAGTTTGTGGCTGTGACCCATGTTTCCAATGTGCTTGGAACCGTTACGCCCATAGAAGAACTTATAGCGATTGCGCATAGGCACGGAGTAAGGATACTCATAGACGGTGCGCAGTCAGTCGCACATATACCGGTAAATGTATCGGCACTCGATGCGGATTTCTTTGTCTTTTCCGGTCATAAAATCTTTGCACCCACAGGTATAGGTGCGTTATACGGAAAGAGAGAATTACTGGAAGCAGCACGTCCCTACCACGGCGGCGGAAACATGATCGCTGACGTTACATTTGAAAGAACGGTATATAACGGCATTCCAAATAAGTTTGAAGCAGGTACCGGAAGTATTGCGGATGCCGTAGGTCTCGGAGCTGCGCTTACATATTTAAGTGAGATCGGGATGCCATGTATTTACCGGTGGGAACATGAATTATTGCAGTATGCAATGAAAGAGATGCGTACCATACCGGGACTGACACTTATAGGTACGGCATTAAATAAGGCATCTGTCCTTTCATTCAAGCTTGACGGTTACTCTGACGAAGAGGTAGGCAAACGCCTGGACAGCTATGGGATAGCGGTTCGTACGGGACATCACTGTGCCCAGCCCGTGCTCAGGCATTTCGGATACGAGGGTTCTGTCAGACCCACCCTTGCACTTTATAATTCACCCGACGATATAGATGCACTTGTAAAGGTGTTAAGAACCTTTGCATAATCTGTAAATAGAAAGGGATACGACTTATGGCCGGCAATTTCAACGAAGAAGAGATAGATGCGATAGTAGACATGGTGCTCGCCGATTATGAAAACGGACGGAATATCGATGCACCGGATATCTATAACAAGCCTGACAAGACAGAAGTAAGGGATATAGTGGGCAATCTGTTCAAGATAGTCTTTCCGGGCTATTACAGACAGCGCACCTTCAAAATATACAATCCCAAGAACAGTCTTGCGGTTATGGTTGAAGATATATTCTATCACCTGAATAAACAGGTATTCATGGCTCTTGATTACTGCAGATTGAGGGGAACCATGACCGAGGAAGAGAGAAATGCCGAAAGCTACAGAATATGCTGCGCTTTTTTTGATAGGATACCGGCCATAAGGGATCTTATTGAATCAGATCTTAAAGCAACCCTCGACGGTGATCCGGCAGCGGGCTGCTATGAAGAGATCATCCTTGCTTATCCGGGGATCATGGCGATAACTGTGTACAGACTGGCACATGAACTGTTTCTTTTACGGGTACCTGTGATCCCAAGGTTAATGACTGAATATGCTCATTCGGAAACAGGTATAGATATTCATCCGGGAGCCACGATAGGCAGGAATTTCTTTATTGATCACGGAACGGGTATCGTTATAGGCGAAACTTCAGTAATAGGAAAAAATGTAAAGATATATCAGGGTGTGACGATAGGCGCGATTTCAACAAGAGGCGGTCAGAAACTTTCCGGAAAGAGAAGACACCCCACCATAGAGGATAATGTCACGATCTATGCAGGTGCTTCGATACTGGGCGGTGATACGGTCATCGGCGAAAATTCGGTGATCGGCGGCAATACATTTATCACTTCTTCGGTACCTGCCAACACCAGGGTGAGTATGAAAAATCCGGAAATGGAATACCGCACCACAGACAGCAGGATCGTCAAAGAAGAAATGAAACAGAGCGAAGAATGGTTCTATATTATTTAGGCAGGAAAAGGAGACAAAAGATATGAAGATCACAGTAGCCGGGGAAAAGAAAGAATATGCGGACAATTTAACCATAGCCGCTCTCATCGAGGCGGAGGACGTTGAGACTCCGCAGTATGTTACGGTTTCGGTAAATGAAGAATTCATTGATTCCGACAAATTTGATTCTTTTACGTTAAAAGAAGGCGATGAAGTGGAATTCCTGTATTTCATGGGAGGAGGAGCAAGATAATGGCTTTTACCAACGAACAGCTTGAACGTTACTCCAGACATATTATCCTTAAGGAGATAGGTGCAAAAGGGCAAAAGAAACTTCTGAATGCCAAAGTACTTATCATAGGTGCAGGAGGCCTTGGTGCTCCGGCAGCTCTTTATCTTGCGGCAGCAGGCGTAGGTACCATAGGAATAGTCGATGCCGATGAGGTAGATCTTTCCAACCTTCAAAGACAGGTTATTCATACCACCAACGACATCGGGAAGAAGAAGGTTGAATCCGCGGCTGAGACCATGCGCGCCATCAATCCGGATATTACCGTAAATACATACTATCAGTATGTCACAAGTGAGAACATTCTTGATCTTATAAAGGATTATGACTTTATACTTGATGGAACCGATAATTTCCCGGCCAAATTTCTGATCAATGATGCCTGCGTGATGGCTGGTAAGCCTTTTTCACATGCCGGCATCATAAGATTCAAGGGACAGCTCACCACCATTATCCCCGGTGAAAGTCCCTGCTACCGCTGTATCTTTAAGAATCCGCCTCCCAAGGATGCTGTTCCTACCTGTAAACAGGCAGGTGTTATCGGTGCGATGGGAGGAGTGATAGGTTCTTTGCAGGCTATGGAAGCGGTAAAATTTATAACCGGTGTCGGAGAATTGCTTACGGGATATCTCCTTACTTATGACGCGCTCAAGATGGAGTTTCATAAGATAAAATTACCGCCTCGCGGTAAAGGATGCGCGGTCTGCTCGGATGAACCCACCATCACCGAATTGATCGATTATGAACAGGCCGTCTGTGAATGGAAGCCGGGAGAGTAAAATTTATTATGAAGATTACGATTAAGAAAACGGATTATCAGAAGATATTCGAACATGCGATGAAGGAACTACCCAACGAAGCATGTGGTCTGATTGCAGGTACAGACGGTCCTGATGGTGTCAGAATGATCACGAAGGTTTATCTCCTTACAAATACGGATCATACCAATGAACATTTTTCAATAGATCCTAGAGAACAGCTTGCATCTATCAAAGATATGAGAGCAAACGGGATCGTTCCTCTGGGAAACTGGCATTCACACCCGGAGAGCCCCTCAAGACCGTCGGAGGAAGATAAGAGGCTGGCAAATGACAGCAGGGCAAGTTACCTTATTCTTTCCCTGGAAGATTCGAAGAATCCTGTGCTCAATGCCTTTCATGTTGAAGGCCCCGAAGACGGACGAACCGTCAGAAAAGAAGAATTAGTTATTACGGAGGACTGAATTACCATGGCTGAGATCAAAGCAGATGACAGCATCGACATTACAGATGTTACCTGCCCCATTACATTTGTAAAGACTAAAGTAGCACTTGAAGAACTGGATGAAGGACAGATACTGCAGGTGCATTTAAACAGCGGAGAGCCTGCTGAGAATGTTCCGCGAAGCATCAGGGAAGAGGGTCATGAGATCCTTGAATTCACAGATAACGGCGATGGGACATTTGAACTCTTCATAAAGAAGG
>JAGCUO010000130.1 GCA_017962825.1 Lachnospiraceae bacterium | reverse complement strand
TTGAAAACAGGAATGAGCTTTGTGATGATATTATGAACAGGGAACCGGTTAACGGTGAGATATCTGTGAAGATAGGCGAGAAATTATTCTGAAATAAATAATATGACAGTGGGGACGCTTCATTTTTGTCACCGGGTGACACAAATTAAGCGTCCCCACTGTCATATTATTTATTTCAGAATAATTTCTCGCCTATCTTCACAGGTATCTCACCGTTAACCGGTTCCCTGTTCATAATATCATCACAAAGCTCAATCCTGTTTTCAAACAGCAGGATAATCGTAGAACCGCCGTATTCAAAATATCCTTTTTCCTCTCCACCGCTTACATTATAAGATTTCTCGGCAGAGTGCCTGTTTGTGATCTTTCCCACAAGCATGGCTCCGACTTCCATCTGGATAATGCTTCCATACTCATCAGACTTCAGGATCGAATATTCTCTGGAATTTTGAGTAAATACCTTAAAGGTCTCAAGGGCAACAGGTCTTACGCAGTGAAGTTCGCCATTTATTCTTCTGTCAGCGTATACCTTGCCGTCAGTAGGATAACAATATCTGTGATAATGACTCGGAGTGAGTCTGAAAATGCAGGCAGTTCCTCCCGCAAATCTCCCGGAAAGCTTCTTGTCTCTTAAGAGTCCTCTGACGCTGTATTTTGAATTCTTGATCTCAAATACAGAATCATCATTTATATCAAATACAGTCAGGAGACCGTCACAGGGGCTTATAACTCCGCCCTCATACTTTCTTACATATTCAGGTTTCTGTTTTCTGGTAAAAAAATCATTGAATGACCTGTATCCACCCGACGGCTCTTCATATTTGTTCATATCGATATGATTCTTCCTTACAAACGCAGGAATAAACAGTTTCGATACAGATGAAGACATTACATGAGCTGCCGCCTTGGAGACTCCGGGGTTAACCAGAAGCTTGAGAAGCATCCTGCCCGGAACGGTCCTGTATAGAAAAAGGATTGAAAGAGATTCTTCACTCATACAAGATCCCATCCCATGAATAATACACTGAGAAGTTCGGTTAATCCGACAATGATCAGGCAGATCTTACCCACAATATTGGGTTTCTTGATCTCAACGGGAGCAAGGAAACCAATTCCGCAAACAACAAGCATTACTATATATCCTGCGGTTCCGCTTATTCCGAATTTATTCTGAACAAGATATGCAAGGGGCAAAAGAACCGCGATGGTGGTTACGGGAACACCGTTATAATACTTTCTTTTCTCAGTAGTTGTTTTCTGTCTGTCTTCTTCGCTTACATTAAAATATGCAAGTCTGATAAGTGCTGCCAAGGTATATAAAGCAGAAACAAAGGCCGCAAGAACTGTCTGTCCGGTTATCATAAATACAAAAATGGCAGGCATTACTCCGAAGCTTATCAGATCGCTGAGAGAATCAATCTGTATTCCGAATCTTTTCTCGGAGTCGGTTCTGACCTTTGTCGAAGCGACGCTTCCGTCGAACATATCACAAATACCTGCTGCCATGAGCAAAATGACCGAATCCAAAAATTTACCGGAAAAAGAAGTCAGTATGCCTGCAAAGGCAAAGAGCATTCCCAAATAAGTAAGAATTACTGTGTAGTTGTAATAACCGAGAGGTTTTTTCATTTTCATTTATCTCTTCATCCTATAATCAGTTCTTTATTTGATCGATCCGAATACTAACGAGTACGCAAGTATGCACCAGGGCTTTCCCAGAAGAATTATCTTTATAAATCTCCTGGAATTCATTTTTATCAGCCCGGAAAAATAACACAGAAAATCATCCGGAAAGAGCGGCAACAGTGTAGCCACAAACAGGAAATTGTCATAAGACTTCTTTTTACAAATACGCTCAGACCATTTATTATACTGTTTTTCGGAGAACATTGCCAATACAACATCCATTCCAAGCTTTCTGGCTATAAAATAGGAGGCTATGGAACCGGTACAAATACCCACATAATTACAGATAAATCCCACGGTTGAACCGAACACCATAGCTCCGGCTGCACATCCCAGATACCCCGGCAGCACCGGAACCACCACTTGGAATGCCTGAAAAATTGTCAGAACAAGGGGACCTATGATCCCGAATTGACTGATAAACTTTCTGAAATCCTCAACCGATGTAATGTGCAGAGCGATCATATATTTCAGCATCACCAGCAAAGAAAGTGCGGTGACCACTATAGTGCATAGTTTTATCAGTTTACCTTTATTGGGACCGTTTCCTTTTTCGGTCTTCTTTTCCATCTGCAGTACCTCATTTCAGGTCACTTAAAGCCACCGATAATCTATCATCCCAAAATTAAAATAGTATTGAAGAAATTTTAAAAAAAGCACACCCGAAGGTGTGCTTAGAATGATATGGTGAAAATCGTTTTCTTATCCGGAATACTCGACACATTTATGGTGCCGTCATGTCTTGAAACAATTTCCTTGGCGATTGAAAGCCCAAGACCGAATGAACCGCTGTTTCTGGATTGATCCGTTGTGTAAAATCTGTCAAATATGTGCTCCAGATCCTCATCTTTTATACCGGGGCCGGTATTTGATACCTTAATCCTGATCCCGGATGCACATTTATAGCATTCAAGGGATACTTTTCCGCCGGATTCGCTGTTTTTAATGGCATTATCCAGGAGAATGGCGATAAGCTGCCTGATCTCATCCGAATTACCGTACTGAATGATCTTTTCTTTTATATCATAGTCAAAATCTCTGCCTTTCTCAAAAGCGACGCTTTCATAAGTCAGGCACATTTCCTGGACAACTTCTGATAGAGAAAAGGCTTTCTTTTCATCCAGTTTACTTTCTTCAAGCTTCGATAATGTCAGAAGATTTTCTATGAGCCTGTTCATTCGTGCGGTTTCGGAAAGGATATTCTTAACATACACACTGTCCTTTCCGCTGATATCAAGGGCCTCCGCATTTATACTGATGGCTCCCAAAGGGGTTTTCAACTCGTGACTTGCATCCGAGATGAAACGTTTCTCTCTTTCAAGTGCTTCCCTGGCTGGAAGGGTTACAAATCTCGACAGAATAAAGCTTATCAGAACGATCAATACGATCCCGAATGATATGAGGATGATCCTGCCCAGTATCTTTCTTAAAGTCCCGTCATACATACCGGGTTTAAGTGCGACCAGTGATATTGTTCCGTCACTGTTCGAGCGACAGGAAAAAACAAAACCGTTAATCTTATATCTGTCCGAATCGGAATTAAGCATTTTGTAGATAATTTTATCCGGAATATAAAACTTTGAATCATCCGGTCCAATGATCTTTTTGGTAATAATTTTACGCTCTTCATTCGCGACAACATATATGATGGGTTCGTCTTCAATTATTTCGTCAAATATAATATCGCTGTTGACAGGGGTCTGATCGTCGAACGCTTCGCCCTCCAGCAAAATACCCGCGATTCTCAGCATATCTCTTTCATACCAGTAATCCTGATATATGTAATTACCTATCCAGAGTATAGCGATCAGAGCGGTCATCATTAGTGTCGTTACAATAACGAATTTCTTACGAATGCTTTTTTCCATCATTTTCCTCTAACGAATAACCGATATCCTTCTTGGTTACTATGGCAGCTTCCGATCCTATAAAATTAAGTTTCTTCCTGAGAAACGATACATATACCGCAATACAGTTATAATCGCTTTGATCATCAATACCCCAGATCTTGGACGCGATGGTATCGTGAGACAAAATAATACCTTTATTAAGCATCAGATATTCCATAAGCTGGTACTCTTTACCTGATAACTTGACGGATTTTTCTCCGCGACTGAGCTTATAAGTAGACTGATCAAGCTTAATATCGAATGCAGAAAGATTGTGGGAGTTCTGATCACCTGTAAGGTCAGTGCCGTTTCTGAGTCTTGCTTTGATCCTTGCAAGCAATTCCCTGGAATCAAAGGGTTTGGTCAGATAGTCATCGGCACCGTGATCAAACCCCGCGATCTTATCATCAACCATGGATCTTGCAGTCAGCACTATGACCGGTGTTTTTATCCCTTCACCTTTTACGGTTTTAAGCACATCAAGACCGTTCATTCCCGGCAGCATAATATCCAGAAGAACAAGGTCATATATGCCCGTCCTGATGTAATCAAGACCCGAATTTCCGTCATAAACCGCATCAGATTCATAGCCTGCACGGCAGAGTACCTCCTGCAGACCTTCCGCTATTTCTTTTTCATCTTCAACAACAAGTATTCTCAAACAGAATCACTCTCCAAATCATCACTCGCGGTTTTTAAGAACCTCCGCAGGAGTCATGCGGCTCAGTTTGCCTGTAAGAAGCATGCTTACTATATTATAAAAAACAATGATTGCCGCATATATAGCAATATAATAATACCACTCAAACTTCAATGGAAGACCACAGGCAACGTTTGCAACAAACATGGGGAACATTTTATCCGTAATGATCTTGGCAAGGGGTATCGCCACAAGCGCACCTATTGCAATGACCGTCTTGTTTCCGTCGAGATAAAGCTTTTTAACTTCTTTTTTATTGAATCCGAAGATCTTCATAAGAGATATTCCGAAAGATGCTTTGTCTATCATAACTGATGTCATGAGGAACATTACAAGACAGAAGATGACGGTACTCATCACTATCAAAAGTGTAAAGACAGGTGCCATAAGTTCCACAAACACACCTGAAGCCTTATCGATGTCTTTCTTGGTGGTTACCGAGTAGAGTCTTCCCTCTTCGATATCAAGCGCATGATCAGACATCACCACGTTATAGTAATCATCAGACTCTCCGAACAATTCCCTCATACTGTTGATATCCATGAATACCGTAAGCCCCGAACAATAGGGAACTATATCTTCAACAGTGAATGCATAATCCATATCATTCGCATTATCCGTTAGAACAAGTTTATCCCCTACGGAAACACCATACTTGCTTGCAACGGCATCGGATATTACTATTCGGTTTTTGGCTTTTACGGTTTTAACATTTATATAAGGATTGTCATCATCGATACCCATTACGGTAACATCGATCGTATATCCGAAGCTCTCTCTCTGCAGGGAGGTGATAAAGCAAGCCTCACCGCCTTCGGGAACTTCCTTTGGAGGATACTTAAAACTATACATATACTCATACCGTGTATCCCTGCTTGAGTATTCTCCGATATGCTTACACAGCACGTAACAGTTAAGTCCCATCATAAAGATCATGAGCGATATTGCCATTCCAAGGATCACTGTAAGAACTGCACGTCTTTCACGAAGCATCTGTCTTATCTTGAACTTTCTGATAAAGGGCATATTGGGAAGAGCGATGTCCTTGCTCCTTGAAACCTTCTGTTCATTTCTGATAAGAGAAAGAGCGCTTCTCGACAGACTCTTATTGATCACAAGGAAATTAACGACAATGCTGACAACAGGAGGCATCACTACTGCATAGACTATCAGATATGCGGGAATAACCTTATCAAATGCAGGAATAGAATAATAGTTGTAGGAATCCGATGTCTGCCAGCTGCTTCCAAGTCCGCTTAAACCTACTGCGGCACCGCATATCCCGCCCAGAAGCGAAATTACGGTTGGCATAAAAATGTAATGATTGAGGAGATCTTTTTTCTTAACTCCAAGCGCATAAAGAGCACCGATAGTGGAACTTTCCTCTCTTATCTGATTGATCACAAATACGGAAAGCACATATGTGAATAAGATTATGACAACAATCCCGGCAACAAGCCCTACGGTCTTATTGATCTCTATATCACCGGCCGCTCCTCCGATCCGAAGATTGTCTTCCTTTAACAGAAATGAAGTCAAATTGTCCGGTGAGGTGCTGAAGATCTCATCCAGCATCTCATCAGATTTTTCCTGTAACTCCATCACTCCGTCATAGAGCTCATTTGTTCCGTCATAGAGGTCACACGCCCCGTCATAAAGTTCGCCGGCTCCTTCCATCAGCTCTCCGGATCCTTCATATGCCTCGTTAACCGCATCGTTAAGATCGGACATTCCTTCCACAAGAGGCTTTACGCTGTCTGACACACCCGGAATAACGGATAATGATTTCTTAAGCTTCTTTACTCCGTCATATAACTTTTCGCTTCCTTCGGCGATCTGGCCAAGGCCGTCCTCAAGTTCTTTTGTGCCGTCATAAAGCTCTCCTGCACCGTCATAAAGTTCACGTGCACCTTCGTTAAGTTCACGTGCCCCGTCTGCCAGTTCGCTTATACCGTCGCGGATCTCATCTTTTTTGCCGTATGAATCCTCCAGCAGTTCCCTGTAATAAGGATCGTCAACAGATCTGTAATCAAACTCAAAATCCCTTATCATCTGCTTAAGATCATCGGAACTCATTGCACCGTTCAGGATGAAAGCATAGGTCATATCTTCAGTACCTGTCTTAGCAATGTTCCTTAAATGATCATATCCTTCCGAAGAAACAAATCCCGTTCCGAAAACAGTACTGTCAACAGCCGTATCAGCAAGTTTCCTAAGAGGAGCATCATAATCAACGGAACTTCCTATTCCGGTTACGGTAAACTCTTCTCCTCCTATAAGAACATCACTTCCGACAGTGATGTCATGTTCTTCACAATATCTTTTCTCAAGAACTATCTCATTTTCGGAAGATGCTTCGCTTCCGCTGTCAAGCACCACGGTATCGATCAAAGTTCTGTTTTCAAATACCCTTATAACGGAACCGTCATCCAGGGTCAAATCGTAGCTGATGTGGGGCTCTATGGTAACACCGGAGTTTTGGATCATCTCGATCTGTGCCTGAGAAAGGGGATTAAAAACCGTAAACTGTCCGTCCTCTATATGGCTTTTGATCTGATTATTTTCCGTGCCGATGATGATGACTTCGGCTGCATCAACCAGGGCAATAACTATATACATGCAAAGGGCGATCATCAGAAACAGACTTCCGAGCCTGAAAAAATCCGCCCTTATCTGTCTTGGAAATCTTTTCCTAAGTATCCTGTTCATTACAGATCCTCCAATTCGCTTGCGGGAATTCTTGTTTCGTTCATGTACTCCTTCTTAACTATGCCGTCCTTAAGAAAGATCACTTTGTGTACCATGTTCTTGATGGAATTATTGTGGGTAACAATGAGCATGGTGGTTCCGTATTTTTCATTGATCTGTTCCAGAAGGATCAGGATATCTCTTGAGGTGGCGGAATCGAGTGCACCTGTGGGTTCGTCGCATAAAAGTAATTTCGGATTCTTGATGAGCGCCCTTGCTATGGCGCATCTTTGTTGCTGTCCGCCGGATAGCTGTGCCGGGAATTTGTTCTGATGTTCGGTAAGTCCCAGCACATCAAGAAGTTCATCCATATTAAGGGGATTCGTGGTGAGATATTCGCATACCTGAATGTTTTCTTTTACCGTTAGGTTGGGGACCAGATTGTAAAACTGGAAAATAAAACCGAGATTATCCCTTCTGTAATCCGAAAGGGCAGCATTTTTCATTCCGAAAATTTCCGTACCGTCAACAATGATGGATCCGGAATCCATGAAATCGAGTCCGCCTATGCAGTTTAAAAGAGTCGACTTACCGGAGCCTGATGTTCCCTGGATAACACACATCTGTCCCTTTTCAACTCCCGTATTAACGCCTTTGAGAACCTGCACATAGCTTCCGCCCGTGCCGTAGCTTTTCTTCACATCTTTGATCTCAAGATACATTTTTTCATTCCCTCTCTTTCAACATAACAATGTTATGTAAATGTTATTTTTTTCCGCTTCAACAAAAAGGATCTCTCCTATCTGCGAAGCGGATATTTTTGTGACTTATTTCTTTTCCAATACCAGCTGTACCCATCCGAGTACCAGGTAATTAAGTATTCCGCGAAGTCTCTTCTTCGCTTTACCTGCATCCTTCTCATGTTTTATCACATGTATGAACGCATCGATCGAAATGTGTGACATCCAGTGCGACATCTGCTTATCATAGGTATATCCCTTAACGACCGCCATCATCGGAGGAATGGATCTGTCCAGCATTGTGACAAATTCATCAACAACGTTTTCATAAACCGTGTTTTCCGACGCGGTGAGAAGAAGCATAAACGAATCATAGTTATCATAGATATATCCGACTATCCTGTCACTTATCTCGCTGTGATCCATGTCCATATCTTCCAGTGATTCAAGACCCGACACTTCTTTGATATCATCACTGAAATGCGAGATCAGGATTTCCTTGAGCCCTTTTAAAGGCGGATCTACGATGGCCGCAAACAGATCGGCTTTATTTTCAAAAAAGAAATACAAAGCACCGGTTGTGACACCGGCATTGGCACAGATGGTTCTGAGCGAGGCTTTGTTATAGCCCTTTTCGAGAAACTCTTTTTTCGCGGCTTCTATCAGAAGCTCACGTGTTCCCTGATCACTGTCTCTTTTCATATTATCTCCGGAAAATAAAAAGATAACGTTGTTACGTAACATCGTTATCTTATACTATACATTTGACGTTGTCAACAGATGACAGTAGGGACGCGTAAATTTTTTGAACCGGAGATAGGCTCGTTTTACCTAAATGAGCTTAAGGAATTCCTTGAGGAAGAATATGCTAAGAGACTCGAGGTCCTCAGGATCCCTTATAAAGTTGAAGTCGAATCCAACGCCATGATAAAGAGCGATAAGTC
>JAGCUO010000129.1 GCA_017962825.1 Lachnospiraceae bacterium | reverse complement strand
GCGTGCGTCGCTCCGAAATTATCGCTTTCCGCGGTCATGGAAACATACATGTTAACGGGAAGGGCGTCGGTTTTGATGAAGGTTTTGTTTCCGTTGATAAGCCTGTTGATGCTGTAATTGTAGAGCTTTGTATTAGTCCCGTTATTACCCGTTGCAAAGTCAATGGCGTTTCTGGACATCATCGCATCCAGTGAAAGAGTATATGACAGTCTTTCGGATATCGTGGTTCCGTACGCGTCATAAACTTCATAGGATATCGTGAGAGGGAAATTGTAATAATTCGCCTGTGAACTTACCTGATTCCAGGAGTTGTTATAGCTAAAGTCATCGGTGGCGGGATTTGTGACGTTATGGACAAAGACCTTTCCTGTGGTATGGATCGATGCTCTGTAAACGGTCAAGGGAATTCCGCGCTTGTCAGTGACGGTTTCCTTTGTATAGACAACGGTGAAGGTCTTGACTCCGTCGGAGTGGGTTGTGAATTCCAAATTTCTGGTCAGTCCGTTCTGGAACGTGTCCTTGGCCATATAAAGCTGATTGGAACTGTCGGTGAATTTAAGCAGATCACTGAAGCTTTGAGTATATAGCGCAGTGTAAGGGGTGCCTTCGAACAGCGAGTTTTCGTTCACAACAAGATAACTGAACGGCTTTTGGTTCAGAATGTTATCCTTGTCCGCATCGTAAAGGGCGAAGGTGTAGTGAATATGCTCCGGCTTTCCGGTCACGGCTTCACCCTCTGTTTTGAGTGACCATGTAAGATCCAGTGTCTCACCGTTTCTGATCGAGAATTCCCCGACCTCGGCTTCCGCCGGAACGAAAACGGAATCCACAACCATCTGTCCGTTCTTACCCGCTATATATCCGATAAAGCTGGTGCCGCTTCTGTATTCCTCACTTCTGAAAGGAACGACGAGCGTGGCGATTCCGTTCCTGGCAGCTATATCCCATGAGGTTCTCTTACTGTCGAAGAAAACGGAATAAACGCTTGCGCTGTATCTGACCTTGCCGGAAGCATCGAGGGCTTTTTCGACATCGAATTCTATGGTGATCATTCCTTTAAGGATATCGGTAGCCTTAAAATCCTGAATGATAAGATCGTAAATGCATTTGCTCTGGGGGTCGCCGGCACCGGGGGTATATGAAGGGCTGTATGTTACAGCATACCTCATGTGTGCGGACTGGCCGGGAAGAGAGGCGGTATCGGTATCGCTGCCAAAGAAATCGAAATAACCCTTGTTGTAGATATTATCTGAAGTTTCCGCACCGGCAGGATTGTTGCTGTCATATCCGTCGGGAGTTCCGAGGCCCTCCGTGAGAGCCTTTGCCCAGTCTTCAAGGGTTCCGTTTTCCGACATATGATTCAGGGAAGCCTGTGCCGACTGATAAATGGTCTCCGCGTTTTTCTGATTGTTGTTGTAACGGGTCAGGTTGATGTAGGAAATGATGCCGTAAACCGCAGCCGAAGCAAGTATTCCCAGTACGACCAGGACTACTATCATTTCCACAAGCGTAAAGCCGGAATTATTCTTTTTTCCTCTTCGGGAAAACATCATTTTGTCGTATCCTCTGCAAATACAAGGAGAGCTGTGCGCGTATAGAGCAGGCTGTCCGCACTCTGACCGGCATAGCCGGACTTGTAGACATTAACGGTCACCATGACGCTGGCGGGTCTTCTCGTATAGTCGTTATCCTCTGTAAAGTATGAGGGAACGGTATATTTCAGGTCGGAAAAGAGTAACTTTACCGTATATCCGTTGTAAGCATCGGTCGTAAAGGGATTGGTGTAATCATATCTGGATGCGGGGAAGATGCAGTTCACCGTTTTGACCCCGCCTGATGTGGTTACGGGCTTGGGCTCCTTTCCGCACATGTAATATCCGTAATGGACATATCCCCGGAGTGTTTCGTCGGAAGGTATTCCGCCGGTGAAAAATCTGTAGACCGCTCTGGAAGATATTCCGTTTTCTTCCCTCAGAGTTCCGTTGTTCCTGTCATCGTTATGGACGCTCAGATAGTTTGATGACGAAATCGTCATTCCGGTGTAAATGGCTTCACAGTATCCCGAGGATTTTCTGACCACAAGCACATTGCCGCTGTTATCGAACTGCAAGGGATTGTTTTCGAATATCTTCAGGAAATCCTTATCTCCTTCGGCCGAATCGGATGCGTTGATTATCCTTACGGATGCATAATCGTCAATATAGGAGTCGGCACATTCTTCTCGCAGCGCATCAACGACCATATCAGCTACAACCTGCGCCCTGCCCGCATCCTGGATCTGCATAAATATCCTGGTGGCAGAGGGCATGATCGCGATGACAGCCGTCGCAAATATCGCGGTAAGTGTCATGGATACCAGGAGCTCTACAAGAGTAAAGCCCGAGTTGCGGCTGTTATGCGGTTTTGAGCATATCCGTTTTTTCATCTGAATACCCAGTAAACAGTCTCGCCCGATTCATATTGGTACGCATTAAGGGTAATGTCACCGTCGGTTCCCGTAATGGTAAAGCTTTTGGGAGCGGAAGGATTCCTGCTTCCGGAGCCGGGGGTGTGATTTAAATTCTCCGAATTCAGACAGTCGTGAAGCGCGACATAATCATTGTCGGATCTCTGCCTGATGTCTTTGGAATTATTGAGCGATGCGCTTGCGGCATTTACCGCACCCGTGAAAGCTGCGATCACTATCATCAGAACAATGAAAGCGACCATGATCTCAACGAGTGTCTCGCCTTTGTTATCCCGTATGAAATTGCCGTTATATCTTTTATTCATACAGTTTTATTTCCTGGTATATCCGCCGGAAGCACTTCCGGTATATTCGGTGGTCTTAATGTATGTTTCGCGTGCGGCGGTCGCGGTGACTGTCAGAGTGTAGTGTCCGTCGCTTGCATCCCTGGATATATGTGCGGTGACAGAAGAATCCGGAATGCCGTCGAAGCCGTATGTGGTGGGAATGATGTCTCCCTCGTTATTGCCTAAGGGAATAAAGGTATCGAGGTCGATGCAGGATTTATTTCCGCCGGCCGATTCGTTCAGGATGAGTTCTTCGATACGCGAAGAAAAAGAAGTGGCAAGCTCATAAGCCTGTCCCTGACTCTTAACCGAACCTGCTTTGGATAAAAGAAGAGAACTGATCACAGTGAGGGTGATCGCGATTCCGATGATGATGACACAGAATGCCGATACCAGCACCAGACTGGCACCTCTGTTAGATTTTAAAAGTGATACTTTTTCCCTCATAAGTTCCCCTGACGCAAAAGCCATACTTTTCACAGTATATATCGGCTTTTGAACCCCTTTATTTTACCATAAATGCATACATTTGGCGCTTTTTTTACATTATTTAAGAAGAATTATTTTTATAGGCAGATAATAACAAACTGTCAATAAGGCTGAAATATCAAAATTCGGGCTTTTTCAGAGATTATCAAAAAAATGATTGACAGCTTACATTTGATAAAATATAATAGGACACAAGATAAGCAAATCACATTTTTTGAAAGGAGAAAATTATGGGTTTTTACGATCTTAGTGTTACATCGGCAGCAGGCGAAGAGATATCAATGAAGGATTATGAAGGAAAGGTTGTCCTTATTGTAAACACCGCAACAGGCTGCGGATTCACTCCTCATTACAAGGATATCGAGGAAATGTACGAGAAGTATCATGATAAGGGATTTGAAGTGATCGATGTTCCCTGTAACCAGTTTGCGGGACAGACCCCCGGTACCGACGAGGAGATCCATGAGTTCTGCCAGCTTAAGTACAAAACACAGTTTCCGCAGATGAAGAAATCGGATGTCAACGGAGAGAATGCGATCCCTCTGTTCAAATATCTGAAGGAGCAGAAGGGATTCGAAGGATTCGGCAAAGGTCCCTCAGCTCTTGCAATGAGCGCTATGCTTTCCAAGATTGATAAGGATTACAAGAATAATCCCGAGATCAAGTGGAATTTCACCAAGTTTGTGGTCGACCGCAGCGGAAATGTTGTAGCAAGATTTGAACCTACGGAAAAAATGAGTAAAATAGATAAGTGTGTTGAAGAACTTATTTAGTTTTAGGAGGATCAGCAAGTGGCTCAGGAATATGAACAGCTTCTTTTGAAAAACCAGTTATGTTTTCCTTTGTATGCGTGCGGCAGAAAGATTGTCGCATCATATACACCTTATCTGAAACCGCTCGGACTTACTTATACGCAGTATGTGGTTTTCATGGTGCTCTGGGAAAAGGAAAGCGTGAATGTCGGACAGCTCGGAAGCATTCTTCATCTTGATGCGGGAACGCTCACACCGCTTCTCAAGCATCTTGAAAAGGACGGCTATATCACCAGAACCCGTTCAAAAGAAGACGAGCGCGTTACACTCATAAGCATTACCGATAAGGGAAATGCGCTTAAGGAAAAGTGCAAGGATATTCCCGGAAAACTTGCTGCGGAAGGATCTTCCCTGACTCAGAAGGAAGCGGCGGAACTTTACAGACTGCTTTATAAATATCTGAGTGAATGATCCTGTTAATATAATTATTGTATCAGGCGGGACCCGCAAAGGGTCCCGCTTTTTTGCTGCGCAAATATTTACGGGCCTGGAAATGAGCGAACAGTCCGCATGTTCACCGCAATTAAGAAACGGTTAAGAAACTGACAAGGTACTGCTCAAGACTTGTTAATGACCTGCGGATTATATTGGTATCATCAAAGGAAACAAAACGGAGGAACGAAATGGATAAAAAGATCATTCTGCAGGCTAAGGAACTTTCAAAGACATTTTCCAATGAGTCTGTACAGCAGCACGTACTCAAGAATCTTAATCTGAAGATATACAAAGGAGATTTTACGGTAATAATGGGTAACTCCGGATCCGGAAAGAGCACACTTATGTATTCGCTTTCCGGAATGGACAGACCGTCACTGGGATCGGTTCTTTATTATCTGGACGGATCGGATGAGCCTGTGGATATCTCGAAATACGGTAATGACAAGCTGGCTCTTTTCAGAAGGAATCATGCCGGATTTGTTTTTCAGCAGAATTACCTCAATGACAGCATGAGTGCTCTCGATAATGTAATGATAAGCGGTCTTCTTAAAAACAAAAGCAGGAAGGAAGTTGCCGTAAGGGCCGGAGAACTTCTTAAGAGAGTGGAGATCTCAGAGGCTGATTCGAGGAAGTTTCCGGCACAGTTATCGGGAGGCCAGCAGCAGAGAGTTGCGGTTGTGAGGGGAGTC
>JAGCUO010000128.1 GCA_017962825.1 Lachnospiraceae bacterium | reverse complement strand
TTACAATGTCCATTATCCTATAAATCCGGAAAATGTGAAAGAAAAAGGCTGCGATTATGTAGCTGCACTTAGGAAAGTAAATCAATCCTACGAATATTGATCATATACAAGGCAGCGCAATGCTAAAGCAGTGACAAATTCTCATTTGTCGGGTTGACTGCTGGAACATAAAATCGCAATATTTCGGAATTCCAGGCGATAGGAGAACTATCTTTTAATATAACTCTGGAACAGAAAATCAATAGTAAATTGTTTTTTAGGTATTATACAATGAGTTACGATTTGACATTCATCAAGTATGATAAAAAGCCTCGAATGGCAGTAAGCAAGATATACGTGGCGCTCATGGATGGGAAGGATGTTCCCGGACTTGAGGAGCTTCCAGGTGATGAAATCAAAAGGGCTATTCTCGAGAGTTTTTCGGAATGGAAGATCAACGGAGAAAAACCACTGGATCTCGAGAAGGATGATGTCTCTTTCCAGGTGGAATTTGAGTCCGCATATATCAGGTCGGATTGGTATGGGAGACAGTTCAGGGTTTATGCTACCAGACTCAGGCAACTTCTTGGAACACGCTTCGGTCTTCATATGTATGATTCCCAATCTGATGTGCTTCGCGAGGTAATCGGCGGGAAGACAGCCTTGAACCGCATCACTGAGATCCGAGAGCTTTTCAAACAGAAATTCGAAGGACTCGGATACAAGCTAAACCAACGTTTCGGTGACTTTGAACGAGAGACTGACGATGCGGTGCTCACTGTGCAGATTGATATCTACGAACAGAATAAATCGGATGTTGTTACTGTCAGGCCGACCTTTAAGATGAGCTATCCCAAACTCGATGCGCTAGCAAATGAAATCAGGGGAAAAGAAATACCCTACTATGGCGCTACCGCATCTTTTGCCATAACCGATGCTTCAAACAAGTTCATCAAGGACCCGTTTTACACTTTGAAAAATGGTGCGGATTCTGCTGTGGTTGCGGAGCAGGTTTGGAAGGACATGGAGGAGTATGTTTTCACTCTCTTTGCTAAAGCGGATTCCATTCAAAAGTACGAGAACATTTTCCTGGATAGAAATGTTAAGTCTGTCCGTCCCAACGTGGCGTATCGTGAATACTATCTGATTGCAATGGCACTTCTGAACAGAGGGATGATTGACGATAAAACACTGACCAAACTTCTGGCGAAGGCCGAGAAGGTTGATGATGGATTCGATCCAGCCTGTGTGGATAGAATTCGAAGGCATATGATGAAACGATTTACTAAGTAGCAATATTTCGGATTAATGTTTTATTTGGAGGATACATATATGGTTGTTATAAAAGAATCAACCCATGCAGACATCAAGGATATACAGAGACTTTGGGCTGATGAAGATGTAATGAAGTATATCTGGCCGGGCGGATTACATGAAACGGAAGACGCTGTGCGGGAATGGTTAGACAGACATATCTCTGCCAAACCCAAACAAAATCACTATTCGATTTTTGAAGATGGTAAATACTGTGGTGAGACTCATTATGGTATAGATGAGACGACGAGAAGTGCTGCTTTGGATATCAAGTTGTTTGAATTTGCCAGAGGACGGGGGATTGCAACGCAGGCGTTGGAATATTCAATTAAAGAAGCATTTAAAAATGGCGCAGAAACACTGTGGGTAGATCCGCATCCAGACAATACCAAAGCAATAGCCCTATATCAGAGACTTGGTTTTATCCAAAAAGAAATGCCTAAACATGTTATTGCTATGGGAGAAGACCCGGATAGATTTGTATATATGGAACTACGCAAAGAGTGAAACTATATGGTGGCGGCCATAAAAGACGTCAAGTAAAAGATGGATCTTGAGGTTTAGGGTACTTGGGCAAGAGAATTTGAATTAAAACACCAAGGGGTATAAGATGCAAATAATAGAAAAAGAAATCGGGAGAGCAGTCAGCTCTTATTTTGGAGAATTAGTCTGCATGGCAGATACGGAAGACAATCCGTGTTTTTGGGCAATCAAAAAGAAAATGGATTTCTTTAACATAAAAGACAATGAAATGATCATTGCTTTAAATCTTTATTGTTATAATCGCCGCTTTGTTTCTACATATTCCGACACCGAAACAGAGAGTATCAATAAGGATGTTAAAGACACATATGATAAATTCCTAAATGATTGCAGCAATATAGATGAAGTCTTTACTCGCGAGTTTAATGCTGAAAAAGAGGATTGGGGCATCGGGGAAGGCATCGATACGGAAGAAGCCATAAAAGATGCCGTAAAGATTGTTCGAATAGAGGTTTTGAAGAAGCGATATCACATAATCTTTATTTTGGATGGAGAGGAATGGGCTTTATCTAAGAACACAAAAACGGACACTTGGTCCTTGATGCCTGCGGCCGAAGTTCGTCCGGCTGAAATGGATTATAGTAATTGATCGGAAATTTGAATAAGCTACATTTGAAGTTTCGTTTCGTTGGAAGCAGAGAGATTACTTGGACAAGAGAATTTGAATAGTTACTTCAATGGTTTAGGAAACATAAGTTGATTTTTGTATGTAAGGAAGAGAAAATGATTATCGGAGATCCGTATAAGTTTGCACTGATTTTTGATGAAGTGAAGGAATGGTGTTACGGAAGCTGTAACAGTAACGGACATTTTGCTTTTTGCATGGACGGAAAGATGCTTCCCGGCAACATTATAAACGCCGTCAATGACAACGCGTTGGCTAAGGTGCTTGATAAATTGAAAAGTGCTCCCGAGGATTCCGAACTGTTCGCCATGGACGCCGCCCCCGCATTCGAGAAGCTCTATGATCTGGTGTATCCCACAGATTCCGTTTCCGATAACGATTATCGGTTTGAGCTTGCTCCGGAAGAGGTAATCGATGAAGGGTATCATGTATTTCTCGTAAGAAGCGGCGATAAGATCAGAATCCTCGGAGCCCATCAGGACTATGACAGGGAACAATCCAGGCACACATTCGAGGGTATAGAAATATCAGAAGCGGTAATTGACAGAACGAATTGTGATGAAATCGTCAGTCGCATCGAAGAGTATCTGGGATCGGTGTACGGCCGGTTCACGGATCATCTTGATGATAACACGGTTCGAATCATAAAGATCGACGAGGGGGCACTGTTCGAATTCCTGTACGAATCGTTTAACGACAAGCACGAAGCATGGATGAACGCAGATGCTGTGGAGTGCGCAAACGATTTTGCTGTTGATTGGGAGAATCGGACATTTATCTTTGCTGCTAGGAAAGGGGAGGACGAGAACGGTAATTTCCTTCCGTTCCCCAAGGATATCAATCTCAAAGAAATCATGCGTAAGATCCCTGCAACCACAACGACGGTCTTTACAGGCGAAAGAATATATCGTGATTATACATTCGATGAGTTGAGAAAGCTATAAGACCGGGATGTATGCGCGCAGGATACTTGGGCAAGAGAATTTGAATTTTGTGGACCTACATGTTGGAAAACTGGGCTTATGACAAGATTAGTATATACCACAAGGAGTAATGAAGATGAAAAGACTGGTGAAGAAGCTGATTGGATGGATGCTGTGTGCCATATTGGCAGTGTTGATGCTGCAGATGGCAGTGGACACGGCAACGGCAGGTGCGGAGGATGCAACTGAATACGACTGTGAGATTGCTTCATATGCACAATTACTGGCATTCGCCGAGAGAGTCAATGCCGGTGAAACGAGTCTTAACGCGATACTTACGGCCGATATTGTCGTTACGGTTGAGGAGTGCCGGAACGCACCGTGGACGCCGATCGGAAGGAATGAAAGTTATCCTTATATCGGCACATTCAACGGTAATGGCAAGAAGATAATTGGCCTTGCATCGGATAAGCAAAAAGATTTTTTTGTCGGGCTCTTCGGAGTAACGGCGTCCGGCGCGAAAATTCATAATGTGGGACTTGAGAACGCATTTTTTTCAGGGGAAACCGAAATAGGCGGCATAATCGGATACAATAAAGGCGGTACAGTATTGTACTGCTGTTTTTCCGGTGTTGTGGAAGGAAAAAGAAGTGTCGGCGGCGTGGTCGGATTCAATAAGGAAGGTGGTTTAGTATCAAACTGTTATAATATCGGAAGGGTGACCGGGGAGAAGAGTATCGGCGGTGTGGTTGGTAACAATTATGGTACCGTATCGAACTGTTATAACACCGGTGCTGTGGATGGAACCGAAGTTGATATCGGCGGCGTGGTCGGATGGAATGGCAGTACCGGTTCAGTAACAAACTGCTACAACACCGGCAACGTGAGAGCAGAGAACACAAGAGATGTCGGCGGTGTTGTCGGCGAAAGTTATACGTCGGGCGGTGCAATAGTGTCGAACTGTTATTACGATAAGACCGAATGTGCCGTATCAAAAGCAGTCGGGAGAGAAACTGATTCAGAAACCGTCAAGGGACTCACTACCGATGAAATGACAGGTTCGGATGCAATGACCCACATGGTTTTTGAGAATTCATCAGGTGAAGGAAACGCATGGATGGTCAGAGAGAATGATGAGTTCTATTCATACTACCCGTGCCTGAAAGGGTTTTATATTAATGAGTCCGGAGAACCGTTATCCCCGGGGGAAATTTGTAAAACAGAGTGGACTTCGCAAAAACTAAAAGATGGCGTAACGGAAATCTCGAACTATGATGAGTTGAAACAATTTGCCGCTGAGGTAAATGGTGGGTTAACGAGTTTAAAGGGCATACTCACAAATGATATCGACGCGTCAGCAAGCGCCAACGGTGACGTATGGACACCGATTGGTTTAGTAGACCCGGACAGTGCTAATAGTGCATACATAGGCATTTTTGACGGAAACGGTAAAAAGATAGTCGGACTTACTTATATTGCTCCGTCAGGTAATTCCCCATATCTTTTTGTCGGACTGTTTGGATATGTGGAAAGTGAGGGAGTAGTTCGAAACGTTTGCCTGCAAGACGGTACCATAAAGGGCAACTATTGTGCCGGAGGAGTAGTAGGCCTTAATGCCGGAACAGTAATAAACTGCTGCAACACCGATGCTGTCTCGGCTGATAATATAGCAGGCGGAGTGGTAGGTGAAAATACAGGGACAATTAGGAACTGTTACAACACCGGAGCCGTTACCGGAGACTTTGAAGTGGGCGGAGTGGTTGGAGAAAACGCCGGTACGACAGAAGGCTGCTATAACACCGGAAGCGTTTCGGGGCTGGGCGAAGTAAGCCTGGTCGGCGGAGTGGCAGGAGTTAACCATGATGCAACGGAGAATTGCTATAATATCGGAGCTGTATCCGGAACGAAACTCGGTTGTACAGGCGGGGTGGTAGGAAATATTCAGACAGGTAAGGTAACAAACTGCTTTAGCATAGGAACTGTTTCCGCACCGGATAGCGAAAATATCGGAGGAGTCGTTGGTGCTGTTAGATCAGGTACGGCAGAAAACTGCTTTTTTGACAAATCCGTAAGCCCTGTCGGTGCTGTTAAAGGTTATGATGACCGGGACAACAATGTCATAGGTCTTACAACCGCCAAGATGACAGGAATATCTTCTGACCTCGGCAGTTTGCAGGATGCTGAGGATGCGGAAGGGGAATCCGTATGGCTTTTCAAGGAGAATGCGGATGGGGCATACTATTATCCGCTGCTTGCCGGTTTTTACCGGGATGCAAACGGTGAGCAGATACCCGCAGATCAGATTCCTTCGGACGCGTGGGACAATAAGGTTGTTTCCTCTGTTTCGCTGTCCGGTTATAGTGCCGTCTACACGGGAGAAGCGTATAAACCTGATGTCACGGAGGTAATTCTGGATAATGTAGCACAAACCGGGTATAAGGTGACTTATTTCAACAGCAGTGATCAGGTTGTGGAGGAGCCGACAAATGCCGATGTATATCGGGCATATGTGTACTGGGAGGACGGCGGAAAGCCCGGACTGGAGAAGAGTTTTGAGATTCTTCCGAAATCGGTTGCTCTGACCGCGAGAAGCGAAGAATTAACGTATAACGGAACAGAACAGATTGTATCAGGCTTCGATTGTTCCGTTGAGGGACTTTCGTTTACAGGTGTCAGTGCCAACGGCAGCGGAACGAAAATCGGTGAATACGAAGTGACGTTAACCGGAGTTTCTATTGATAAAACAAAGGATACTACCGGAAACTATGTCGTAACCGAAACAGCCAAAGGCACTCTTACGATCGAAAAGAAGGCTGTTTCCATCATCGCTGACAGTGATGAAAAGGAGTGCGACGGAATCGACTTGACCAAGGATTCCTGTGCATGCAACGAACTTGCCGATGGGGACAGCATTGAAAGCGTAACCGTCACCGGAACCCAGTCCGGCCCGGGAAGCAGTGACAACGTTCCGAGCGCGGCGAAGATTGTTAATGCCGACGGTGAGGATGTAACCGGCTGCTATGATATCGCCTATGTAAATGGGAAACTGACCGTTGCAGAGCATTCCTTTGACAAGGAAGTTGCCGATGCGAAATACCAAAAGAGCGAAGCAGA
>JAGCUO010000127.1 GCA_017962825.1 Lachnospiraceae bacterium | reverse complement strand
TTGTAATGGGGTGACAGTGGGGAGGTATATTTTTTGTCACCCGGTCACAAAATTGATACGTCCCCACTGTCACCACCAATTATCACACCGGCATCTGAGGTCTGGCAAAATAAGTCTTCAGATACTCCTTATATGCGGCATAATCAACAAATCCCGTAAGCTGCTTGATCTCTTCGAATCTGTAGAAATACTCCTTACTGAAAACCACATGGAACATCTTGGGGACTTTCTTGAAGGTTTGGGCGATTGCCGCCTCGGATCCGTATATATGGAAGATCTCATAATATGGCAGTGCACTGTTAATAAACATCTTCTGAGCCGGATTTCCGCCGAGAGCGATCTGCCAGCACCCTTTTTTGCCGAATAGAGGCTTTACCAGATAAACAGAGCCGTTTTCAACAACCATCCAGAATCTGTCCCATTTGTGCATCCCCTTAAGATTGGGGAATTCTCTGAGGACAAATGCGGGAATGACCATCTGAATGTTTCTTCCCTGCAAAAACTCGCGTACCTTGGCAGGAAGTCTGGGAGCAACAAGAGGCTTATTCTTATCGAAGCCGCCGAATATCTTCTTGAACAAAGCCTTTACATATATGTTCTCAAAATATCTTACTGCCATGTATGCGGTTCTGAACAAAAGTGCGGACACTAATATCAGAAGCAGCGATATGATCACGTACCCTGCCGGCATATAAACCGCAAGAAGGATCATAAAACCGATAAATGCAAGCTTTGCCAATACCCAGAAAAAAGAAACAAAGGGAACAAGGGTACACACAGGCACCATTATGATATCCAAAAGTGAAAACAGGTAATGCACAACAAAATAAATGAGAAGTGTGACCAAAAGGATCACCAGACATACTATGGCACTTACGCCGTAGCTGAGGGCACGTCCGACACCCGAAGCTGCTCTTACAACGCTTTTCGGTTCGGTATTTATCACCATCTCCACCATGATCACGATAACCATCATGACGCCGTTTACCTTCTTCTGAGCATCTTCTATGGAGCATCCTATGGCATTGGTCTTACTGAACGCCTTAAGTATCAGAGGCAGTCCGAACCATACGAGGAGAAAAATACAGATGTATATGTTATCGAAAATACCGAATGAAAAACCGGACAACCTGTCCAGTCCGAATACGCCGGAACTCCTGCCGTAATTTGCACCCAGTGCGGAAGTACTCATTATGACCATTACCCATGAAACATCTATCCCGCCGAAAAGTCCCAGGGAAAGAATTGGGGCAAGGGCCTCGCCAAAGCTTCCGCCCACACTTGCCGCAAGAGCTGCCCCATCAGCATCGTATGCATTCAGAGAAGTCAGATTGCCGTAAAAAAGAAAAGAAAAAACAATGCAGATCGTAATACAAAATAGTATGTATCTCTTATTCCTAAGCCATATCTCAGAAAAAATCTGTCCGTAAGTCATATTCCCACTCCCGTAAAAAAAGCATCGGTCCGATTACCGATGCTCATATAATAACATACTTTTGAGTGGCAATGGGGACTTATCATTTTTGTCACCGGATGACAAAAATGATAAGTCCCCACTATCACAATTAAATTTTCTTTTTAAGTGCTTCTACAAGATTCTCGATGCATCCGTCTTCGAAGGGGCTTCTTAATCCGCATTCCTTCAGCATGGGCTCATAGAATTTGGTAACAGAGAGTTTGCAGAGTTTCAAGTAATCCTCAAACGCTCCCCTGAAATCCTCATCCATTCTGACCTTGAACTGCATAGCGCAGACGCTTGCCAGTACATAATCGATATAGTAGAAAGGACTCTGGAAGATGTGGCTCTGTCTCTGCCAGTATCCTCCCTCCGCAAAGAAAGGATCTCCGTCATAATCAAGGTGAGGTCTGTAAGTCTTCTCAAGATCTTTCCATACCTGCTTCCTCTCAGCGGGAGTCATATCGGGATTCTCATATACGATATGCTGGAACTCATCAACCATACATCCGTAAGGAACGAAGATAATTGAATCCTCAAGGTGCATGGTATAGTAATCGTCTTTTCTGTCACCGAAGAACTTATCCATCCATCCGTAAGTGAAATACTCCATGGACATTGAATGGATCTCCGCGGTCTCCATGGTGAGTTCGTTATGCTCGGGGATAGGATCGTTTCTGGTAAGGTATCCCTGGAATGCATGTCCGCACTCATGGGTTATTACATCAACATCTCCGCTGGTTCCGTTGAAGTTGGCGAAGATAAAAGGTGCCTTGTAATCGGGAAGGAAGGTCATGTATCCGCCCTGACGCTTGGTCTTACGTCCGAGTACGTCAAAGAGATCATATTCTCTCATGAAATCCATGAACTCTCCGGTTTCGGGAGAAAGTTCCCTGTACATCGCCTGTCCTGCGGCAAGGATCTCCTCGGGAGTTCCTACGGGTGCAGGGTTTCCGTTCTTAAAATGCACTTCATTATCGTAGTGCTTGAGACTGTCTACGCCTATACGCTCGCGTCTCTTTTCGTGGATCATGGTAGCAAGAGGAACAAACGCTTCCTTAACCTGCTTTCTGAAATTCTCTACTTCCTTTCGGCCGTAGCTGTTTCTGTTCATTCGCATGTATCCGAGATCGATATAATCCTCATATCCCATCTCACGTGCCTGCTTGGTGCGGTTTGCCACCATCTTGTCGTAGATATCGTCGATCTCATCCGTTACAGTCAGGAAATAATCACTGATTGCCTTCCATGCGCGCTTTCTGACATCTCTGTCAGGATCTACGGTAAACTTTCTCATAAGGCTTAAGTTATAATCTTCGCCTTCAAAAGGAATCTTTGCCGTAGCGATGAGTTTGGTATACTTGCTGGAAAGCTCGTTCTCTTCCTGAGCAAGTCCGATGATCTTCTCATCAAATGATTTAATGGAAAGTTCCATGCTCTTAAGAGCAACAGGGCCGAGCTTTTCTTCAAATCCCTCTTTAAAAGGAGATTCAAAAAGCACCTTCATGTACTTATTGGAGCAATCTGAAAACAGGGGAGTGATCTCATCATAATAATCATTCTCCGCACTGTAGAACTCATCCGTTGTATCAATATCATAACGTGTACGTGCGATGACCATCTCGGTAACGAAATGATTGGTCATCTCGGTTATCTTCTCATGAACCTTCCAGGCCTCGTCAAAGCATTTTGCATCCTTAAGAGCCTGTGTAAGCTCGGTGTACTCTTTGACAAATTTGTCAGAGTCAACTCTCTCATAAGGGAGATCTTTAAATTTCTGCATTAATTAATTCTCCTTAGCTGCATCCGAATAGTCCTTGTTATAGAGATGGCATGCACAGAAGTGGCCGGGCTCTACTTCCATCATTTCGGGTGCCTTGTTTTTACAAATCTCCATACACTTGTCGCATCTGGTATGGAATTTACATCCCGAAGGCGGATTTGCGGGTGAAGGGATATTACCCTGAAGCACTATCCTGTTCATCTTATAATCCGGATCGGGTACGGGTATAGCGGAAAAGAGTGCCGTGGTATAAGGATGGAGAGGATTTGAATAAATCTTCTCGGTCTCCGCATACTCAACCATGTTTCCGAGATACATAACACCTACGGTATCGGATATATGTTCAACAACCGACAGATCGTGGGAAATGAACAGATATGTCAGTCCGAACTGCTTCTGAAGATCTCTCAAAAGGTTTATGATCTGAGCCTGAATTGAAACATCGAGAGCAGAAACGGGCTCGTCACAAAGTATGAATTCGGGATTGAGTGCAAGAGCTCTCGCGATACAGATCCTCTGACGCTGTCCGCCGGAGAACTCATGAGGATAGCGGTTCTTGTGCCACTCCTGAAGTCCGCAGGCTTCCATTACTCTGGTCACATAATCATCAATCTCTTCCTTGGGTACAATACCATGCTCTCTTACTGCTTCTGCAATGATCTCACCTACGGGAAGTCTGGGAGAAAGGCTTGAATAAGGATCCTGGAAGATGATCTGAATCTTTGGACGAAGCTTTCTCAACTCTTCCTTGGACAATTTAAAGATATCCTGTCCGTCAAAATAAACCTCTCCGTCGGTTTTATCCTGAAGTCTCAGTATGGTTCTTCCGGTGGTTGATTTACCGCATCCGGACTCACCTACAAGGCCCATGGTGGTTCCTTTCTTGATAACAAAAGAAACACCGTCGACTGCCTTTACATTACCTATGTTCATCTTAAAGAAGCTTGATTTGATGGGGAAGTACTTCTTAAGATTCTTGACTACAAGAAGATTTTCACTGTCTTTTTCAGCACCTTCGAAAGGCATCTGATCTTTTACTTCACTCATTTTAAAAGCTCCTCCGGATCAACGGTCTTGGGGTAACCGACAACTTCGCCTTCATCATAGAATCTGTAGCATGATACGAAGTGGGTATCGGAAATCTTAATCTCGGGAGGATAATCTCCGCCCGCATCATTTATCTTGCCCTTGCATCTGTCACACTGCATCTCGCAGCGGTCTCTGAAATAACAGTAATCGGGCATATTGACGGGATTGGGAACGCTGCCTTCGATGTTGTAGAGAGCATCCACTTTCTTTCCCACAACAGGCTTGGACTTCATAAGACCTATGGTGTAAGGATGTGCGGGGTGATGGAAAATATCTTCCGCAGTTCCTTTTTCGATAACGCGTCCCGCGTACATTACAACAACGTAATCAGCCATGCTGGCAACAACGCCCAGGTCATGGGTGATGAGCATAATGGATGAATTGATCTTATTCTTAAGATCCGCAAGAAGGTCGAGGATCTGCGCCTGTATGGTAACGTCAAGTGCGGTAGTAGGCTCGTCGGCAATGATAAGCTCGGGGTTGCAGGCAAGTGCTATCGCGATCATAACACGCTGTCTCATACCTCCGGAAAGCTCGTGAGGATACATCTCATATACACCCTCTTTGTTGGCGATACCGACCATCTCTAGCATCTCCAAAGTACGGGCTTTGATCTGTTCCTTAGTCATCTCGGGATTATGAAGTTCGAGAACTTCATTTACCTGTGCTCCGATCTTAAACACGGGATTAAGGCTTGTCATAGGCTCCTGGAAGATCATTGAGATCCTGTTTCCGCGGATCTCCTGCATCTTGGCAGTGGGAGTGTTTACGATGTTGTAAGCAGTGCCGTCACCGAGATTAAAACGGATCTCTCCGCCCACGGTCTGTCCGCTGGGTCTCTGAAGAAGCTGCATAAGTGAAAGACTGGTAACACTCTTTCCGCATCCGGATTCTCCTACAACGCCCACGGTAGAACACTTGGGAATATTGAAACTTATACCGTCAACCGCTTTTACGGTTCCTACATCCGAAAAAAAGTACGAACACACATTGTCGAACTCGACAACATTTCCTTCATCCTTCATCTTGGTGGTATAAAGGGAAGGATCCTTCTTGGCATTTGCTCTTTCAGCTTCCAGCTTCTTTGTCACCTTACGATTGAACTTGGTGATCCTTCTGGATTCTTTTGCGGAAATATATGAAGAATTCTTCGATTCCTTCTTCTCTTCTATTTTCTCTTTGTTATCAGCCATGATAAACCTCTTAACCGTTTATTACTTTATCTCTTGGACTTGGGATCGTATGCGTCTCTTAATCCGTCACCTACGAAGTTGAATGCTATTACCGTAAGACAGATAAGAAGACCTACAGGGATCCATATGTGCTGGTAATGAGCCATTGCGGTTGCGGATGAAACCGAGTTGATGATGGTTCCCCATGTAGCCAGAGGATGCTTAACACCCAGGCCGAGGAATGAAAGTGTCGACTCGGTGAGAATGACCGAACCCATACCCATGGTAGCAATGACGATCAGCTGGGGCATAACGTTGGGAATAAGGTGTCTGAAGATTCTCTTACGAACCCTGATTCCGGTAGCCTCTGCAGCAACCATGAATTCCTGCTCACGAAGTGAAAGGATCTGTCCGCGCACCATACGTGCGACGCTTGCCCATCCGAGGAATCCCAGGGTAGCCATCATGATGATAAGTCTTATATAAGTATCCATCCTCATGGAATCCATGGTAGCACCCAGAATGATCATGATGGGAAGCGAAGGCAGACAGTAGAAAATATCAACCAGTCTCATGATGAGGTTATCAACCCATCCGCCGTAATATCCTGCAAGACCACCCATGATGACTCCGATAAAGATCTCAAGGAAGACAACGACGAAACCTACCATGAGTGATACACGTCCGCCGTACATGATCCTGGCAAGAACATCAAATCCGTCTCCGTCGGTTCCGAGGATATGTTCCTTGGATGAGGAAGCAAACATGTCAATGACATAGATTACCTGATCGCAGTTGATAACATACTCTCCGGTATATCTCTGAGTTACGGTCAGTTCTGCTTCGGAATACTGAAGATTTCCTTCTTCATCGTAAACGTAAATTCCGTTTTCATCCTGATAAGGAAGGTTGTACATAAACTTTTCGGTGGTCTTTCCGCTTTCTGCCATGGCGATGACAATTTCTTCAATCTCTTTTTTCAGATCATAATCAATACTGTCTTCACCGGTGTAGCGTCTGACCGAGAAGCTTGAAAGCTCGGCAACTTCCTTGTCATCACTGTCCTTGAGAATAAGGAGTCCGTCGTTTTCCGTGATCTTATATTTCACGCCGTCAACATCAAATGAATTTCCGCCGGAAATGTTAAGAAGTGCATTTGCCTTAAGCTGATCCGATACCTTCACATCGCTTGAGATCACATTAAATGTAAGTCTGGTATAAACCAGTGCGTTCTTCTCGCTGCCTGAAACAGCATAAGCATCGGATCCGGTAATTCCCTTAACTATGCAATATGTTTTACCGCCTGCGGTGAATGAAAATGCACTGTCATCCGCAGCCTTTTCAAAAGCTCCCGCAAAAGATTCCGGCAAGGAATTATCAAATGTTACGACACCGTCCATTTCGGAATAAATGTTATAAGACTTGGCAACATCCTTCTCGTAAGAATATTTGACACCCTCAAATGTAAAGTTTCCGCCTGTGCGGTTGAAGTTTTTGGTAAGTGCTTCAAGAAGGCCCTCGATATCCTGACCGGTGAAACTGATCTGTCCGCTTATCATGTCATAGGTACCGATAAGGGCACGTCCCTCTCCCACCGATGCCACCTTGGGTGCATCAACGGATGAAAGAACGAAGACATCGTCATTTACTTTTCTGAGAAGGAATTCTCCGTCATCGGAAAGAAGTATAGCCACATCCTCGTCTGCCTCTATCAAGCTCTTGGCAACGCTGTTAACCGATGTGGTTACGGTTCTGGGAACGGATATATCACTTGAAAGAGTATAGCCCGTATAAGAGGTTATCTCCTTGGCAAGTGCATAGTTTATATTCTGGGAATCGTATTTGTAGAAGATCTCTTTCTGACCACAGGGATAGAAAACGGGTCCCAGGAAAGAGAATACGAACATAATGATCAGGAGCACGGTGCCGAATACGGCAAGACGGTTTCTGATAAATCTCTTGAAAACCTGCCTTCCGGGAGAAAGAACTTTAACACGCGCAACGTCGTCAAGTCCGACTGCAACCTGATTGCCGGTGCGTCCTGCTTTCGCTTTTAATATTTCATTCAGATTATATGAAGCCATGTCTCTTATTATTCCTTTTCTATGTATATCAGCTCAGGCGCACTCTGGGATCAACCGCTGCATAGAGCAGATCGGAGATCAGATTTCCGAGGAGTGTCAGAACCGAGATAAATGCAAGATAGAACATGATAAACGGAATATCCGCCTGTGTCATTGAATAGTATGAAGCATAGCCTATTCCTCTGATACCGAAGAGCGTCTCGGTGATGAGTGCTCCGGCAAAGAGGCTGGGAAGCATTCCTCCGAGCATGGTTACAAGAGGAATGAGTGTATTTCTGAAAGCATGCTTTCCGATGACTTTCTTTTCGGGAACGCCCTTTGCACGGGCAGTTCTGATGTAATCGGAATTAAGAACTTCCAGCATATTTGTACGGGTATAGCGCATAAGACTTCCGATACCGATAACGGTAAGAGTAACGGCAGGAAGTGCGAAATGTTTCGCTAAATCCAGGAATTTTCCAAAAGTAGATAAGAACTGATAATCACGGCCCTGCATACCGGTGAGGTCCACCCATCCGAGTTTGACCGCAAAGACATATTTAAGAAGTGTCGCCAGGAAGAATGTAGGAAGCGAAATACTTATCATGGCGACGACGGTTGTAAAGTAATCCGCAAAACTGTATTGCTTTTTGGCCGCTGTTATTCCAAGCGGTATAGCGATAATAACTTCAAAGATAAAAGAAACCAATCCGAGTGCGAAGCTGTACCAGACGGTGTTATTGAACTTCTCGAGAACGGGAATAGTCCACTGCCAGCTGTCGCCCCAGTTTCCGCGAACTGCATTGCTAAGCCAAACGAGGTAACCCTGTACTACGCCCTTATCCATTCCGTATTGTGCGTTAAGATCCGCAAGCCACTCGGTGTAACTCTTGGCAGCTCCGGGACGTGAAGCAAGCTCTCTTGCCTTCGTCTCTACGAAACTCGTAGGCATGTTATACATCAGTACATAGATGAGGAACATGACGAAGAAAAGAATAAGTATGCTGTACAATAATCGTTTGATTATAAACTTAGCCATTTTTAAAAATCCTGCTTTCTATAACCGGTTTTGAGAGGAGGCATAAACCTCCTCTCATCCGGATGATTTATTACATCAAGAACTGATTATTTGGTAGCCATGGTATGAATCTCAGCATACCATACCCAGTAAGGAGTCATATCCTGTGCGATGGTGTTGATATCAACACGCTCGGTAGAGAATGCGGTGCAATCCTTTCTCTGATAAAGAGGAAGCTCGCAGCCCCAATCCATGATGAGTTCCATAGCCTCTTTGTAGATGGACTTTCTCTCTTCGGTGTCTGCGCTTGCTCTTCCGGCTTTGATAAGCTCGTCAAGTTCAGCGTCATCTACTGAGTAGTGGTTGGAATTGGTTCCGTTTCCGTGAGCGTTCTCGCTGGAGTAAACCTGAGTCATATCGGGATCCTGTGTAGCCTGCCAAGCAGCTGCCCACATCATAGCGGTATTTGACTCAAGAGCGTTGTTCCAAACTGAAGTTCCTACGTCGTTAACCTGAAGCTTGATTCCGAGCCCCTCAAGAACTTCGGATGCTGCAACTGCAACACCGTATGCAGGGTGATCCTGCTGTCCCTGTCCGGGGATCATTACTTCGTAAGTCTCGGTGAAGTCGGTGAACTTGCCGGTAGCTTCATCGTAGTTAAATCCTGCTGCCTTGAAGAATCCGATAGCAGCTTCCTTAGCAGCCTCATAACGCTGCTCTTCGTTCATAGATGCATCATAGATAGCATTTCCGTCTACGTCTACGGAATAAGCGGTAACATAGCCTTCATCTGCAGGCTGAGGTGCTGCCCATGAGGTGTTGGAGATAGGATACTGAATAACAGATGCACGATCTCCGTAGTAAGAATTGATAACGGTATCACGATATACAGAGAACAGGGTCATGAATCCTTTACGAAGATTCTTGGACTCTTCGGATCCGGGATTTCCGTTAACGTTTACGAGGTCTGCATTGATTCCGAGATATCCGTATCCGCGGTAGTCTACAAGTACGGTGGTAACGGTATTTCCTACAAGCTCTCCGCCGTTAGCATCCTTGATAGCCTTAACAACATCATCACTGATGGTGGGAACAGCAACGTCGAATGATCCGGTTACGATACCGGGAACATAGTCTGAATCAACGGATTCCTGGAAAAGAAGGTAGGTGGTCTCAGGCTCGCCCTGGAAATAGTAAGGGTTAGCTTTAAGAGTAACAACACCGTTTGAATATCCTTCGAAGGTGTAAGGTCCGCATCCGAGAGGCTCAGTGTTCTTAGACTTGATTCCGGAAAGATCACCCTTTACGAAGCCGAAGCTGTTGTTGTCATAATCGTAAAGAGAAGAATCTCCATAATAATGAATGGGAGCAACAAAGCTTCCTGCGATCTGATAGATAGCGGGAGCATCATACTCGGTCATGTGAATGGTAAGGCTGTAATCGCCGGTCTTGATGATACCGGAGATGTGATCAGCGGTCTCACCGGTAGATACACCGGTCTCATACTCAGCGCCGAGTGCTGCGATGGTAAGAGAAAGTCTGGTGGATCCTGCGGACTCAACTGACTCTGCTTCGTCGGTATCTCCGCCGTAAGCTTCTACGATGGTATCCCAGAAATCCTGAGCGGTAGCATCAGCCTCAAGCTCGAATCCCCAGTTTGCAGCGCAGTCAGCTACTGAATCGCTTGCTGAATTGTATCCGTTTGAAATACAGTAATCAACGATCTCCTGAGCAAAGTCAGCGCCTGCGTTGTTGTTATAGTAATCCCAGAATGCATTGTACTGGTCTTCGGTGTAAAGGTCATTTGCTTCGTATCCCTCTTCACCTGCTGCGAAGATAACGTTTCCTCTGGAATCCATTCCTCCGCGGTACTCTGCCATTCCTTCGATAGGAAGTGCATAGAGAGTTGCTGCTCCGTCATAAGTAGGATCGCAAACAACATACATATAGAAAATAAGATCATCGATGGTAGCGGGCTCGCCGTCTGAGAACTTAACATCATCTCTCATGGTGATGTGGTAATCAACGGTTCCGTCAGCATTCTGTACGACCTCAAGGTCGCCGAGTCCCTTATAGTTATAAGTGGTTCCGTTATAAACTACATCCTGTCCATCAATACCCTTCTGGATAACAGCGCCGCCACGATCGGTAGCAAGGATGGGAGACTGAGTGATATCAACAATCTCCTGATCATAAGCTACGGTAGCAAAGAAAGGGCTGAACTTCTGACCGAGTGTAGATGTTGCGTACACAATGGTAGTGTCCCCCTCAGCGGTCTGAACAGGTTCGGTTACATCGCCTTCCTGTCCCTGAGCCTGCTCCGTATCAGTATCGGGAACGTCCACATTCGCGGTATTCTGGCAACCTGCGATCATGGAAAGCGTCATTCCGGCTGAAAGAAGCATAGCCAATAATTTCTTGCTTTTCATTTTTTCTAATCCTCCTATAAGCATTCTTCGACATAAGATCGAAATATAACACATCCTTATCGGATGAAGTTATCTACCCTCTTTGGCCTCGGCACATCCCTTGGCCTTACTTATCAATACGGAAAAAACAAACAGCATAACACAGCTTACGGTGATAAGTGTGTTCCTAAATTCAAAGCCGTTCTTTATATGCCATACGATCTGAGAAACCGATGATATAAGGGAAAACATCGAATTCAGAAAAGCCCATATGGCGATTCTCTCAAAACCGTGTTTGGTATCCTCTCGTTTAAGGGGTTCCTTGGCAGTGGAAAAAATAACAACCCCCATTATTAAATGAACATCTCCCAAAAGACACAGGATAAGAGGTGCCGAGGTATACCATTTATGCATGAGCGGATCCGGTATCAAAAGAGGGATCATGGTAAACACGATCTCGGCAAAGATGAAAGCTCCCAAAAGTATCCGTGCTTTCTTTCTGATCTCTTCGGGGAGGACATAATAAAAGTCAGGGCCTTTATACCGGGCCTCTTTTTTCGGGCGCCCTTTTCCATCCCTGATATATTCTACTTCATAATCGGATGTACGTTCCTTGATCCTCTCCGAGTCCATAACATTAAAAATATAGCACAAAAATTTTTTTCGAAAAGACAAAAAAGCGTCCGTAAAGCGTATTTTGGAAACTGCGGAAAACGTTTTGCATAAAAATTCATTTTAAATGCCGTGAAAATAAACAGTATGCATTTTCAGGTGGAAACTATGATTAAATTATTTTTTTGTAAATTTCTGTTTTTCTCAGCAAATACGCAAACGGGGACAGTATTCTTACGGAAACTGTCCCCATTGACCATTATGTGACCATTAATATAACGCAGAATCATCAATATTGCAAACATTTTTAAATCCCGTACAACTCATAACAAATCGCAGTTCCGAAGTGACCTTATTAAGGAACGTCTCTACGCCGGGAGCTCCTTCTTTTTCCAGAGAGGGCATCATGGATCTTCCGACAGCAGCACCGTCCGCTCCGAGGGCCAGTGCTTTATATACATCCGATCCGCTTTCGATACCGCAGTCGACAAAGATCTTAATGTCTTTGTCTTTAAGAGCCTCTTTTATCTCCGGAAGGATCATCATGGGAGGCACCGCATAGGGAAGGCGTCCGTGATGATGGCTTACTATGATTCCCTTTGCTCCTATCTCGGCACATTTAAGAGCATCGGCAACGCTCAGTACTCCTTTTACCACGAAGGGGAGCTTGGTCGATTCAACATAGGATCTGAGCATATCACTTGTCTGAACCGCCATCTCCTCTCCCACGACCACATCGAGTCCGTTCTCGCCGAAGATATGGTCTATATCCATGCCGATAGCGAAGGCTCCGACACTTTCTGCAAATGCAAACTGGTCTCTTACCTTGCCGTTATCCGCATAGGGCTTTACGATCCTTACGGTCTTGGCACCCGTAGTGACAATCTTTTCGAACATGTCGTTTTCCATCATGCCGCAGAAATTTAAGATATTGCAGTTCTTCGCAGCGATGGAATATTCTTCAAGTCCTGTCAATTCACGGCCATTTAACCGGCCGATATGTGAAAACGCCGGGGTAAGGACCGGGCTGTCGAACTTCTCACCCCAAAACTCCGTAGAGGTATCCGCTACCACGGAATCAATGAGTCTTTGCTCGAAATATATGGAATCCATATACTTAGCGGTAATCTCATTTGCATCAGATATTCTTGTATAAGCCATTTAATTCCTCCCGCAGGTAACCCATAAACATGATGTATTTTTCATCGGAATCCAGATGTTCTAAGATAACGGGCATATCGCCGTCTATCTCATTCATCTTCTCGACATAATGTCTGAGGGGAAACTCTCCGTCTCCGGGGCCGCATTCTTCAAGCCTTAAGGTATAGGAACTGCCCAGATGAACGTCTTTGATGTGACAACTCCTGATACGATCACCCAAAAGTTCCGCACACTCATCCACAAATTCATCAGCATGAAAATATCTGTCCGCGGAATTGATCATGTTGATGATATCCATATGGACTGCAAATCTGTCTCTGTCCACGGCATCGATAAGCTTGAGATAATCCTTCGGTCCGGTAGGTATCATCCAGGGCATGGGTTCCAATGTAAAATACGTATTCTTGGGATCGGCCCTGTCTATAACTTCTCTCACCATGGCTACGGTTTTATCCCAGGCATCCTGCGTAAAGTTTTCCTTATATCCGCCGTCCCAGATGCGTCCGAAGGAGCCTGCCACATTGACCGCACATCTTGCTCCGAGGAAGTCCGCAAGTCTGAGCTGCTCTACACAGTAATCCATATTTGCTTTTCTTTCATCCGGATCTGCGGCAAGGGCATTCCTCCAGATACCGACTTCGGCAATGGAAAGACCGGCTTTTTCCGCCGCATCCTTATATGCGATTATCTTCTCTTCGGGTTCGTTACTCTGAACAGGAAAAACAACGGTGAAGCAGCCCAGTTCAACCTGTTTTTCCGCCCATTCTTCGGGGGAATTATGTTTTAAAGGCGATGAAGTTCCAAGTCTCATATTGTTCTTCTCCTAAGGTGACAATGGGGACGCTTCTGACAATGGGGACGTACCCCTGTGTCAGAAAGGTCGACCTGACAGAGGGGTACGTCCCCATTGTCAGAAGCGTCCCCATTGTCACCGTTTAAACCATTTCTTTAGCTTTGTCCAATGCCGCTATTACACGGTCACACCACTCATCGAATTCGGAATCTTCCACCTGGCATTCGGGATGTGAAAATACATAATCTAAGGCAATCTTTACACCCATATCGAATCTGACATTGGTAGCCATGTCGGGAACAACTCTCTTTAACTTGCTGTTATCGAAGATAACGGATACGGACTTATCTCCAAGAAGTGATCCGGTAAAGTCAAATCCGTACTTATCTCCTGTTGCACGGAGGAAATCCGTTGATACATGATAAGCATTAAGCTTAACTCCGAGAATATCTGCGATCGTCTGATAGATCTGATCCCAGGTAAGTGCTTCATCGGAAGTAATCTGGAATGCTTCGCCTATGGCCTTTCTGTTACCCATAAGTCCGGTATAGCCGATCGCAAAGTCTCCGTTCCAGGTAACAGTCCAGAGGCTGGAGCCGTCACCCTGGATGATAACAGGCTTTCCCTCCAGCATTCTCTTGATGACCTGCCAGAAACCTTTCTTTCCGTGAACGCCTAAGGGAACATTTCTCTCATCGTAAGTATGGCTGGGGCGGACGATGGTCACAGGGAAGCCTTCCTCTTTGTATTTTTTCATGAGGAATTCTTCGCACTCGATCTTGTCTCTTGAATACTGCCAATAGGGATTAGCGAGGGATGTTCCCTCGGTTATGATATAGTTTGCAGCCGGCTTGTGATAAGCGGATGCGGAACTGATGTAGATGTAGTGTTTTGTTTTATCTTTGAAAATCCGATAGTCTCTTTCGACCTGTGATACATGGAATCCTATGAATTCACATACGCAGTCAAATGTCTCGTCACCGATCTTTTCGAGTACCGCAGCCTCATCGTTAACATCACAAACAATACTGTGAACAGAATCCGGAAGTACGTCATTTCTGTTACCCCTGTTCAATACCCATACTTCCCAGTCGAGTTCGTTAATGAGTCTCTTAACGATGGCCGTACTGATGGTGCCTGTTCCCCCAATGAACAATGCTTTCTTTTTCATGGAAATACCCTCCTTAGTTACAAAGCACATAGGGACTTACATCTATCCAAGGGGTGACGCGAATGCATAAGCTGTCGATACTTCGATTTCTGCGAAAAAGATGCGAATAACTATGGCTTTTGTAATCACTCGCAGGAATGCCTGCTCGCGAACAAAAGCTCATAGTTTGCCCGGCCCGAACAGCGTGAGTGGCCACGCGTCATGAGCTGAAACATGCCTTGTGAAGCATTTCCGCCTGAAATCGAAAAGCGAGACAGTTATGCGTCGCGGCAGGACCCGTGGGACAGATGTAAATCCCTACGCTGCATTAAAAACCAATTTCTTTAAGTACCGTATCGATAAGTTTTGCGTTCTTTATGGAAAACTCGGGAGTGATATGCGGCTTTTCCCCATTTAAGATGCATCTTCCGAGTTGCTCTATTTCAAGTTTGTAATTATGCGGAACGGTTATCTTCCTCTCGAAGCATCCGTCGCTGTTGCAGACAAAATATCCCACGCATCCTTCCTGATTGTATTCCACTTCGGATCTGATACATCCTTTGCTTCCGTGGATATAAAGTCTGTCGAATCTTGAGTTGGTATTCTCTCCAAGGATCATTCCGATATTAAACGATGCCCTTACACCGTTCTTAAATCGCATGATCGCTGCAGTATTGAAATCCACTCCGAGATCCGAGAACTCTGCAACCGCTTTTACGAGTTCAGGCTCGGAATCTACGAGAGTTAATATCATGGTGGTGCAATAACAGCCGAGGTCATACATTGCACCGCCTCCAAATTCTTTGTGAAGGCGGAAATCCTCCTTGTACCCCTGAGTGATAAATGCGGATTCTATATAATCCACATCACCTATTATTCCGCTTTCAATATCAGATTTAAGGCTCTCCACATACGGACTGTGAAGATATGCATAAGCCTCCATGAGATGTACACCGTTTTCTTCCGCGATCTTGTACATCTGAGCAGCTTCCTCGGCGTTAAGCGCAAGAGGCTTTTCACAAAGTACATGTTTCTTATTCTTAAGTGCCTCAGTAACCCACTTAAGATGCAGATCATTGGGAAGGGGAATATAAACCGCCTGCACATCAGGATCTGCTATAAGCTCATCATAGCTTCCGTAAGCTACTTCGAATCCGAACTCTTCTTTAAATTTTTGTGCTTTTTCCGGATTCCTGCCCGCAATCGCATAAAGCTCGGCATTTTCCGCCTTTTTAATTCCGGGTATGGTAGCCCATCTTGCAATGTTGGCTGTTCCCAAAATCCCCCATTTAATCTTATCCATGTAAAACCTCCCGTTAAGTCTGCCGTGCCTTTTCATAGGCGCATTTGCTGTCTATTTGGAAAGAAGATCCTCAACTGCTTTTCTGACGTCCCCCATATCAACGGTGGGCTCAAATCTTGCAATAACTTTGCCTTCTCTGTCTATCAGGAATTTGGTGAAATTCCACTTGATGTATGCCTTGTCACCGAATGCCTTATTGTTCATCTCGGTGAACTTCTTAAGAGCTGCGTTCTTAAGTCCCTTGCCGAATCCTTCAAAAGGCTTCTCTGTTGCCAGATATGCAAAAAGAGGATCTGCCTCTTCTCCGTTCACATTAAGCTTGGCGAACTGAGGGAATTCGGTTCCGAACTTCATGGTGCAGAACTGATGGATTTCTTCTTCATCCCCGGGTGCCTGATTTGCGAACTGATTGCAGGGGAAATCAAGAATCTCAAATCCCTTATCCTTAAGATCTTTGTACATAGCCTCAAGAGGCTCATAGTGAGGTGTAAATCCGCATCCTGTAGCGGTATTTACGATAAGAAGTACCTTTCCTGCGTACTCGTTTAAACTTACTTCATTACCGGATCTGTCCTTTACTTTAAAATCGTATACTCCTGCCATAGTCTTCTCCTTTGCTTAATCAACCGATTCCATGTTCGCAAGTGCTTTGTAAGTAAGAGCATAGAGTGTTTTAAATTCATCCTCCGTAAGTCCGACCTTTGCAGCGATCTCGCCGGGGATGTGAACAGCCTTTGCCTTAAGTTTCTTACCCTCTTTGGTAAGCTTAAGTGTTAAAAGTCTTTCATCAACGCCTGAACGTTCTCTTGTCAGGTATCCGGCAAGCTCGAGCCTCTTAAGAACCGGAGTCAAGGTTCCGTAATCCAGATGGAGGCAGTCTGCAAGTTCCCTGGATGAAGCTTCTTCTCTTTCCCACATGACCATCATTACAATGTACTGGGTATAAGTAAGATCAAGTTCCTTCAGATACGGTCCATACTGTCTTACAAGTTCCTTTGAGCAGGCATAAAGCGGAAAACAAACCTGATTGCAAAGCTTAAGTCTGTCAAAGTCATTACTGTTTTTCATTAACTCTTACCTCGTATCACTTTCGTACAATTTACTTGTGCAAAAGTATTTTATAAAATCCTCCGGATTTAGTCAACTATATTTTTATACCAGCTCCTATCCTCTGATGATCTTATATTCATAGAACTCGCCCGGATTAAGGATCACATCCGCCGTCATTTCGGTCACACCCTTAAGATCGTATCTGAAAGACTTCTTGGAAAGTTCGATCTGTCTTTCCCCGTCTTTGGTCCAGGGAGCAAAATACTGAACAAGCTTTACATTCTCATCCTGAATATGGATCGTTGCGGTAACGGGATGTGCATGATCCGTTACATGCGCGTACAGGATAAAGGTATCGTTATCGTAGTGGAATACGGAAACATTCGGAGCAGTGATATATATTCCCCCATAATTAAACTCCTGTTTGACCGCATCCATCGCCCACCCCGGTATCTTAGAAAGATCCGAAGGATTCTCGGGAACATTTATCAGAAACATCTTGCCCTTTCCGTAAGTATCCTTAAGGAAAAGAGTGGAATGATACTCTCCCGCACCTCCGTTTAAGAGTGACCAGGAAAGATTGTTTGAATGCTGGATATCCGCAAAAGAAACCGGCCTTACATCCTCCATGTATCCTGCGGGATCATCGGTCTTGTAATATCTGGTTACATTAAGCTTTCTTCCGGTAAGATATGCACTGCTTATCTCTCTCCATTCATCCTCCGGAGCCCCTGCCATAAATCCGGGAGTTACGAATACCTTTCCGCCGGATATCATAAATGCTTTGAGTTTAGCGAATATCTCCTTGTCGCAAAGAGAACTTTCTGTTACCAGAACGCTTCCATCCTTTGGAAATACAGGTGTGGGATAAAGAGCGATTCCCTGCATTCCCAGGAAATCCTCGATGTGGTTTTCGCCCTGTGATGCATAAGGGATATACGCGGGAATCCCTACAGGCTTACCCGTCTTATCCAGCATCCTGTCTATTCTTGAAAACTGAAGTCCCAGGGGAGTAACGAGTTTATTGTCTATAAGATCCGTCCACTGGAAAAGAGTGATCTCTTCAGGTTTTGCAAAAGCGGATAAGTATCCCTGCTCGAGATAATCGTCTATGGGCCAGCACTGATAAGTATCAAACCAGGTTCCCTGATTGCGATCATCCGATGCATCATCCATCCACCTTACCAGGCTGTAGCTGAGATAAGTGGGAAGGTGCTGATCCTGATATGCACTTGCTCTTGTTTCGGTTCCGGTATAGACCTTGTCGAAAATATCTTTCTCCACATCGGGTCTGTAGCCGGTTGCATGATAGGATTCACGCCAATTGGGGAACTTGATGATCATTTTGATATTGGGATTGATCTTTTTGGCGGGACCTACTATCAGATTCTCCGAAACATCCTTCATGAGATCTCTTCTGAAATCAACCCACGATCTGTCTCCCTTGGCCTTGAGACATTCTTCACATGTGCAGTTGGTAAAATAGAAATCATCCAGGATTACTTCATCAAAAAGATCCGCACAGTACTCCGAAACCTTCCTTACATGCTCGCGCATCTTGGGATTTGTATAACAAAATGTTCCGAAAAGTCTCTGCTTATCTTTATCCTCGTCCGAAAGATCCGGAACAACGGTGGTAAGTCCGCCCGAGACTTCCACATTTCTGTCTCTGAAGAACTTGGTGATCTCTCTTATCTTGTCCTTCTCTACCCAGTGAGGACCTCTGTAGGGCTCCAGATATACCTTATCAAGTCCCACATACTTTTCGATGAATTCGTACTGTTTTTCGAGAGTATCAAGATCCATATTTTGCAGGATCGAAGATACGCAATAAACAGTTACTTTGAAGTTATTAAAATGTCCCATGAAGTTTTCTCCTCCACCTTCCATGAATTATCATTTCATTTTCTTTCGATTCGGATCCTTCCGTCATAAGCAGCGGAGCCAGGTATTTATGAAGTGCAAAAGCATTAACCGCAAGTGCACCCACCCATGCCGCGATCTCAGCATAAGCCGTCGCTTTGAATCCGAGTCTGCTCATTAAAAATGATATCACGAATATCCTCAAAAACATCTCGAGAATTCCGGAAGCCATGGGAAGCATAGGTTTGCCCATTCCCTGTACACAGTTTCTCACAACGAAGAGAACATCTACGAATATCATCATGATTCCGCATCTGGGAAGGAACATGCACGCCAGACGTATCTGTGCACTTCCCTGCAAAAGAATACGTGACAAAAATCCCGGGAAGAACACCATGAGAGATCCGAGTACAAGGTAGGAAATACCGGCGATGGAAAGAGTAACTTTGAGTCGTCCCTGATCCTTACAAACCTGCCGGCACCATAGTTCTGAGAAGTATATGCACTCATGGCATTTCCGGCAGTTGAGGCAGGATTCATGAAAAGATTGAGATATTTACTGCATGCAGCATACGCCGCGGTATATACGACACCGTAGCCGTTGACAAAATACTGAACCACCATGCATCCCACCGCTGTGATGGAATTCATGAACGCCATGGGAAGTCCGTTGGCGAGAAGTTCAAAGAAGATCTTATTTTCATTTTTAAAATGCTCTTTCGTCAGGTGAATAACGGGAATCCTGCTGAGTCTGTAGATACAAAACGCAGCTGAGATGATCTGGGCAACGATGGTGGCGATGGCAACGCCTTCCACACCCATACCCATTCCGAATATGAAAAAGCAGTTCAGTGTAACATTGAGAACCGAAGAAATGACAATAGCCTTGAGAGGAGTCTTGCTGTCCCCCAACGCTCTTAGAACAGCGGCACTGATATTGTAGCAAATACCGGTGGAAAGACCTCCGAAGATGATATATCCGTACTTAAGACTGTCAGCCATGATGATCTCATCTGTCTGAAGAAGCCTTAATGCATGAGGCAGGAAAGCTACGCTGAATGCGGATAACAATACAGAGATCACCAGCCCGAGTTCAATGACTCCCGCCATCCTGTGCCTGAGTGCCTCGATATTTCCCGCACCGTAACTCTGGGCGATGAGAACACCGAATCCGTTTGCTATACCGAATGAGAAACCGACTATCAGGAAAAATAAAGAACCCATGTTTCCGACAGCGGCAAGGGCATTATCTCCGAGTCCCTTACCTACGATCCATGTGTCTGCAAAATTATAAAACTGCTGAAGCATACTGGTCATTAAAAGCGGCCAGTAAAACTGCAGAATAAGTGATGAAGGCTTTCCTGTTGTAAAATCCGTCTCCCGACTTCTCATAAATATTCATCCTTTCAAGTCCCATTCTATTCCGCGGCATTTTTTTATAGAATTACTTATTTGTTGTGTTTTGCCCATTTTTTGTTATTATTAAGGTATGAATAAAAACACTCAGGAAACAATTCATTTTGAAACCCCGACCTCCATCTCCATTACCAATGACGAGATACCCGAAATCTATCCTCCTCATTGGCATAATGCTGCGGAGTTTACCGTCGCGCTCAAAGACGGCTGCAAATACAAGATTGGGGACACTGTCTATAAATTAAATGCCGGGGATGTTCTTCTGGTATGGCCGGGACAGATTCACGAAACGGTCAAGATACCCAAAAACGGGGCGATATTCATCCAGTTTTCTTCTCTGATCCTTGAGAACAACATGGATCTGTTATCAGTATCCAGATTCCTCTATGATTGCAAACACATATCCGTCAAAGAAGAACCGGTTCTTGCCGAATTCATAGCGGACAGGATCTTTGAGATCGAAAGGATCAAAAAATCCGGAGATATGTTTGCGGAGTCAAGAAGCAAAGGATGTGTTTATGAGATATTGGTAAGTATCGGCGAGCATGTCATGTCGGATAACAGCTCTCTTATCGATTCCGAAGATACTTCCAGGATCGGATGGCAGTATATCCATGCAGCCTGCAATTACATCTCCGAGAATTCATCCAACCCCATCACTCAGACAGAGGTTGCTGATCATATCGGGATAAGCACCTTCTACTTCTCGAAGCTGTTCAAGCAATACATGCACATATCCTTCCCGGCTTACCTGTCCAATATAAGGGTAAAGAGTGCAACATCTCTTCTGCTGGATAAAGGATTATCCATTACGGATTGTGCATTCATGGCGGGATTCCAGTCCACCACCACATTTAATAAGGTGTTCAGGGAGATTACGGGGTATTCGCCCAGAAATTACAGGAAACTATACAGATAATCGCCACGGCGATCACTGCAAGCATCAGCTCATCCCTGCGCAAAAACGGAGCTGCGAACGCCATGCTTATTCGGCATCACCACGTAATGCCGTGCTCATTCGGAAAACTCGCTTTGCTCGTTTTCCTCATGTCGGGCTTCGCCCTATAATGCAATAAAAAAGATCCGTCCTATGTACATGCAAGCATGTCCTCGGACGGATCTATTTTATTTCATTGCACGGCTCAGTTTTCGATCACATGCCCATTCCCATTCCTGCGCCTGCGGGCATAGGAGGCTGGGGCTCTTTGATAGTTGAAACAACGCTCTCGGTGGTGAGAAGGGTTGATGCAACTGAAGTAGCGTTCTGAAGAGCGCTTCTGGTAACCTTAGCGGGATCAAGGATTCCGGCCTTAACCATGTCGACATACTCCTCGTTAAGAGCGTCGAATCCGATTCCCTTCTTGGACTCACGAACCTTGTTTACGATAACGCTTCCGTCAAGTCCAGCGTTTGCAGCGATGTGATAAAGAGGAGCTTCAAGTGCCTTAAGGACAACTCTTGCACCGGTCTTCTCATCTCCGTCGAGGGTCTCGGCAAGCTCAGCAACCTTCTTGGATGCGTGGATGTAAGCCGATCCGCCGCCTGCGATGATTCCTTCCTCAACAGCTGCTCTGGTAGCTGCGAGAGCATCTTCCATACGAAGCTTAGCTTCCTTCATCTCGGTCTCGGTTGCAGCACCTACTCTGATAACTGCTACGCCGCCTGCGAGCTTTGCAAGTCTCTCCTGAAGCTTCTCTCTGTCGAAATCGGAAGTGGTCTCTTCGATCTGCTTCTTGATCTGAGCGATACGGGAAGCGATTGCCTTCTTATTGCCTTCACCGTCAACGATGATGGTGTTCTCTTTCTGAACTTTAACACTCTTAGCGGTTCCGAGCTGATCGATGGTAGCATCCTTAAGCTCAAGTCCTACTTCTGAGGAGATAACGGTTCCGCCGGTAAGGATAGCGATATCCTCGAGCATTGCCTTTCTTCTGTCGCCGTATCCGGGAGCCTTAACAGCTACAACATTGAAGGTTCCGCGAAGCTTGTTAACGATAAGGGTGGTAAGTGCCTCACCTTCAACGTCTTCAGCGATGATAAGGAGCTTTCTTCCGCCCTGAACGATCTGCTCAAGAAGGGGAAGGATCTCCTGAATGTTAGAGATCTTCTTATCGGTAATGAGGATAAGAGGATTATCGAGAACAGCTTCCATCTTGTCCATATCGGTAGCCATGTAAGCTGAGATATATCCGCGGTCGAACTGCATACCGTCAACGGTATCAAGCTCGGTAGCCATGGTCTTGGACTCCTCGATGGTGATGACACCGTCTCCGGAAACTTTCTCCATAGCGTCTGCAACCATCTGTCCTACTTCATCATCTCCTGCGGAGATAGCAGCAACACGAGCGATGTGCTCCTTGCCGTTAACCTTCTGGCTCATGGACTTGATGGATTCAACAGCAACTTCGGTAGCCTTCTTCATTCCTTTTCTGAGGATGATGGGGTTAGCTCCTGCAGCGAGGTTCTTCATTCCTTCGTTGATCATTGCCTGAGCGAGTACGGTTGCGGTGGTGGTACCGTCACCTGCTACGTCGTTGGTCTTGGTGGCAACTTCCTTAACGAGCTGTGCGCCCATGTTCTCGAAGCCATCCTCAAGCTCGATCTCTTTTGCGATGGTTACACCATCGTTGGTGATAAGGGGAGCGCCGTAGCTCTTGTCGAGAACAACATTTCTTCCCTTAGGTCCGAGTGTTACACGGACAGTATTAGCGAGGCTGTTGACACCGTTTTCAAGTGCCTGGCGTGCCTCTGCGCCGTATTTGATCTCTTTTGCCATTTTAAAATGCGCCTCCCGTTATTTTACAATTGCGAGGATATCGTTCTGCTTAACAACAATGTATTCCTCGTCATCTTCAAGCTTAACTTCTGTTCCGGCATATTTCTGATAGATTACTCTGTCGCCCTTTTTGACTTCCATCTTGACTTCCTTGCCGTCAGCGGTGATTCCGGGGCCTACAGCAACTACATCACCCTGTGAGGGCTTCTCTTTTCCTGCAGCTCCTGCAAGGATGATTCCGGACTTGGTGGTCTCTTCGGCAGCTACTGCCTTAAGGACTACTCTGTCACCTAAAGGTACTAACTTCATATTGTTGCCTCCTTTTTGACGCATGAGAATGCGTTGTTAGTTTTCTCTTGTTAGCACTCAATTAATTTGAGTGCTAATCGACATTACCTATATTAGTATTTCCTATTTTGAAATGCAAGCATAAAGACGAGAATTTTGAGTTTTTTTATAATTTACTCAATCTCCGTAATACTCGTCTCTCGGAATAGTACGGAGTGCATCTATACCGAAGTACTCGGACATCATCCTGTTTTCCTCCTGAGTCGGATCATCGGAGATATCTCTGTTGATCAGAAACCAGGGTTTATAGGCATATTCGGGAACAACAACCTCTCCTCCGCCGGATCTTTCGATGATATTTACTCTCTCCAGGAATTCCTCGTGGAAGGCATAGGCCTCGCCCGTATGGATATAATAGTAAGCTCCGAAGGATGACACCGCACCGATCTTATCCTGAGTTATGTGAAAAGAAAACAGGAGCATCACGAAAGCCGCAGCATAATAAAGAACATAATGTCTGAACCTGATCTTTGTGAGTGAATATATCTTCTCCGCAACATGACTGTGTACCAGATACCCTATCCAGTAGATCTCATTGGCAAACAGAAGTATCTGGAAAGTAAAGCAGACCGCGATCCAGGTTCTGGAAAGTCCCGGATTTCCCATGGAATAGTAACTGGAAGTATATCCGGTGCAGTAAAAGCAATAAGAAAGAAGGGTGAAAAGTACAGGCATCCTGAATTTATAATCCGTCTTTTTAACCATCATCCTGATAACGGGAACGGCGATGATCATAAGAACGATCACGAAAAGACCGCTGAATTTCCATGCATTTACCACGCCCTCTTTAAGGGAATCGATTATGGAAGTGACAACCCCCTCACCCTGATATGAAGCTTGACGATGGGCATTTCCGGGAGCAAGGAGATTGAGCTTAAGTCCGAACATATAAACAAAGAATGCGGGCAGATACCATACCACCTTGCGGGCATCCTTTATAAGAACAAGAACTATATATCCGGATAGGAGTAAAATCCCCTGAACACAGGTTACGAAATTAGCACCCGCACAAACAAAGGCCAGAAATGTGACGATGGAAAAAAGGATAAAACGGGCAACCGGATGAGTTTCCCGATACAGGAGCACCAGAAACGCAACCATCATAAACATTACGCTGTGCATGAACACATAATGAACACCGCTGTTGTACCAGTAAAAGCCCTGCTGTGCGGTGTAGATACACTCGGTGAGCGTAAGGGTTACAATGACCGAGAAGATGATCCTCTTATATCTGTCCGCTCCAAGATAGACCCTTGTAAGGACCATGGAAAGGAAAAACACGGATACTGCAAGTGATGTTATGAGCATCATGGGGCCGATAAAGTATCTGTCATATCCGAGAGCCGCAGGCATCTGGGCCATCATGAAAATAGAGGAATAAGTTCCCTGCCATGAATAATGGGAACTGAGGGCGGTCTCGTATCCCGCCTTGATTATCGTAAGAAGGCCGTATCCGTATCTCTGCTCTTTCCACAGATTAAGACCGTAACCGAAATCGTCATATCTGGGAACCGCATAAAAAGCAAGTCTGTACAGCGGAATAAGTGCAAGGATAAGAGCCGCAACCGAAAGTGCGGCAAGTACTTTGTCCGAAAATCTTATCTTAAGAATCTTTCTTATCAAAACAGTACTCCTTTTACGCATAAAAAGACTCCGGGAAATTTTTGTCCCCGGAGTCTGTATCTAAAGCCTTTTGAATTATATCATATATTGATCTCGAGATAACCTACAAGTTTGGTCATATCGTATTCATCCATGATTCCGAGATTGGGATCATAGTATTTTCCGTTAAAATAGAGAAGGTAATGACTGAATCTTCCCATCTTCTCCATGAGGATCGCGCACTTGGGAAGAACTACATTATCTCCCTCTCCGGGATAAACGATGACATTGCTGTGGTCTATTCCGTAATAATTGAGTGCGGAAATAAGTCTGCCCATGGTTCCCTGCCACTCGCGGCAATCCATAACGGAAATGACATCTGCGATGGTAACCCCCGCAAGCATCGCGATACATGCCTGTCCGCAAAGACCGTCTCCGGGCTGGATTATAAGATCGATGGAATCTATCTTTCTGATGGGTTTCTCCACACTGTATGGAGAATTCTGATCCATCTTGATAAGTGTATCGGTAATATGAAGCAGGAACTTGTGATCGGTGTTCATATCGATATTAAGCTCGGTTCCCGCAGGGATCATAAGCTTATACATTCCCTTTTCGAGAGGGATCAGGTTACAGTTGATGAACTGATTATCGATAATAAGCTCCGCGCTTATCTCATCACGATGCTTGCAAACCTCCCAGATATTGAAAGGAATGTTGATCCTTACTTCATCGTTTTCTTTTTCAATCTTGGATGTAAAAAAATACTTCATAAATCTTTCCCCTTATATGTATGCCCCACGCATATTTACGCGGATGTAAGCGGTTACATAATTACGATTTGTAGTATATATAGGACTCAGGGATTTGTCAATTTGAAGCTTTTATTGTCTTTAATAATATACACTTTCACCGGACTCGGGAACAACTCTCCCCCCCGTCATATCGGTGATCCTTGCCATTAAACCCTCTGCTCTTTCCTCGGGACCCAGCACGGTTATGGTAACCTTATCCGTGTATCCCGAATCCGTGATGGCAAAATCTTCGCTTTCAAGCAGTCTTCTGATACCGCCCTCATCGGGATAATCACATGTAAATGTAATATATTTTCCGCGTCTTATGGGAGAGATCACGGCATTTTCCAAAGCCCCGGATGCGGCGTCGGAATAGGCTCTTACAAGGCCTCCGGTTCCCAGCAGAACACCGCCGAAATATCTGGTAACGGTACAGACAGCATTTACAAGACCTGCGCCTTCCATGATGCTTAAGATAGGTCTTCCGGCGGTACCCGAAGGTTCTCCGTCATCGGAACACTTATTTATGATCATTTCCCCATCCATTACGATATAAGCCCAGCAATTATGTCTTGCATCGTTATATTTTTTACGGATCGAGGAAATATATTCTTCCGCCTCGGAAGCAGTCGAAACACTGACGAGATTTCCGATAAACCTTGATTTGGTCACGACGATCTCGCTTTCTCCGTTTTGTTTTATTACATTGTATGAACCGTTAAGTGCCAAGTTTATTCCTTTTCAAAAGCCGCGCCGGATGATATAGTAATGAAGCAATAACTATTTAGGGGGCAGCATTTATGGATGTATTTGAAAAAATCGGTGAATCTGTATATATGGCAGGTCTTCAGGTTAAAAGCAAGGCCAAAGAGGTTGCGGATATCGCAAGTCTTAAGGCTCAGGTAACCACCTGCGATGAGGTCATTCGCAAGAATTTCATAGCCATCGGAAAAGCTTATTACGAGAAGAACAAAGATAACCCTGATGCAGAGTATATCAAGCATCTTACGGCTATCAAGAATGCCGAGTCCGGCAAGGAAAGACTTCTCGGTGAGATTGAAGCCCGCAAGAACGGGTTCGATCCCGAAGCAGAAACTGACTTTGATCCCGATGACGAATAATATCCCTTATATTATAAACGGCGGAAGATTTCTTCCGCCGTTTTATTATGCCCTAAAATGAGCGTTCTGTCATCAGCCGTCCTGAGAAGCTACAAAGCCCTGAAGTGCAGCCATTTCGGCTTCGTGCTGTGCTCTGGCAGCCTCAATTGCCGCCATTTCCTGAGCAAGAAGGCTTTCACTTCCGGGGATTGCAAGCCATTCATCGGTATGGTGACACATATGGTCCATATCGGGAACGTTGAAGGTCTGAGTTCCGTCACCGTTATCCACGATGACAGTATTACCTGTCTGCAATGAAGGATCACCCATGTAAAGATCCGGATGATATCCGTCAATCTTGGGTAATACCGTAACTCCTTCGTAAGCAAAAGGACAATTGGGACATGCGATCTTATTGTCATATGCGCAGATCATTCCGGCATAGTGAAGGTCACATGTATACTGAGGCTCGGTTCCTTCCGCAAACCATTCCGTAATTACACTTCCGTTGCAGAGTCCTTCGATGGGAAGAAGACCTGACTCGGAACAAACCTCTACGGCAACGATTCCTTCCGGCATCTCAAACTCTTTGTATTCGAGATCTTCGTGGATCCTGCTCATAATGGCTTTCCAGAGCATCTCCGAGGTATGCATCTCATCCCAGTTCTGCTCGGTGTTATCATCATATCCGGTCCATACACCTGCGGTGTAATAAGGAGTCATTCCTACAAACCAGTGATCCCATCCGTCCGATGTGGTTCCGGTCTTACCTGCAATATCGGCTCCGTAGAAGTTAACTCTGTTACCTGTACCATAGGCTACACAGGATCTCATGGCATCGATAAGAAGCCATGCGGTTGTTTCTTTGAATACACGCTTTTTCTTAGGCTCCCAGTTATCAAGGATGATATTTCCGTAAGAATCGGTAACGGTGGTATACAGATGAGGTTTGATAAATTCTCCGCCGTTTGCGATACATGCATATGCACCGGTAACCTCTTCGTTGGTAACACCGTATGTAAGTCCTCCAAGTGCAAGGGACTGTGTGATATCGGAATAAACCATTCCGCCGATCTCTTTTCCGGCGGTAAGATGTGAGAATCCCAGTTCCTGAAGATAATTAAATCCGGTTATGGGTCCGATATAAGTCAGATTCTTAACCGCAACGATGTTCATGGAATATGCGATACAGTATCTGAGTGAAAGATTCTGATAACTGCAGGACCTTGATGTATTCTGAACAGCGGTACCTGTATCGTAATTGAAAGGAGCATCCGCATAAGTGGTTGCAAGAGTTACCATTCCGGTATCAAGTCCGGGGCCGATGGAAGCGAGAACCTTAAATACGGATCCGGGTGATCTGGTTGAGGTAGTCGCTCTGTTAAGAGTACGTCTTCCTTCCTTATCTCCTCGTCCTCCGGCCACCGCTACAACTTCACCTGTAGACTGATTGATGATGACCATGGACATCTGAGGCTGTACGGTAAACTTAATGCTCTCGTCGCAATTATTCTCAGTCTCTACAAGTCCCAGTTCTTCGAAGCAGGCTGCCCTGTATTCATCAATTGCAGCCTATGCGTTTTCGGTAGAGCTGTAAAGCAGCTTATATTTGCTGTAACCGTAGGTAGTCTTAAACCAGGTTATCATATTCTCTTTCGAGAAATTGTGAGGATTTCCTTCCTCATCGAAAATGGTAAGTGCATAGTTCAGCATGTATTTATCATTGAACTTGAAATTCTCGGGATTGGCGAATTCCTCATCAACGATTGCCTGAATGTAAGGGTCCATGGTTGACTGGATCCTGAGACCGCCGCTGGTTATCATATGCTCTGCCTGAGACTTGTCATATCCGGCTATATTTATAAGATCATCCAGAACATCACTGTAGAGCGAATCGGAGAAATAGTTACCCTCCTGGGTATCCGCCTCGGCAATGTAGGTGTCATGATACTGGATCCTGTCGTAAACATCATCGGTATCCGCAATGGCTTCATCATACTCTTCCTGGGTAATAAAACCGAGCTCGAGCATCTTATCGAGACAGTTCTTACGACGCTTTACATTATTCTCGGGATGCTTGATAGGGTTATAGTACGAGGGATTCTGGGTTATGGAAGCAAGAACCGCACATTCGGAAAGATTCAGTTCTATTGCCGATTTTCCGAAATATCTTTGGGATGCGGATTCTACACCAAGGGTATTTTGTCCCATGTTGATGGCGTTGAGATATCTGAGCAGAACTTCATCCTTGGTGGTGGACTTGGTAACCTCAATGGCCAGATACTGCTCCTGTATCTTACGCTTAAGCTTCTTGATCATGTTGTCACCCTCTTCCGTCCAGTCGACGAAGATGGTGTTCTTAAGAAGCTGCTGAGTTATGGTGGAAGCACCCTGGGTCTCGTCTCCTTTGGAACGGATGAACCAGTAGAGTGCTCTGGCCATTCCTCTGTAGTCTATACCGTTGTGCTCATAGAATCTTTCATCCTCACTTGCGACAAATGCAAGAGCAAGCTGTCTGGGAATACCGTCCCAGGTAACCTCGATCCTGTTCGCATCTTTGCCTACATAGTGATCGAACTCATTACCCATTGCGTCATAAACAATGGTAGCCTGACCGTTAGCGATGATATCCGAAATATGGATAACGGGAGTACCCGCAAGGATAGACTTAAAAAGTCCGATACCGCCTGCCGCAAGGCATATAAAAACCGCAATGATCCCGGCAAGTACCAGCTTAACCGCAAGCAGGAGTACTTTCCTGACGATCTTGTCTCCGTATGAATTTAACTGACGTCTTCTCTGAACGACGCCTTTTCTGCTGTAGTCCATTTCTTTCTCCAAACATTAATTCAGGTCCCTGATCGTCTTACAGATAATCCACGGGATTTTTCTGTGAGATCATTTTGATCACGGGATCTTCTTCTCCGAAAAGCTCAAAAACGATCTCTTCGGCTTCCGCCAGATTATTCTCGTTAACACAAAAGATAACGTTGAACTTATGGCGGTCAAACAGTCTTCTTCTGGGATAATTCATATAATAAGAGATCCTCGCTTTGAGAAGTGCCTGCTCAAGAAGGTTCTTGGCCTCCTCCGAATAAACATTACAAAGCTCGAACTCGTTATTAACTTTAAGCGCTGAATAAATTGTTTCCATTATTCTCTTCCTGCCCTTGTATTTCTAAACTCCGCTAAACGATTATTATACACCAAACGGTCCTACTTTGAAAGCAGGCAGACCCTGTCTCCGAATACCCCTTCCTCCATCAAAACGGTAACGGACGAATAACCGTACATATCGCCCAGAGTGGTAAGAACCTCTCCTTTGTCGATACCCGGTCCCTCGATCACCACGATATCGTCATGAGCGCTTAATTTCTCGTCAAATACAGGCAGTTCTTCAATATTGACCAAAAGGCAATTGTCATAATTCATTAATTCCGGCACGTTCTGATAGAAACTTGTGCCCTCATATACCACCACCGCATCAAGATCTTCATATCTCTCGGAGATCTGAAGCTGGGCATTATAACCTTTGTAGAGATAACCGGGGGTAACCAAGAAAACAAACACTATACTTGCCGCGCAGACTATGATTCCGGTCATTCCTGCGACTGCATTTCTCTTCCGGTCATCCCCAAGGAATTTCTCTAAAATGACCCTAATGACAAAAGAAACCGGGATCACCAGGCAGAGGATGATAACTCCCAAAACAGGCATCATATATCTGTCCACGGTGTAAGGTGCGATCTTGGAAACCGTCATAAAATATCCGAGAGCGGATATTGCAGGCGCTACGGCCCATACTTTTACACGTTTTGTTTTCACTGCAAGGATAAATGCAATTGCAGTAATAATGATCAAAACAACAAACGCAGCGACGCTTCCCGCGCACTCCCCCGCAACCAAAGTTCCGAAGGCGGTGATCTTTTCTATATATCCTCCGATACCGGCCATACTCTCTCTTACGGAATTTCCGATGGAGGTTCCGAAGAAGTCATGGTATACGAAGGGATAAAGTAAAAGTCCGAGCACGGCAGAGATCACGAGAGATTTGATCAGGCCTTTCAATAACTTTGTCTTCCGGGTCTTTATGAGATAAATCAGCACACAAAGAGTCAGGAAGAAATAGTAAATGCAGACAAAATACTGTGTGAGGAAACCAAGAACCGTAACAATAGTAAGGATCCTGTTCTTGTATCCGGGCTCATCTTCTTTACACAGTTTGAGGAAAACAACATAGGTAAACGCAAGGCAGAAAAAGGATGTCATGGAATACATCCTGATGAGGAGTACCGTATTTAATCCTGCGGTAGAAAGTCCGTAGATAAGTGCACAGACAGGTCCGAGATATTTTCTGCCCGCAATATCTCTGAAGAATGCGCAGATCATCAGACAGGACCCTGCCATAAATATCATGTTCAGTATTATTCCGGGCCATACTGAAAGAACGCCGTCCGCAAATGCGGAAAATACGGCCGAGAAGATATTAAGAAGCATGAAATAAAGAGGCGGATGATTATCCGTCGTTGTGTTGTAGTAAGCGGATAACGCAATGACCGAATCGGTTCCGTAGAATGTGACATACCCGGTGATATCATCCTCCGTCATCCACTGAGGAGTATCATAGACATCTGCAGTATAAGATGCCGCAACGGATGATCCTCTTCTCTTAAGGACATCCATTACCTGATCTAACAGATTGGAAACGGTGCGTCCGAATCGCTCGTCATATATCTCGTTACGATAATATTTCTCAAGTCTTCCCTCGGGCTGGGTAGGTGTTATCCAGGGGGTAAACTCTGAATTTGAAAGCTCGTAACTTAATATTTCATCCATGTGCCAGCCTTCTTTTTGAAATGCAAAAAAGACATCAAAGGCAAGGACGATGATGACGGAAAGAGCCGTGAACAGATGAAGTTTAAAATTACTCTCAGAATTCATATACAGGGCCGCAATAAATGTCATATCCGGCTACGGTAGAATCGTATTGGTATGTACCGGTCAAATTCAGTGATGAAACATCCGTCCCTTCGGGTAAAACACAGAACCGCTCAGGAACTCTGTCCATAACGCTTTCCCTAAACTCATCAGGGAAGAAAACCGCAGTGGACCATCTGAATATGTCGCTTAAATCTTCCGTTAACGGTAAGACAGTAAGTCTTCCGTCAGACAGTTCCATCATTACGTTTGAATCGGCAAAAAGAGAATATCCGAAGTGTCCGTACTTCATGGGATCGCTCATAATATGCTGAACAACTTCCCTTCTGGCCGCATTCTTATCCGTGGTCGCCATGGAATAAGAAATCTTAAGCGTGGCAAGCATAAGGCAGCCTGCAAGAACGATCATAAATACCTTTCTTACGGCCTCATCCCCCTCCCTGATAAGCCAGATGACAAGTACGGGAAGAGCCATATAGATACAGGTAGAAAAATATCTGGGGGTAAGAGTCGTATCGGTAAATATAAGGAAAAATGCCATTATGGCAAATCCTGATACGAAATAATGGATGAAGAACATATCAGCGGTATCTTCCGTAGTATAGGGATCATCCCTGCCAAGAGCACCCGATCCGCCGAATACATCTGCTGATGTACGTTTGACCAGAACGTACATCAGGAAGATCATGACAAATGCAACCATTGTAACAACGCCGCGAAGTGATAATACACTTCCTCCGGGAATATATCCGAATATCTCCAAAAGACATCCGAATACCGATGCTACTCTCTCATACCAGATCCCGTGATTGATGGTCGCAAAAGAAAGAGTCTCATAAGTGGTAAACTGGTATGTCTGTCTGATGATGATGGAATTATAAAGATAACCTGCAAACGCTGCAGCCGAAGAGATGATCGCAATCTTAATGAGTCCGAGCTCTTCTCTCCATTTTTTCAGTGCACCCTCTTTAATACCGCACTTAACATATGCCCTCAAAAATGCAGTGATAATAAGAGGCGCATAGATTATCAGGAAATACCTGACACCTGAAGCTCCGCAGATGATACTCAAGATTATGAGAAGGATCCACCATAAGATCCTGAGGTTCTTTGATTCTTCTCTGTCAAGCTTCCTTACAAGGCCCACCGAAAGGAACATGAGGATCAGGTGAGGCATATAAGTATTACCCATCTGAACATGCTGAGCAATGGCCTCGGAAATAGGAAGAAGAAGCACTGCCGAAGTAAGTGCAACATACTTTTTCTCATATCCCTTCATCATAAAGAAATACGAAAGGATCAAGATCACATAAGTGATCATATTGGTAATGACACGTACTGCGGCCCAACTCGGTATGATACGAAGGAGAGGAACAAAGATAAGCTGAGTGTAAAGGATCCTGAACTCCGTAGAGTAATACCAATTGTCTGAAGCAATGTAATGACCGGTATCTCCCAAAAGATCCGAAAAGACCATCTCGGCGGACATATCGGTATCTATCCAGTTCTGTCCCCACAAAATGTTCAAAACAAGGAGAAGTACAAAAGAAAGCCCAAGGGGAATACAGAACTTTATCATCTCCCTGTCATCTGCCATTAATCCGTTTTTGTTTTTCTTAAAAATCGTACTCATATTTAATCTTATCCGATACACTGATCTCGCTTCCTGTCTGGACCTCGATCAGTTCAAGTCTTGTCTGTGCAATAATGGTGTGTTTGCAGCCTGCGGGAAGATCTATCACATCTCCCGGTCCCACGGTCCTGCGGTCTCCGTCAATAATGCAAATGCCTTCACCCTCAACCACCGTCCACACTTCATCACGTCTTTCGTGGGAGTGGTAATACATATGATGTCCCGGAAGAAGCGTTACCTTTATGGTAAGTGATTTCTCTGTAGAATCTATGACCTTAAAAGATCCCCAGCTCTTCTCGGAATATCTCACATCTCCGGAGACGGCATCCACCACAGGTTTTATATAACTGGACTGATGCTTATCCGAAACAAGGATTCCGTCAGGTCCCGCAGCCACGATCACATCCTTAAGTCCCATGCATATAACGGGAATATCAAGATCGTTTACGGCGGTCGTATTTACGCATTCACCTCCGAATACCACATTTCCGAAGGATGCAGAATCCATGGTCTCCGCCATGGTGTTCCAGGTTCCCACATCTTTCCATTCACCGGAAAATCTCAGAACTCTGATGTTGTTTTCTTTTTCCAGAACTGCTATATCAAAGCTTACGCTCTCAACAGTTTCATATCTGGCAAGAAGATCTTCGTAGCTCTTATATCCTATAAGCTTTTCCGCGATCTTAAGTATGTATCCGGGTCTTACGCCGAATACTCCGCCATTCCAGAGGGCTCCCTTTTCTATAAGCTGTTTTGCGTCCTCTTCGGAAGGTTTTTCTTTGAAGTAGGATACGCGGCTTACCTCTTCCTTATCTACGGGAACTATATATCCGTACTTGGCTGTGGGAAACGTTGGATTTATTCCCAGCAGACATATTCCCTCTTTTTCCCTTACAAGTTTTTCCAGGGATACGAGCGCCCTGAAATAATCGTCCTCTACATAAGGATCTACCGGACATATGATAACGGGCTCATCCGGGGATACTTTCTTCACATCGGTAAGATATGAAAGTGCAAGGACGATAGCCGCAAATGTATCTCTTCTGGCAGGCTCGGGAGATACTGAAACATTTTCACCGAGCTGGTTTTTGATGGAAGAAAGCTGTCTTTTCGATGAAGCAATGGTAACATCTGCATCAGGGATCACAGAGACTATCTGGCGATAAACTCTCTGTACCATTGATTCGGGTTCTCCCGAAGGAGACTTGAATACTTTAATGAATTGTTTACTTCTTACTTCATTCGAAAGCGGCCAGAGTCTTCTTCCCGAACCGCCCGAAAGCAAAATTATATTCATTATCTGTTTTTAGCCTCTGCTGCAGCCTTCTTCATATCAGATTCTGTCATCAGTCTTACAAGTTCTTCAAAAGAAGTTTCGGTAGGATTCCATCCCAGTTCCTTTGCGGCCTTAGAAGGATCTCCCAAAAGATTGACCACATCCGTGGGTCTGAAAAAGTCGTGGCTTACTTCCACGAGTACCTTGCCCGTAGCCATGTCATAGCCCTTTTCATCAACGCCCTCTCCCTTGAATTCAAGTTCTATACCTGCGTAGTGAAAAGCAAGTGTGCAGAACTCTCTTACGGAATGCTGTACGCCGGTTGCTATTACAAAATCATCGGGCTTCTCATTCTGAAGCATAAGCCACATGCATTTAACATAATCCTTGGCATATCCCCAGTCACGAAGAGACGAGAGATTTCCGAGATAGAGTTTATCCTGAATTCCGGCTGCTATACGTGCGGCAGCAAGAGTGATCTTACGTGTTACAAAGGTCTCTCCGCGTCTTTCGGATTCATGATTAAAGAGGATTCCGGAGCAGGCAAACATGTTATATGCTTCACGGTACTCTTTTACGATCCAGTATCCGTACTGTTTTGCGACAGCGTAGGGAGAATAAGGATGGAAAGGAGTCTTCTCGCTCTGGGGAACCTCCTCCACTTTTCCGTAGAGCTCGGAAGTGGATGCCTGATAAATACGGCAGGTATCCGCAAGTCCCGCAATCCTTACCGCTTCAAGAACCCTGAGTACTCCGACAGCATCAACATCAGCGGTAAATTCAGGTACGTCAAAAGAAACCTGAACGTGGCTCTGTGCCGCAAGATTATAGATCTCATCAGGTCTTATTTTGGTGATGAGACCTACCATACTTAAGGAATCTGTAAGATCACCGTTATGAAGGAAGAAATTCTCCTTGCCTTCAAGGTGGGCGATCCTTTCCCTGTAGTCTACGGAAGATCTTCTTACGATGCCGTGAACTTCATATCCCTTCTCAAGCAGAAATTCGGCAAGATAGCTTCCGTCCTGTCCGGTAATACCGGTAATTAATGCCTTTTTCATATCATTTATCCTTTAACATTCGAAATAACAAAAGCCGTTCAGAAAAGAATCTTTTACCCCTTATCGCAAAAGTCCCCCCGCCGGCTTTTTATTGTTATGCTCTCTGTTTTATTTTGCGTAATACGTTGCAAGCTTGGTTACCGCATGAATGGTATCCTCAACATCCTTGTCGGTCATTTTGGGATAGAGCGGAATACTCATGATGCCCTTGTAGACCTCTTCTGCGTTGGGGCAAAGACCCTTTTCATATCCTAGATGTCTGTAGTAAGGGAACCAATATACGGGAACGTAATGGATCTGGCACTGAACGTTCTCCGCACTCATGGCATCGAAGAATTCTCTTCTGGTGCATGTAAGCTTATCAAGATCAAGTCTTATAACATACAAATGTCTGGAGGTATCGGATTCGGGAATATTCTTCTGAATGATGATACCGGGAACATTTGCAAATGCTTCATCGTATCTCTTAACGATCTCTTTTCTGCGAGCCACGAACTCATCGATCCTGCCCAGCTGACTGATGAGAAGCGCTGCCTGAAAATCCGTCATACGGTAGTTGTAACCAAGTGAGATTTCCTCATAGTACCATTCACCCTCGTGAGGTGCATCTTCCATAAGAGCCTCATCATGGGTGATACCGTGAGCATGTGCAAGCACAAGCTTGGTATAAAGATCGTCATCGTTAGTAAGGATCGCGCCGCCCTCACCCGCAGTTACGGTCTTAACGGGGTGAAAAGAAAAACAGGTCATGTCGGCGATGTTTCCCACATATTTTCCTTTGTATTTGGTTCCGATGGAATGAGCGGCATCCTCTATGAAAACAAGACCGAATTCATCACAGATCGCTCTTATCTCATCCGCCTTAACAGCCTGTCCGGTGTAATCAACCGCAATGACCGCCTTGGTCTTATCGGTGATACATTTTCTGATACTTTCCGGATCGATGTTGTAAGTCTCGGGATCGATGTCGGCAAAAACAGGTTTCGCACCGCAGTACAATGCACAGTTAGCTGATGCGGCAAAGGTTATGGGGGTTGTGATAACTTCATCTCCCTCTCCTACGCCTGCTGCGATACATGCACAGTGAAGCGCGCTGGTTCCGCTGTTTACCACAACGGCATGCTTGGCACCGGTATAGCTCTCAAGCTTTCTCTCAGCTTCGGTGACCTTAGGTCCGCATGTTATATAAGGTCCTCTCAGAACCTCGGATACGGCAGCGATGTCTTCTTCGCTCACCCACTGCCTTCCGTAGTAGATCTTGTTATCCCTCACCGGCGTACCGCCGAGAATTGCGGGTTTTTCCATTTTACAAAAACCTCCGGCGAACAGTTAATCCTGTCCGTTTTTCCTTCTTTCATATGATCTGATCCTGTTGCATCTCCTGATCGCTCTCTTTTCGCTTATGCGGGCCAGGAAATAGGGTCTGGTCTTTAAATTGCAGGCCTCCTCAAAGCTGATGACATTGTAGAGGTTGGCTCTTAAGAACTCAAAGATGGTCTCTCTTCCGTCAAGATTTTCAAGGCTGCAATTGACACACATGGTAAGTACACCGCTTCTGTGATATTTCCAGAAAGGTGTCGCGGGAATGCACTTTACACCTTCAAGCATGTAGGGATGCTTGCTCATTCCGTCGGACACATATCTGAGACCGAGCTTCGAGCAGGCTCTCAAAGTATTCAAGTCATAGGAATGATGAGGTGCTACAAAAACTTCGGTATCAAGTCCGTTCTGGGCAAGGAGATGCTTGCCTTCCCTGAGCATTTTAAGCTGGGATTCGTAGCTTCTTCCGGCAAATTCGGTAGGCACATCACCGCTGATGATGCCCGCGCTCTTTCCCGTAGCGAGGTGATGAGTTCCATGCATTCCGATGGTCCATCCCTCATCTTTTAGTCTTCTCATAAGTCCCCAGAAATCCCTGTTGAATGTACCCTTTACCAGCTTGGGATCCTTGTTGTCGGGAACGATACAAAGAAGCGGCTTAATACCGGTCTCATCAAAGAAATTCTTGTAAAGCGCAAACTTATCAAGATCCATTGTGGGACAGATATCTTCCAGCCTGACAACTATCGGATAATTAACCCTCCTACGCATTTCCCCATCCTTTCCGTTCTACCCCTAAAACAGCCTTTTGCGATACAAGGTAATATTTAACCAAAGTTATTTATATTTTAGAATATTTTGACAATTATGGCAAATTTGCAGAATCTTCCGTTTCCCAGTCTTCCCATACGGCTTCCACCTCTTTCCGGTATCTTTTCATCTCCGTATTTATAGCCGAATCCCCGTTATCGGAACCATCGGATGCCAAAACACTCTCATACACTAAAAATTCGGTTCTCTTATCCGACAATTCTTTATATTTTACCGATACTTCGGGATCGGAGTTGTCTTCTATATCATATTTTTCAAAGAATTCTTTACACTCCTCCAGGAAAACATCATAATCCGCAAGTACCTGCTCATAATCTATTTCGTTTTGCGAAGCAAGCATGGCAATCTCAAAAGGTTTGGGAATCTCCGGAGCAGGCATGTTACTCAGTACGGCAGATGTGGTGGGAGTACTTGAGTGCGGCTTATGAAATATTCTGGCAATAAAACCTATCACCGAGAATATGATCACCAGTATCACCCACGCCATTCGAACCGCCGTCATTCTCTCACTGCGCCGGGAAGCTTTTTTCCAGGAACCGTCCAGCTTACTTCTTTCCATTGCCACATTTGCCATAAACACGCTTTTGGAGTTCAGGGCCTCTGCAGTTTGTAACAACTTGGAATAAGCAGGTTTGCCTTCACGATCTATATATAATCTTTCGGCCTTTATCACATCGCCTTCAAGATACGATCTGATATCGGGGTCAAGATACGATTTACGCAAGACTTCCGTCAGGCGGCTGACAAATTCAGGAAAAAGCATAGCATGATCATACTTCTCATGGTTATGCAGTTCCAAAAATCTCTCGATTGCGATCACAGGCTTTCCGTACACCACGATGTCAGGATCCTGAAGTTTATTTATCAGCTCGAAAATATCCGAAAAATATACCAGATCCTTGGAAGGATCATCCCCTGTGCCAAACGATGCTTCACCGTTTTCTTTTTTGGCCTCATAAAGAAGACTGTCCAAAAGAAGCTCTTCTTCATCTATTTCCTTTAGAGGCTTAAGCTTATCCTGCGGAACATTAAATGACTTGAGCTCCTCATCTATATTCTCGATAGGATTGCTTTTCTCATCCGCATCTTCGGAAAACTCAGGCTCTTCCTGTTTGGGAGAAGATTTAATGTCATCGATGACAATTACATTTGAATTAATGATCGGCTTTTGGGGGTTATTTAAATGATCGCATACCAGAGTATATGCATCATGTATTTTTTTCCACTCTTCGGGATGCTCCTCGGGATGATACTGTTTTATGAGCGACGCATATGCTTTTTTAACTTCCTTGATATCGGAACCCGGTTCTATGCCAAGTATGCGATAGGCCTCATTAAGATTAAAATAGGCCACTTATTCATCCTCCCAGTCACTGAAGATCTCATCCACAATTTTGTCTTCGTCATCCTGCCACGAATCATCTTCAAAATTAAAACACTCTTTGATCATCATTGCTTCAACATGAAGAAGATACTTTTTCATGTAATTTCTCAAACGTATCTTGTTATAAATGTCTTCCCTGCGATATACAACCTGCTGGAATTTTGCCAGTTTCTTCTCTATGTCGATTTTGAGCAATCCGGATGTCTGGGCAAACAATCTGCTTCCCCATTCAACTATCTGCCTGTCTTCCTCCTCGTTGCGATCGATCATCTTGAGCTTATTAAGTTCACCGACCTTCTTCTCGATAAATTCCTCAGTATAATCGATCTCCTCATTAACGATTACCTTGTTCCTGGTGATCTTGAATTCAGGTATGGCAATATCTACCACCAAAATTCCGTTAATGTCATAAGAAAACGTGACAAAGATCTGTGTTTGCGTTGTCACCTCAGCCGGAAGCTTTATTTCGATCGTTCCCAGTGTCTTATTCAGATCCGACAGATACTCTTCCCCCTGGAAGATCTCGAATTTAACCGATTTTTGCTTATCCGCGACCGGATGATAAAGCTGGGTATGGCTGATGGGAAGTGCCGTATTTCTGGAAATGATAAATGATGAGAGACATTTGTTCGGATTCATAGGATTATGTATGCTGACTCCCATCGAAAAAGGACATACATCCGTTAAGATCACATCCTTAACATCATCATCCCTCTCTTTGATACCCGCATATACACCCATGCCGATGGCAATCATATAATCGGGCGATTCAACACATATATCATCCCTGTTCAGGATATGCTCGAGATAATGCTTTATGATAGGCATCTTACTGGATCCGCCGACCATAATCACATCGGTCAGTGATTCCGGGGTGTATCCGGAATTTCTCAGAAGATCCTGAACGGGTTTATAAATCTTTTTCAAAACGGGCGCAGAAATATCGATAAGCTTTTTATTCGTTATCTCAACAGATCCGGATAATTCATCCGAACGCACCTCGATCTTGGAAGACGTGCTGTCCGTCAGTTCTCTTTTTGCTTTTTCGGAAGCTTTTAAGATAATGTTGTATTCCTGATGTGAAACTTTATCCTTATCAAGTCCTGCTTCTTTGATAAAGTAATCCGCGATCACCTTGTCAAAATCCAAACCGCCGAGAACGTTATCTCCACTTACGGAAACGATCTCCACAACGTTCTCAAATGTCTCTACCAGTGAGACATCAAGAGTACCTCCACCGAAATCAAAGATGAGCATGACGCGCTCTTCTCCATCGGCGTTGTTGTCACCTTCTCCTTTGAGATAGCCGAGTGCTGCGGCGGAAGGCTCGTTGATGATCCTTTCTACTTTGAGCCCTGCAAGAGCTCCGGCGTTCTTGGTCGCTTTTCTTGCTTTATCATCAAAGTATGCAGGAACACTTATGACCGCTTCTTCTACAGGCTCACCAAGATAGTTTTCCGCATCGGCCTTAAGACTTCTCAGCACAAAAGAAGACAGTTCTTCGGGCGTATACTTCCCGTGGGTCTTCTTTCCCATATTTCTCTTAAAGAACTCATATGTATTGCCGGGATCCGTTACAAGGCGCTCTTTTGCGGTCTTACCGACAAACACCTCGCCCTTTTCACCGAAGCCGACAACGCTCGGGGTAAGATACTCTCCGAATGCATTGGGGATCAGTTTGGATTTCCCGTCTTCCCATATGCAGACAAGGCTGTTTGTAGTTCCAAGGTCAATTCCTATCAGTTTTCCCATAATTCTCCTAACCTGTTTTAAATCATGTTAAATGAACTTTATCTGGTAATCGTTACATATGCGATGACGTGGATATGATCCGTTTCCCAAATACGCATTTCATAAGTTCCCGATTCGGGCAATTCATCTACGGGAAGGAATACTTCTATTTCATTTGTGAATGCGTCTGCCAGAACAATCTGTGTATCAACCATAAGTTCACCATCCACCCACCAGCCTACAATAACCTCATCGGTCGGGAAGAATAAATGTTCAAAATAATTCGAAATCCATATTCCTTCATCGTCAATATAATATCCGGCTAAAACACCCCATTCCGGCTGTCCGGAATAAAGCATACGGAATCCCTGATCATCGGTTTCGGATTCTCCATAGAACAAACTGCCATCCGTACACCATGAAGGCACATACATATATGTATCGACAGCCTGATTGGGATGTCCGGATCTGCTGACGTCTGCTTCGAAAGTAAAGCATGCATCCAGATCGGGAATATTTTCAAGCATCGTTTCGTACAACTCGTCATCTGCCTCTCCGTTATCATGCAGATAATTTATTGCCTCTTCGAAATAACGGTAGACATCCTCCATCGTAATCGGGATTGTAATCTCATTGTTTGCAGGTCCGGTTATAATATCTCTGTCAAAGCTACAGGGGACTTCCGAATCTTTAGAAGGTGATACTTCAAAGATTGCCCAATAATCTTCAGAACCGCAATCAGGGATTGCATCTGCAATGGTATCGTAAATAAGTGCAGTCTGGATATCCGACAGTTCTTCAATATCCATATCGGAATACATATATCTGACCAGATTTATGAAAAAATTTCTATTGTATTCTTCGGAATAAAGAGCATTTTGAAGATCAGTGCTTGAAGGCACCTGCATGTCCAAATAGCCAACGTATGCATCGGTTCTTGCAACATACGGATCATGTGAAAGAATATACTCTGCATATGCGGCTGCAAAACGTGCCACAGCATCTTCCGTAAGGCTTCCCTCTCCGCCCAAAAGTGAATCATCATAGAAACGGTAAGATTCCAGATCAAATTCATCAGGGAAAGAATCCGCATCCGTACACGCTGCAATTCCCTCAAGATAAGACATTACTATGTCTTTGCATTCATCGGGGGAGATATCTACGATTTCAAATACCTGAGCGAGATCAAAAGAAAACAGTTTGCATATTTTACGAGCGGAGGATTTAGTCAGATTCCAGCACGCATCTTCTTCATCATATTCAAAATCCAAAGTCAAGGTCTTATCTTCGGGATCATCATAATCCTCAAGAACTTCGCTGAGCCGCGCTTCAGTCACATACCTGCTGATTCCTGCTCTCACAATACCCTCTATGGAGATGTATGAAATCGTAACTTTCATATCTGCGATTCCTGTTTCCTCGTAGAAAACAGGATCTTCCATTTCAGTTATTTCGGCATAGGACATTATGCTCTGCATGATATGTTTCTGATCTTCATTAAGTTCATCCCATTCGGATGAATCGAATTCGGGCGAACATTCAAATGCAGCATCCCTGTCGAGATTCTTTACCGCTTCCAAAAATGTTCCGGGAATTTCACTGATACTGCTGAGATCAGGTTCGTCTTTTCCGCATGAGCAAAGAATGCTGAAGAATAAAACCGAAAGTGCTGCGGAAAAAATAACCTCGAGAAAAGACTTGTATTTCTTTATAGATTTTTTCATTGCCGATACTCCAAAAAGCAAACAAAAACTACAGATTAAGTCTATAGTATTTCGGAGTAAAAAAAAAGCCCGAAACCGTATTGGTTTCGGGCTTAGAGCTGATGACCAGAATCGAACTGGTGACCTCCGCCTTACCAAGGCGACGCTCTACCGACTGAGCC